>CAZEEF010000130.1:0-6072 GCA_964511095.1 uncultured Coxiellaceae bacterium | reverse complement strand
AAACCACCACGACTTTGAGAAGTAGAAACGCCGGCTTCTTTGCCGATATTCGGTGTTCTCAGAATACTGTCACCTAAACCTGCACCCACATAACCACCTGTTGTTGCTGCATTCGCTGCGCCAACCACTAATAACGAAGCTACTATTGCACTGATCTTTGTCATTTTCTTCATTGAAAATTTCCTCTTTTGTTTTGTATGCAAAATTAAAATACCAGCGCAGTGTATCATTAGTGATCTTAGATGTAAAATCTGTGCATTATTAATAAAAATAGATTATTTTTTGTGCGCAAAAATAGCTCATTTCAAAACAAATCTTTCGTAAAATTTTGATGGGAGAAGCAGGCAGGCCTTGTTACCATACGTTCTTTTCTGAAAATAAGGGAGTGCCAGAAATGACATATCAGCAAATCACAGTCCCGAGTGGTGGACAAAAAATTTCCGTGAATCAAAATCTTACATTAAATGTGCCAGACCAACCGATTATTCCGTTTATTGAAGGGGATGGTATCGGTGTTGATATTACACCGGTGATGAAAAAAGTCGTAGATGCAGCCGTTGAAAAAGCCTATCACGGCAAACGCAAAATACACTGGATGGAAATTTATGCCGGCGAAAAAGCCACGACGGTTTACGATAAGGATACATGGTTGCCGGAAGAAACCTTAAAAGCCTTGGCTGAATTTGTGGTCTCCATTAAAGGTCCTTTAACAACGCCAGTCAGTGGTGGTATTCGATCATTGAATGTGGCTTTACGACAACAGTTAGATCTTTATATTTGTTTGCGGCCGGTTCGTTATTTTCAAGGTGTTCCAAGTCCACTCAAAGAACCCTGGCTGACCAATATGGTCATTTTTCGTGAAAATTCAGAAGATATTTATGCAGGTATCGAATGGCAGGCAGACAGTGCTGAAGCAAAAAAAGTCATTCAATTTTTACAAAATGAAATGAAGGTGAAAAAAATTCGTTTTCCGGAACACTGCGGAATCGGTGTCAAACCGGTTTCAAAAGAAGGGACTTATCGTCTCGTCAAAGCGGCGATTCAATATGCCATTGATAATGAGCGTGATTCGGTCACGTTAGTGCATAAAGGCAATATCATGAAATTTACGGAAGGTGCTTTTCGTGATTGGGGTTATGAAGTGGCGCGCGAGGCATTTGGCGCAAAACCGCTGGATGGCGGTCCCTGGCATGTGTTGAAAAATCCAAAAACGGGTCATGATATCATGATAAAAGATGTCATTGCGGATGCCTTTTTACAGCAAATATTAATCCGTCCAGCGGAATACAGCGTGATCGCCACCTTGAATCTGAATGGCGATTATATTTCCGATGCACTGGCGGCACAGGTCGGCGGCATTGGTATCGCACCGGGTGCCAATTTAAGTGATAACGTAGCGCTATTTGAAGCCACTCACGGCACCGCACCCAAGTATGCCGGCCAAGATAAAGTGAATCCAGGATCGCTCATTTTATCCGCTGAAATGATGTTACGGCATATGGGATGGGTTGAAGCGGCCGATTTGATTATTCATGGCATGGAAGGGGCAATCAAGGCTAAAACAGTGACTTACGACTTTGCCCGCCAAATGGAAGGTGCTCAATTAGTGAGCTGTTCTGCTTTTGGTGACGCAATTATTAAACATATGGTATAGTGCACATTAATTGGACATGGCTATAATTAAAAAAACCTGATGATGCTTATTTTTTCTTTTCAGGGCATTTGATAGATATTTTGCGCATTTATTGAATGGGGGATCTAATAATTATAGCCTGTTTTTCGGTTTTTTTATTAACGCCATAGATTTTTTTATAAAATAAGGAAAAAATGGTAGATATAGGCTATGTTTAAGGTAAGGGTATGAGTATTGATTTTGCCATGAGGACAACTGAATTACAGGTGCAGGAAACCAGGCCTCAATTGAAAGAGCCTGTGATGTACCAGGTTTTGATGCATAATGATGACTATACCCCCATGGAGTTTGTTGTGACGGTGTTGGAAATGTTTTTTAACATGGAGCGAACGATAGCGACCCGGACGATGTACGAAGTTCATACGAGCGGCAAGGCGATCTGCGGTATTTTTAGTAGAGACGTTGCGGAAACAAAGGTAGATCAAGTAATGGATTATGCAAGGATGCACGACCACCCTTTACGTTGTAGTACTGAGGTGACGTAATCTGACCATTAGGAGGTGTGCCATGCTAGACAAAGAGCTTGAGTACACTTTGAATTTGGCATTCAAAGAAGCCCGCGCGAAACGTCATGAGTTTGTGACCGTCGAACATCTTTTGATTGCACTCCTTGAAAACTCGTCCGCAGCAGAAGTGTTGAAGGCTTGCGGCGCGAATATTAATCGATTACGCAATAATCTGGTCGAATTTATTGACAGAACGACACCCTCCATTCCTTCGCATATCCATGACCGTGATACACAACCGACCTTGGGGTTTCAACGTGTTTTGCAGCGCGCCGTTTTCCACGTGCAATCTTCCGGTAAAACAGAAGTCACGGGCGCTAATGTGCTGGCTGCTATTTTCAGTGAACAGGAAAGCCAAAGTGTTTATTTGATTCGTCAGGAAAGTGTCAGTCGACTCGACGTGATTAATTATATTTCGCATGGTTCCACCAAACCGCGCGGTGCCAGTAATGGCATGCGCGAGAATGATCAATTCGGTGGTCATTACATGGAAGACAGTGAAGGGTTGCAGGAAGATGCTAACGCAAGTCCTTTGGAACAGTTTACGACCAACTTGAATGCACGCGCGAAATTAGGCTTGATTGATCCCTTAGTTGGGCGTGAAGATGAAATAGAACGGACTGTTCAAGTCCTTTGTCGTCGTCGTAAAAACAACCCGTTATTGGTGGGTGAGGCGGGGGTGGGTAAGACAGCGATCGCAGAGGGATTGGCTAAATTTATTGTTGAAAAAAATGTTCCCAGTATTCTCGAAGAAAGTATTATTTATTCCCTCGACCTTGGCAGCTTGCTCGCCGGCACCAAATACCGCGGCGATTTTGAAAAACGTTTGAAGAGTGTTTTACACCAGCTCAAAGAACAGAAAGGAGCGATTTTATTCATTGATGAAATCCATACCATCATTGGTGCAGGTGCCGCCTCCGGTGGGTTGATGGATGTCTCTAACTTGATTAAACCGTTACTGGCATCGGGCGATCTCACCTGTATTGGATCCACGACGTATAAAGAATACCGTGGTATTTTTGAAAAAGATCACGCCTTAGCACGTCGTTTTCAAAAGATTGATATTAAAGAACCGAGCATTGAACAAACGATTGATATTCTGAAAGGCTTACGCAGTCGTTTTGAAACACATCATGGTGTGAAATATACGGATGAATCACTAGAAGCGGCAGCGCGTTTGGCAACGCGTTATATTCCTGATCGTCGTTTACCGGACAAAGCGATCGATTTGGTGGATGAAGTCGGTGCTTATCAATATTTGCTTCCCGAAGCCAATCGTAAAAAAACAATTGATACAACCGACATTGAAAAAGTCGTTGCGAAAATTGCCCGCATTCCGGAACGTAACGTATCAACTTCCGATCGTGAAGTCTTGAAAAATTTAATTCGTGATTTGAAAATGATGATTTTTGGTCAGGATGAAGCAGTGGAAACGTTAGGTGCGGCTGTCAGACTGGCCCGTTCAGGATTACGGGATCCGACTAAACCGATTGGTTCGTTTATGTTTATTGGA
The DNA here is from genome assembly GCA_964511095.1 of uncultured Coxiellaceae bacterium. Lineage (GTDB taxonomy): Bacteria > Pseudomonadota > Gammaproteobacteria > DSM-16500 > DSM-16500 > DATIJJ01. The sequence goes on along the minus strand of CAZEEF010000130.1, from coordinate 2,360 downwards.
CCGACAGGTGTTGGCAAGACCGAAGTGACAAAACAATTGGCGAAACAATTGGGCATTGAATTAATCCGGTTCGATATGTCTGAATACATGGAAAGACATACGGTGTCACGCTTGATTGGCGCACCACCGGGTTATGTTGGTTATGATGAAGGTGGATTGTTGACAGAAGCCGTCAACAAACACCCGCATTCCATTGTGTTACTGGATGAAATTGAAAAAGCCCATCCGGATGTTTTCAATTTATTATTACAAATTATGGACCATGGCACCTTAACGGATACGAATGGCAGGAAAACCGATTTTCGTCATGCCATTCTGATTATGACATCCAATGCGGGGGCTGATTTGTTGGATAAAGTTTCAATTGGGTTTACGCAACAAGATGGCTCAACCGATGTCATTTCTGCTGTGAATCGTGTCTTTTCACCCGAGTTTCGCAATCGTCTGGATGCCATTATTCAATTCAAAACACTGGATATTAAAACCATTTTACATGTCGTCAATAAATTCTTGCTGGAGTTGGAAGTTCAGCTGGAATCAAAACATGTTGCGCTTGAAATTGATGATGAAGCGCGTGCATGGCTGGCCAGTCATGGTTATGACAAAAAGATGGGTGCACGACCTATGGCACGGTTGATTCAAGAACAGCTGAAAAAACCCTTGGCAGAGGAATTGTTGTTTGGCCGCCTGAATAAAGGCGGGCATGTCCTGGTCACAGTCGATGATGACAAGCTGAAGTTTGCGATTGAGGAATTTGAGGATAATAGTGTGCATTGATCCCTTATTTTCACTCAATTAAGCATTCTTATCTTATTGTTTCTTATTGAAAATAGGGAACTTCGTGATTTTTCTAATAAATTATTAATCAACTGATGCTATAATGTTCAAATTAGGCACACATTCTAAAACGAGGCAAATTAATGACAGGCGCAAGAAAGAGTGACCCCGCTAATAGCGCTGTTTCCGCTGTCGATCAAGCTGTTTCCCAGCCCGCAGCCGTTCAAAATCCCGCTTCCGTTGTCGTTGTCAGTCAAGCCGTTCCAACGGATGAAGAAATTGAACGAGATATTAAGTCGGCTTTATTTGAGTATTGCAAAGCATTGGCGGATGATCTCGATCATAAGAAAGGGGCGGCCAAAAAATATTTTGAAGTGAGGCCAATGGGTTCGGACGGTCAGAGTCTGGATGAAAAGGCAGATTCCGATGCCCGACAAACTTTTTTAGCACGTGATTTTGATGAATTTTATAAAGAATTGAGAACGAAGTTAACCGCATTAACTGAATTGGATATCCAGACAATGGCTAGAAAGGAAACGGCTGTTTTAACCCGTTTCAGAGAGTGTTTTGAAAAACTGAATGCAAATAAATTTTATAATGCGAATGGTAGGCCCATTGTTTATTGGTCAGGCGAAAAAGCCCAAGCGAAAGTGAAAGAATTAGAAAAACTGTGTGACAGTGATATTCCTTCCTGTTCGGTGATCAGTCAATTAGGTGTTCTCTTAAAAGCAAAATCGAAGCTGAAAGAATTATCGAAAGAACAGCGAATAAAATACAGGGATTTGTCAGATAATATTTTTAAAATTGGATCCGCGTTATTTGCCAATCAGCAAACAGGCGATGCTTATATCTATTTTTCTGCGTCAAATAAAAAAGAAGATCACAAAACGCCATTCACGCGGGATAACAATCATTTTAAATGGGAGCTCGGGGTTGCGCGTGCGAAATTAGGTGACAATCGATATTATTATGTAAAATATAATCATACAGACGAGTGTTGGAATCCCCCAAAAGATTTGACAAATATACGTGAGAATCCAGTGGATCTCGTGAAACGACGAGGATCAGAAGATAAAAATGCTGTAGATGAGCGCAAGTCGGTAGATAGCAGACGTCTTTTTGAGATTCTTGACATGTTCAGAGAGCGTTCAAGATCAAAATCGCCCACCTCGCGGAGTTCGTCGGTTTCATCTACTCCATCGCCTCTTGCGACGCCTGTTTCAACGCCTCAACTCACACCGACGTCGCCGCCTGCTTCATCGCCTGCTGAGCTTGCGCGAGGAAGACGTTTTTTTAAATCGGCTTCGGTTTCAGTTGTTCACTTGCCTCCCCTTGACTTGAATGCAAACGAGCCGCAGTCGCCGGCTGGACAATTACCGAATACACCGACTGTTCAGTCACCCGAAGAAAAACCCGCTGTTCCCTCTTCCGATCAAACAGTGAGCGTGACACCCAGCACACCAAAGGCTAGCGGTCGATCGAGTTAATGAGATTGCAGGTAACGTTTGATCATTTTATGTGAAAGTTTATGACTCGAGTTGAATTATTCCGTCTTCCCAGGATTATTCTCAGTCGTTTTACCG
>CAZEEF010000129.1:0-6109 GCA_964511095.1 uncultured Coxiellaceae bacterium | reverse complement strand
CTTATGCGAATCCCGTCATTCCAGTGCCGACACAACCCCAACCCATCATGACACCCTCCACCCCCAATATTAATGCCCAAGGGTTTATTTTGATGGATGCCAATAGCGGCAAAATTCTGGCGGAAAAAAATTCTGATGCGCGCCTCGCGCCAGCCAGTTTGACTAAATTAATGACCATGTATGTGGTATCCAATGCCTTAAAAAACGGAAGCATCCATATGGATGATAAAGTCAGAATCAGCGAAAAAGCCTGGCGTACCGGTGGATCCCGCATGTTTGTCAAAGTGAATGATGAAGTACCTGTGCGGAATTTATTGCAAGGTATTGTGGTTGCATCCGGAAATGATGCGAGTGTCGCCATGGCGGAATACCTGGCCGGAACAGAAGATGCCTTTGCTGGCTTGATGAATACACAAGCCCAATTGATCGGTATGAAAAACAGTCATTTTGTGGATAGCAATGGTTTGCCTAATCCGAATCATTATTCCACAGCGCATGATTTGGCCCTGCTCGCACAAGCCATTATCAAAAATTTCCCCGAAGACTATCAACTTTATTCTGAAAAATGGTTTAGTTACAACAACATACGTCAACCTAACCGCAATCGACTCTTATGGCGTTTTCAATATGCGGATGGTTTGAAAACCGGACATACCGAAGAAGCTGGCTTCTGTCTGGTCGGTTCGGCTACCAAAGATGGCACACGATTGATCAGTGTTGTCATGGGTGCGCCCAGCGATACGGTCCGAACAGAAGATTCCATTCGCTTATTGACCTACGGATTCCGATTCTTTGAAACACATAAATTGTATTCAGGATCGACCGCTTTAACAGAAGCGCGCGTCTGGAAAGGTGAACATAAACAAGTAGGTTTAGGGCTTGCCAACGATTTTTATGTCACGATGCCGGCAGGTCAATATAAAAATGTTCAGGCGACTATGCAGTTGGATGAACATATCAAAGCGCCTGTCATCAAAGGTCAATCGTATGGCACTTTGACAGTCACATTAAATGGCCAAGTCATTGCATCTGAACCGTTAGTGGCTTTAAGCGATGATAAAAAAGGCGGCATTTGGCGCAGTGTGACGGATTCGTTGAATTTCAGTTTTAATAAATTATTTTCCCGGTCGAATGAAAAGGCGAATAATGGGTAATCCTCAGCCGTCATCCCGCGCAGTTTCTGGCGGGGGACCCTGCGCCTTTCATTATATCAGCCAAAATAAAGACACTGGGTCCCGCGCCAGAAACTGCGCGGGATAACGCATAGTGTGCAATTTAGGTAAATAAAGATGACGCAAGAGCCCGAATCCCCTTTCCAATTCCCCTGCGAATTTCAGATCAAGGTATTTGGCAATACTTCCGATCAATTTGAATTGGAAGTATTGACCATCATTCGCAAACACGTGCAGGATTTACGGGAAGACGCACTTCGGGTCAGACCCAGCAAAGATGGAAAATATCTTGCTATCACGATCAAAATCAATGCGCAAAGCAAAGCACAGTTAGATGATATTTATCGTGAGTTAAGCGCAAATCCACATGTGTTAATCGCATTATGATGATGGCTTCCCATGTCATTATCCGATTTCTCTCCACACAGGATTATAAGACTTGCTGGGACGCCATGCGGCAATTTACCAATGACCGAAATGACAATACGATCGATGAAATATGGCTGCTGGAACACCCGCCCGTTTTTACTCAGGGACAAAATGGCAAAGTAGAACATTTATTGAATCCGGGAGCCATTCCAGTGATTCAAGTCGATCGGGGTGGTCAAGTCACTTATCATGGTCCGGGGCAATTAGTGGTCTATGCGTTAGTGGATTTGCGTCGCAAAAAAATGACGATTCGCGATATCGTCACCTTGCTCGAAAATGCCGTGATCGATGTGTTGGCCGATTATCAAATCAACGCGTTTGCCAAACGCGAAGCGCCAGGCGTTTATATCGAAAATAAAAAAATCTGCTCACTGGGATTGCGCGTTCGTAAAGGCTGTTCTTATCATGGTCTAGCCTTTAATATTTCAATGGATCTGGAACCGTTTTCACGCATTAATCCCTGCGGCTATCAACAACTTGAGATGACCCAATTAACGGATTTTGTGAAGTCGGCTAATATTAAAACGGTCGAGAAGCAACTGATGGATTATCTCATCGAAAAATTAGGCTATAATAACTCACTCATTAAATGGGGAATCAATGACTAATGCAAGATAATAATCCCAATAAAAAACAGCGCGGTGCTGAAAAATTAGCGCGTATTCCGATTAAGATTGAACCCACGTTGAATCCATTACGCAAACCCGATTGGATTCGTATTCGAATTCCGAGCACTCCCGCCGTCAGCGATTTAAAAAAAATTCTGCGTGACAATAAACTGGTAACGGTTTGTGAAGAAGCATCCTGTCCTAATCTCTCTGAGTGTTTCAGTCATGGGACAGCCACGTTTATGATTATGGGGGATAAATGCACGCGCCGTTGCAGTTTTTGTGATGTCGGACATGGCAGACCGGATCCACTGGATCCTGATGAACCCCTGAATTTGGCAAAAACCATTGCACAAATGGGGTTACGTTATGTCGTGATTACGTCTGTCGATCGGGATGATTTACGGGATGGCGGCGCAAGTCATTTTACAGCCTGCCTTAAAACCATTCGTGAATATAATCCGAAAATTACCATTGAAACACTCGTACCCGATTATCGCGGCCGCATGGAAATAGCACTGAATGAAACCGCACAGGCATTACCCGACGTTTTTAATCATAATATTGAAACCGTACCGCGCTTATATAAAGCCGCCAGACCCGGTTCTGATTATTTACATTCATTGCAATTATTAAAACAATTCAAGCAACGATTTCCATCTATTCCAACAAAATCAGGGTTAATGCTGGGACTCGGTGAAACGGATGAAGAAATAGAACAAACGTTAGAAGATTTGCGGGCACATGATGTGGATATGTTAACATTGGGACAATATTTGCAACCGAGCAAATTCCATATTCCGGTCACGCGCTATATTACGCCAGAGCACTTTCAGGCATTGAAGGACTTTGCGGAACGGATTGGATTTAAAAACGTAGCCAGCGGACCGCTCGTGCGTTCATCGTATCATGCGGATCGGCAGGCGGCAGGGGAGCAAGTTTCATAATGCCAGATGTCTTAAACCATATTTTACAATGGGTGAATGCCCACCCTGAACTCGCAGGGCTCACCACTTTTAGCATTTCGGCACTGGAATCCGTCGCCATCATTGGCACCATCATTCCGGGCAGCGTCATGATGACGGCCATTGGCACACTCGCTGGTGCGGGTGTCATACCGCTCTGGCAAACCATAGGATGGGCCATTCTCGGTGCGATTGTGGGTGATGGTATCAGTTATTGGCTGGGACGGCATTTCAATGAACGTTTACCGCACGTATGGCCTTTCAGGCGATTTCCCGGCATCCTCGAAAATGGAGAATATTTTTTCAAAAAACACGGCTCCATGAGTGTTTTCATCGGTCGGTTTGTGGGTCCCGTGCGTGCACTCGTTCCATTAGTGGCGGGTATGTTAAGCATGCGTCCACTGAAATTTTACATCGCCAATATTGTATCGGCGATTGGCTGGGCACCGATTTATATGCTGCCAGGCATTTTGCTGGGTGCCGCTTCGCTCGAATTGCCGCCCGATGTTGCAATACATGTCATTCTGATGTTACTGGCAAGCCTGCTGTTATTTTTGTTTCTCTTATGGCTGATTCGTAAAATCTTCAAATTGATTGGCAGACAACTTGAACAGGGTTTAACGCAAATGTGGCATCGTTTATCTGACTCACCGTATTTCAAACCCGTTACAAAGTTATTGAAACACCATAATAGGCAAAAAACACACGGACAACTCATTTTAACATCCTATGTTTTCATATTGGCTTGTATCTTATTGTATCTTTTTCTTTATATTATTTTCGAAGGTTCACAAGATCTCACGATCAATACGATTTTCTTCCATTTTTTCCGAAGTATCCGAACGCCGAGTCTCGACACTATCATGCTAATGATTACTTTTTTTGGCGAAAAGAAAGTATTATTACCCGTTGTTATTGTACTCTTCGCCTGGCTTGCCTTTAAAAAACATTGGCATACAGCCTGGCATATCCTTGCCTTGGGCGTGCTCGCGGCAGGCGGCGTGCATGTGTTAAAAATACTGGCTCATTCACCGCGTCCGTGGGGACTCGTCCATAATTCAGAAACATTTTCATTCCCCAGTGGACACGCCACACTGAGTGTCGCTTTCTATACCGGTTTTACTTTTCTTTTATTGCAATTAAGTCAGATACACTATCGACGTTTTTTTTATTATGTATTAATCCTTTTTATTCTAGCCATCAGTACCTCACGATTGTATCTGGGTATTCACTGGTTTACTGATGTGTTGGGCGGATGGTTATTGGGTGGAACGGTTTTGTTGTTGATTACCATTTCCTATAATCGCCATCACGATAAAAATTTGCAGGCAGGCCGTATTTTATTAATCGGTTTAATCGCGTTACTCTTAAGTTATAGTATTTTTGCCTGGCGCAATCTGGATCGTTTAGAACAGGATTATACGCTTTTAGACTGGCCTTCTTACACTGCTACCGAAGATGCCTGGTGGTCACAACAAGGCAAGCATTTGCCATTTTATCGTATCAATCGTTTTGGTCTGTCGACGCAGATACTCAATTTACAATGGCTGGGCGATCTTTCAACGATACAAAATACGTTGATCGCGAATGGTTGGCAAATTCCACCGCCGAATGATTGGATTGATGTGTTACATCGACTGAGTGATGTCAATAGTACGGATCATTTACCCTTAGTGTCGCCTATTTATCTGGATAAAAAACCTACGCTGATTTTAATTAAACGTGCGCACAGTGATACCAAACTCATTGTGTTACGACTTTGGCAATCGCATTTGCTCATTGAAAATGCCAAGGTGCCCTTGTGGGTTGGCGACGTGGAAATTGTTCCCCGCACTTACAGTTGGCTTTTTAAGCGAAAAGAAAATGCCATTGCGGTGACGTCATCGTTATTATTTACTCAAACACCGACGGCTTATGATATGAAAGAAGTGACCGTGCATTTGAACAAATCGTTTCATCCGCGCGCTCAATACATGCTTTTCCTTAAACCCAAACAAACAGGATAATGTGATGGAATCTTTAGCCCAGTTATTGCTTTTTTCTGCAAAACTATTTGTGTTAACCGTTTTTATTTTTATTATTTTAATTGGCATCATCAGTATTGTGAGCCGCGGTAAAGGAAGAATGCGGGGACGCATCACGATTAAAAATCTCAGCCAAAAATACCGTGACATCAAAGAAACGTTATCTGCTGAAATTCTATCAAAATCGGCTTTCAAAAAATTTCAGAAAGAGCAAAAAAAAGCGGACAAGCTCAAAGAAAAATCGGATGGCAATCAGCCGAAGAAAAATATTTTTATTTTAAATTTTGAGGGTGATATCAAGGGTTCTGCTGTCACGGCATTAAGAGAAGAAGTCACTGCGATATTAGGCATTGCAACCCCTAAAGATGAAGTGGTCATTAAAATAGAAAGCGGCGGCGGCATGGTTCACGCTTATGGTCTTGCTGCATCGCAATTGATGCGCATTCGTCAACAACATATTCCTCTCACTGTCATTGTCGATAAAATTGCGGCAAGCGGCGGTTACATGATGGCCTGCATTGGCAATAAAATTTTGGCAGCACCCTTTGCCATTATTGGTTCGATTGGTGTGATTGTGCAATTACCGAATTTTCATCGTTTATTAAAAGACAAGCATATTGATTTTGAACAAATTACCGCGGGACAATTTAAACGAACGTTAACCTTATTTGGTGAAAACACCGAAAAAGGTCGTGAAAAAATGCATGAAGAAGTTGAAGACATTCATCGTTTATTTAAAAATCTCATTAAAGAAAATCGTCCGGCGATTGACGTGCAAAAAGTGGCAACGGGTGAACACTGGTTGGGCACACAAGCATTGGAATTAAATTTGGTGGATGAATTGCGGACGAGTGATGATTATTTATTGAAGCAAAGTCAGGATGCGGAGCTTTATGAAATTTGTTATCTCA
>CAZEEF010000128.1:2310-6164 GCA_964511095.1 uncultured Coxiellaceae bacterium | reverse complement strand
GGGTGAAAAAAATTATTATTAGTAAAATCATAATGTTAACATAAATTTCTAAGGGAATGACCGAAATATTGTATAATAATTCATCTGTTAGTATATTATTAAGGTATAAAAGAGAGTTAAAAAATCGAGGAATGGGTGATGAACCTGCGAGATATTGCGATTAAAACAGATGTGGATATTTTCCGAAATAGTGAGATACCAGAATGTCTCAATGAGATCGTTAATGAAGACAAGGTTGATCATATTGTCAAAAGCTTGGTATTTCTTGCAAAAAACAATGTCATTACTGAAGAGAATAAGCTCGACATTTTGATCTCCTTTTGCCAATACGCCTACATTCCTGATGGATTGCTTAACTTGATGGTTGTTTTGCACAAGCAAAAAGCACTGACTGAAACAACTATTAGAGCGCTTCTAAAAAATCCTGACGAATTTGGTTATATTGATATATTTCACTTACCTGTCTTAGGTTTTTTAATCGAAGAAAAAATACCCATTGAACCGAGTTTTCATTTCTTCTTGCAACAGTCCAACCGCTGTATGCGAATGACTGAGATGCTTAATGTATTAAAAATACTACAGCATAAAAAAATACTGACTGAAAATAGTTTTATTGATTTCTGTCAACATCTGGAATATACGCATGAAATACACACCGCGGTAGAGATCTTACAAAATGAAAACTCGGATCAAGACGCACTTTCTGAACAAAACGTTAGGCTTTGTTGTCAACAAGTCGAATATCTAAAAGAGCTTACTGATGGATTTGAAATACTAAAAGAGGCGAATTTATTAAAAGAACATTTTCAAATTTTCTGTGAACACGCAAAAAATGCTCGTAGTCTGGCCGATGGATTGTTGTTTCTGAATAACAGAGGAATACTTTTTAAAGAAAATGTAAGCGTGCTTTTTAATAACGCGACAAATGCTGTCAGTCTTGCAAAAGGATTACACATTTTAAGCGTGTCGACCCTGGACAATCCAGAGAAATTCAGAGCGATACTATCTGAACATGCTCCTTATGCTGAAAATCTTGCGAAAGGATTATGTCTGTTGAGTGAAGAGAAAGTATCAAATTTAGATAAAAAAATAGAAATCTTTTGTCAACATGCAGAATACGCTGATCAAATTACAACGGGAATAATAGAGGGGTTACAGTCGCGTGAGTTAGTTGAAAAATACTTCGATATGCTCTGTGAGAATGGAAAAAATGCGGCAACGCTTGCAAGAGGACTGCAGACCTTAAGCCAATCAAAAGCAGCCAATTCAGAAGAGAATATCAGACTACTCTGTCAACGCGCTCGGTATGCTGAACACATTGCCATCGGAATATTACTATTAATTGAAAATCATCTGAATGATAAAACCCATATCGAACAATTGTCTCAAAACGTAGAATATGATGAATATTTTACATCCGCAATGCAGCTCTTGAATAACGCAGGAGTATTGAAAGACAATTTCAAGCTACTCTGTGAAAATGCAAAAAATGCTCATGAACTCACCCGAGGATTAAGGAACCTTGAAAAAGATAACATATCGCCTGAAGACAACTTCAGAATTCTTTGCGAACATTCCAATCATGCAGCGAGTATTGCTAAGGGAATATGTGTACTAACCGAGAAAAAAATACAAGATAAAGAACATTTTATCAAGATGTTATTGAAACACCCGCGACATGCCGAAAATGTTGCGACTGGTTTGTGCATTTTAATGGAAGAAAAAATAGCAGATGACGATAATTATATCGAGAATTATTTAAACCATGCAGAACATGCTGAAACGCTTAATGAAGTAATGACTTATCTGAAAAATGCAGGATTACTGAAAGACAATTTCAGTATTCTCTGCGAACACGCAAAAGATGCATACCAACTTTCGGGCGCATTATGCATCCTCAATGACAATGGAATACCACTCACGAATCAGGTCTTCCGAACGTTGTGTGAACACGCTCAATATGCTCGAAGTCTTGCAGCGGGATATTCCCATTTACGTTCCAAAAACATAAATGACGCCTATATTTGGAACGTACTAAAAAAACATGCTAAGTATGCATCACAGCTTGCACCCGGATTATGTCTATTAGCTCAAGAAAAAATTGCCACGCCAGGCAACATTGATGCTTTCTGTCGACACGCAAATGATCCTGACGATTTTACTGGCGCATTAAAAGTATTGCAGAAAAAAAGATTATTGAATAATGAATACTTCAATATACTCTGTCAATATCAATATAATTCCTATACAAAAAATCTTGCCTACTACATATGTCATCTTGATGGAACAATCGTATTCGATAGATTAATGAAAAACCTAACTATCAATAACAATAAAAAGATTGGAGAATTATTACTCCTTCTATCCTCAGCGGAAGGCTGGAAAGAAAATACTGAATTATTGAATATTCAACCCTCAGCTGAAAGCTGGAAAAAAAATACTGAATTATTGAATATTCAAACAACGGATGAGTTATTTCAATTTATTATCGATTCCGAAAATATAAATCAATTCAATGAATATATCAAAACAGCCGCTTTTTTTATGTTACATCGCGAAGCACTTAACGCTGAAATTTCTTCTTATGAAAAAATATATCCATCGCTTTCTACCATGAAGCCTGATTATTTAAAAGATCATCTAAAAAACATTTTGAATAAACTGGGCGGATATAGCTTCATGCCGAATCAAGAAAATATTACCCTGGGTGTTGAAATAGAATATACGAACGTACCGTCAAATTTTAAATCATTAACAGAATTTGTCATACACCTGATTCAGAAAGGCTGGTCTCATCCGGGTGATGGATCCGTTGAGATTGAAAATGCGGATAGTTATGGCGGCGAAGCCACAACAGGCATTATTACAAATAATACCGATTTAAAATCCGCCCTGCTTAATGTAGCCTTTTTACAAGCCATGAATGCTACAACAAATGAATCATGCGGACTTCATGTGCATATCGGCGTAGTCAATATGCCTGTTCCAACAGAATATAAAACGCACACGATTAAAGACCACGAAATCGGTCGAGACTATACAGATTATCAGTTGGAATTTATCAAACAATTTCTTTTGATCTATCAAAGGGAAGCATCTAAATTTTCCCCCATTGAAAGACTTCCGAATACTCATGCAAAAGTCGTGACGGTTCTGGATCCGAATGACATACAAACTATCAAATCGCTGACTGATTTAATAAAGATTGTACAGCCCGATTCGGACAGATATTATGAAATTAATCTTATGTCTTTCGCCAAGCATGGAACCATTGAAGTCAGACGATTTTCAGGTTCCACAGAAGAACCCGAAATTTTCTCAACGCTTTCCATGATTTCTGCCATGGCAAAAGAAGCACAAGCACGAACCAATCAGATTTTTGACGAAAAATTACAATCAAAAGAAAGCTATCAAGATACATTTTTTATGCGGCAAAAAACAGAACAGGAAAGCGGATTATTCAAGATGAGAGTTAAAGAAGTGAATGAAACGGAATTAAACATAATAAAGTCCAAATCAGAAATTGACATATTAAAAAGATATAATAAAGTAAGAAATAATACTGTTTATATTTATGTAAATAACGCGAATGATCTGGAATACTGCTATTATAACAAACAGGGCATTGAAAAATCGGGAACGATTCACAATAATGAAAGATTTAAAACAATTATTCCCAAAATAAAATATTCTCAACCATTAGAATCCCATGAGACTATTCAACTATGCAATGAAATAGCCATGAAAGGCAATGCATTAACGAGTCATCCCGTTGAAAAATTAAAGCAACTCGATCGACATTCTAATTTATTTTCAAGCATTTTGGGGAAAAAAGAAGAGAAATCGCAGAATAA
>CAZEEF010000128.1:0-2210 GCA_964511095.1 uncultured Coxiellaceae bacterium | reverse complement strand
GCCATTTTTGCCATAATGCGAATTATTCGGCGAAACGGGCAAACTGATATGACAAAAACTGAAAATATTTTCATCCGGATAAACAGAGGTTCGTACGAGAATGCGTGGGTCTGTCAGGGCGCGTGGTTTTTCTGAATAAAGTAACGCACGATTCAATCGATGGTTTGTTTCTTCAAAATAATGTAAGGCAGTGCGACTGCAAATAATTTTATCTTCCTGACTTAAAATCATAAACAAAGGGCATGTGATTAATTTTTTCTGAATGGCCAATCCCAATTGATAGACTTGATAAATGGCATTGAAAGTAATGGATTGGTATTTCACATCATCTAGTTCTTCACACACAGAAAACCATTTGCCACGCTGCCATTTTACATCACGCATCCAACTGGAAAGAAATGTAAACGGCGAATTAATTTTAAATGCCGGTGCAATCAAAATCACTCCCGCAATCGACGGGTCTTTTAAAGCATGCGAAATGGCAAGAGTCGCTCCCGTCGAAAACCCCACGAGAAAGACTTTTTCAACTTCTTTTTTGAGTGTCGCCACACCGTAATGTACCGCTTGCTGCCATTCAGTAAAGCGTGTATTTAATAATGCACCGGGGACGGTGCCATGCCCCGGCAGCAGTATCGAACGAACCAGTAAACCTTGCGATTGTAAAGCATCACCGATATCCCGCATGATAAAAGAGGAATCGAGTAAACCGTGAATGAGTAAAACACCACTGACAGGTTTAGTTGCATCCGGTTTTAATTCAAATGGCGCATTATTTTTAATAGTCAATTCAGGATGTTGGCTGAGATCTGGCCGCGTATGGGCAATGATGTGTTCCGATTGTTTGATATAGTCAGAAAAGGGTAATTGTAAATCATAAATAGGGTAATCGATTTTGGGATTTAAAAAAATGTCAGGAAATTTACTGGGCATATAGACTATAATAAAATGATCCGATGAATCACTGTAACATATTTTATATTATGCATATATCTCATGGGAACAAAAAAACGTTGATGAAAGTCATTGCCTGTATGCTCTTTATGGCAGGATTATTGCTATCAGGTTATGCACGCGCGGAAACATCCGTGGCTGACCTTGATTCAGCCTATGAATATTACAAAAATGTCGCAACAGTCTCCGGCAATGCGACGCCAACATCCACGCCAACTCATACGTCTCATCCTCCCGCTGAAAATAATATAAATGATGTGACTGGGTTAGGAGGAATTGCCAATAATTTAATGGGACCCGTTGAAGTCGTTGCTGGGTTTTTGACGGGAGCCTCTATTGCTGCCGGTTTGGCCTGTTTATTTGGTGCATTCGTCAGATATATGCAGTATCGTACGAATCCTCTGGCGCATCCGATTGGCACTGTGATCACAATGCTTATTTTAGGTCTTTTGTTATTATTGCTGCCATTAATCTATAAACTCACTGAGAGCGGTATTCCGGTTTCTATAGGCTAAAAAATGAAATTAACCCGATTATGGATGGGATTATTTTTTCCCATGATATTGACTGGCTGTCAATTTGAAACATCAACGTACGATTATTACATACGGCATCCAACGGAATTACAGAATGCCTATTCGCGCTGTCAGGAAGGACAGAATACGGATGAGGCGCAATGCAAGATTGTCACTCAAGCGAGTCAGGATTTTCTGCAGTTAGTTGAAGAACGCAGTCGGGATCCTGAAGCTTATGGAACCGAGATAATGCATCTTCAAATGGCATTGGCAAAAAATCCGGATACCCATTCAGAAGATTACCAACAACACTGGCAAAAATTGCAGGCTATGTATGCCGTGATTGCGGCAACGTCTATGGAATAGTTTTTTGACTGGGAAAAATCACTTAACTTTATGATAAATAAAGAAAATTTTTACTTCTGTGTAACAGTTTTCGGATTTTTTTTCGGAAAAAATCATGTAACTTATTGATTAATAACGAGAATTCAGGATAATAGCTGGCAAAATCCAAAATCCTGGCATGCCAGCGTGTTTTTACATAGGTATCTACACAACTAAACTGTCATTCCCGCGGAGGCGCACTAGCATCCGGTAAATTGGTATGATAATTACACACAAAAACGTATCAAATCAAAAAAACCTGTCACCCCGCAAAATTTTTGCCCACTGTCCAATACAAGAAAAGTAAACCTATCAGCAAAAATTTGTGCGGGGCCTGGTTGCAAATCTTAACAAGAATTT
>CAZEEF010000127.1:0-6198 GCA_964511095.1 uncultured Coxiellaceae bacterium | reverse complement strand
TATCCAACGCTTCTTTCGGCGGCGGTAATAAATTTTGACGATTGACACCCAACATCAGCGATAAAGATCCCGCCACATAAATCGAAGAATACGTTCCAACCACAATACCGATAATCAGCGCGAGCGCAAAGCCATGCAACATACTGCCGCCGAGAAAATAAAGCGCAAGTACGACCAATAATGTCAACATCGACGTAATAATCGTGCGCGATAAAGTTTGATTCGTTGCCTGATTAACCACTTCTAATGGAGTGGCTTTACGTAATTTACGAAAATTTTCACGTATCCGATCAAAAATAACAATGGTGTCATTCAATGAATAACCAATCACCGTTAAAACAGCCGCTAATACAATTAAATTAAATTCCAAATGCCAAAATGAAAAAATTCCCAAAATTAAAATAGGATCATGAATCAATGCCACCGTTGAGCCGATTGAAAATCGAAAATCAAATCGTAATGCGATATAAATCATCGTACCCAATAAGGCAATGACGATAGCCAAAGCACCTTTCGTCGCCAACTCTTGCCCCACTTGAGGACCAATAATATCGACTTGCTGGATTTTCGCAGTCGGTAATAACGCCGTTACACGCGTGACCAGGGTATCTTGAGTCGCTTCATGCGTATTTTCTTTTGTGGGCGCAAGACTCACCAGGACATCTTTGGATGTTCCATAGCTAATCACTGTCGCTTCCTTAAAACCACCACTTTCCAGCACAGTTCGAACCTGATTCAAATCGGCTGCTTGTGGAAAAGTCAAATGAACTTGCGTGCCGCCTGTAAAATCCAATCCCCAGTTCAATCCATTGACGACCAGTGAAATGATGGATAACAAAAATAAGGTGATCGAAAGGATAGCCGCCCATCGACGTTGTGCCATAAAGTCGATCTGCGTATTTTGTTTGAAAAATTCCATGCTAAATTCCTCGCCTGTAACACTCTAAATACCAATCGAAATTTTCTTCACCGGTTTTGCACCATACAACCCGTTCACAATGGCACGTGTTCCCGTGATTGCTGTAAACATCGATGTCATTAAACCAACCGTCAATGTCACGGCAAAATTTTTCACCGTACCCGATCCTAAACTGAATAAAACAATCGCCACGATGAGTGTCGTCACATTCGCATCCACAATCGTCATGAATGCACGATCATATCCCGCATGAATGCTTGACTGAATGCCCACACCATTACGCAATTCTTCGCGAATACGCTCAAAAATCAAGACATTTGCATCGACAGCCATACCCATGGTCAATACCATACCTGCAATCCCCGGCAAAGTAATGGTTGCTCCGAGCAAGGATAGAATCGCCACAATCAAAACCAGATTCATTGTCAGGGCAATATCGGCAATCAATCCCATCACGCCATAGTAAAGCGCCATGAATAACACCACCAGTGTGAAACCAACTGCCACTGACATGACGCCCATGTGAATGTTTTGTTTACCGAGCGTCGGGCCGATCTGACGTTCTTCAATAATCGTGACAGGCGCCGGTAATGCACCGGCACGTAACAAGAGTGCCAACGTACGCGCTTCTTCTGCACTGGATAATCCCGTAATCTGGAAACTGTTACCTAACGCACTCTGAATCGTTGCAACACTAATAACTTTTCGCTCAGTCTGATAATTTATAACTTTTTGTCCATTGACATCTTTTGTTTCAGAATGCACTTCGACATACAATACGCCCATCGGTTTACCGATATTTTCTGCTGTCGTTTTCGTGAAAAGACTTTCGCCACCCCCGCCTAAACGGACATTCACAGAGGGACGTCCATCATCGCCTGCACTCGCCATGGCACTGGTAATCGATGAACCGCGCAAAATAATCTGGTTTTTAAGAAGCACAGGACGGCCTTCATAGGAAAACAGTTTATCATCTGGCGGTACAACCCCTCGCACATCATGATCGACATCCACCATGTGATATTCCAGCGTCGCTGTTTTACCGAGCAGATTTTTGGCTTGTGCCGTGTCCAGAATCCCTGGCAACTCAACCATGACACGTGTTGTACCCTGCTGTTGTACGACGGCTTCAGACACACCGAGCTCATTGACCATATTTCGTAATGTATTCATGGCCTGTTCTAATGTTTCCTGACGAATTTGCTGTAGCGCCGGCGGCGATAATATTCCCTGTAAAACAAAACCATTTCGGGTATCCGCAGTCCAGGTAAATTCGTTAAAGTGTTGGCTGAGATAACGATTCGCTTCCTGCAGGGTATCCACTGCGCGAAATTGAATGCTAATGCCATTCTGGGCATCGCGCGTCATCCCCGAATAACGGATACGCTGATTACGCAATTCCTGGCCAATATTATTCAAATCGCCTTCAATGCGTTGTTTGATAACGGTGTCTACTCCGACCTGCAACAGAAGATGCACACCGCCGCGTAAATCCAATCCCAGTTTCATCGGCATGGCGCCGATAACACGCAGCCAGTGCGGTGTCGCCGGAGCCAGATTAATGGCAACCAGATAAGATTCGCCTAATGTTTCCTGAATCAGTTCTTTTGCTTTAAATTGCACGTCTGTCGAGTTAAAACGAACCAGTATGCTGCGATTTTCCTGTTGAATCTGTTTATAAGGCAGGTTTGCTTTCTGTAACGTTTGAGTCACTTTATCGACTGTCGCCTGATCTAACATCAGGGTGGGACTGGCAGGCGAAATTTGAACAGAAGGATCTTCCACATACAGATTTGGCATCGCATACACAAATGCGAGTAAAACAATGCAAACAATCAATACATTTTTCCACCACGGGAAACGATTAAGCACCATATTTTTCTTCCATGTCACGTTTCAATCTAAATTGATTTGAGAGTACCTTTGGGTAATGCACTGACAATTGAGGATTTCTGGATTGTAATTTCCACCGTGTCTGTTAAAGACAACACCACATAATTATCTGAAATCTTATTAATCGTCCCTAAAATGCCGCCAGCGGTGACCACTTCATCCCCTTTTGCCAACGAATTTAATAACTGTCTTTGTTCTTTTGCACGTTTGGTCTGCGGACGCCAAATCGCAAAATACATAAAAAATATCAGGATAGCCATCATGACAAAAAATGAAAATCCACCTTGCTGTGGATGGGCGGGAGACGCTGTATCCGCATAAGCAGTGGAAATAAAAAAACTTGAAATAGTATCGATAAGCTGCATATTTTTTCCTTCACATAAAATTCCGGTGGTCTAATTTACCTTGATTAATACGATTCCGCCAGTAAATTAAATGCTTGAGTTCATGCCCTCAACTCTGTATACTTCGCCCAATATTTGATCATGGAATTTCAAGCATAGGATGCGCTGTAAGTACGCTTATAACGAAAGAGTACAACATGTCGCACGTTGATCCTAATAGTCCATCTTCTCAGGCTAACAGCCCACATGGGCAGCTATCTGAACAAGCTGATGCAGTCCCTCAAAACGTTTTGCAAAATTATGATACCCGAATGAAAGTTGATCTTCCGAGGCTCACCGGAACACCGGCCCAAATTGCTTTTGATCAATCGCATCCTCTGAATCTGAGTCGCAGCACAATGGATGATGAAACCCAAATCGGCATGGCAATCGGTTATGGTGTGGGCATTATCGGCGGCTGGTTATTGAGTCTTTTAGGCAAACGATTTAACTGGTTTAAAAGCAAGAAAGGTACATTAAATCCTCTTTATCGTGCATTCAAATCACTTGCATGTGCCGGTTTGATTTTCGGAATGTTAATTGCAAATCTTTTACCTCTTCCACAGAATGGTAAAAAACTTCTGATACCCGTGATTGCGGATATTGGTTGTATTGTCTTTGGTATATTTGCCATTCCTTATTGGCTGATTCGACATTATGTTTTAAAAATAGATCCTGAAACCAATGACACTTATTCCAAATTAGGTCCTGACGGCTGGTCTAAATATACCAAAATGTTTTTGGTTTGGGGCACGAGTCTCGGTCAAATCATGGGATATTTTTATTCCCAACTTGCTCGAGCCCCTTTAACCACCAGTATGAATATTGTGGGTGGAATAGCAGGATCGGCCGCCTTTTTTCTTGCATTAATACTGGTTCCCACCATCAACAAAATCAGTGAAGTACTTGGTTACGGAAAAATTTTACATCTGAATGATGATAAAAAAAATCTTTTCAGTAACAACTATGTACGGTCGGGTATTACATTTGGCGCTGCGATAGGTTTTGCCCTAGGCGGTCCGCTCGGCAGTGCCATTGGCAGTGTGATTGGCGGTATGTTTTTGGGTCTGACGGGATATAAAATTACGTCTTACATTCAACAGAAATGGTTAAGTGCAACACCTGATACGGAAAACCGTTGGGATTATCCGACTCGAACGACTTCTTTTGCAGGGGCATCTATTGGATGCTTAATCGGATTTTTTCTTCCTATTCCGGGCGGCGCATTATTAGGCAGCGCCATAGGCGGGGCGCTGGGCTGGTTTGTCGGCTTCCCCGTCATTAAAATAGCCCGAAAAATACAACCCGAAGAAGAAAAATCCACTTCCCTGCCCTGGTCCCAGCGCGTTGCAACTGAAGTCAATCGTTTTGCAATGATTGGCATGATAGTAGGCGCTGTCATTGGTTTAATATTAGGCGGGCCTGGCGGTGCCGTAGCGGGCGGTACATTGGGAGGGGCTATCGGTGGAGTCATCGGTACTCTTCGAGGCGTTTTTTATGGAAAAGAAGCGCGAGCAGTCATGAAAAAAGCATTTAATCCCGAGCCAGAACCCATTGTTGCACCCATTGAAGCTGCGCCTCAGCCTGCGCCTGCACTTAAACCAGATAACGTTGCAACTTCCTCTATCGCGCCTATTGTCGCAGGAACGGCTGGTATTGTTGCTGTCACTGCAGGTTTTGTGGCTGCTACAGCGCCTGCTTTTGTTCCTGCCGCAGCGATTGCTGCTGCACCGGTTATTGCAGCGACTGCAGCGACTGTTGCTGTAGCTGCTGTTTTAACAACGATGGTTTCTGCCTATACCACAAAAGCGCCAGACGAAACTTCCATTCTTGTAGAGCCACAAGAACACGTTGAAGAAAAACAAGTTCCCATTGAGCCCGTCATTAAAAAAACGCCTGCTCCTGCCAGCAGATATGGTATCAAACTCCCTTCCATCGCCCAATTAGGCCTGTTCGGTAAACAATCCCCACGTCCTTCTTTAACAATCACGCCACCGGAGCCATCGGCAGTGTTGACACGCACGCCTGCTTATAAACAATAAACCCTCTTTATTTAGTGTGGAGAGCCATATAAAATTAATCCACAATATTTTACAAAATGTCGAAAACCAGAATCGTTTGTTATCAGTGGAACCTGATAGTCAATGCAACATTGCGCGATGAGGGTATCTGCTAATCTGGCTTTTAATTTCTTCGAAATCAATTTTGCTCTATTCAATCCCGCACGGCTCCAAAAATCTTCTGTCGGGTCTAAAATAGGAAGCTCTGCTATTTTTTCAATAAATTTTTTTGGTAAAAAAGAGTCGCTGAGTATTTCGACTAAAACAGGTGGAGGTAAAACTAACGAATGAGAAATGAGAATTTCATCGAGCTTAATTGTGAGAGGATTTTCTTTTCCTTGAAAATAATCTATTAAAACGGATGTGTCTGCTGCAATCACTTTATCGATCCTTTCTTAATTCTTCCACATCAATTGAAAATTT
The DNA here is from genome assembly GCA_964511095.1 of uncultured Coxiellaceae bacterium. GTDB lineage: Bacteria > Pseudomonadota > Gammaproteobacteria > DSM-16500 > DSM-16500 > DATIJJ01. The sequence continues at coordinate 520 of CAZEEF010000127.1, read as the reverse complement.
TATCTTCCCACGCATTTTACGTAAATCTTCATAAGCATGGGCGCGTGCCAATTGACTCAACGCTATTTTCAATGTGTCGGTAATGCCTTTTCCTGTAACAGACTGAGCTTCCTGTAATAAATTAACGGGAATATGGGCAGTTATTTTTTGAGTTTTTTCATGAGAGCGATGCATATTTTACAGTCTCCTTTACATAAAGTATACCGTAAATGCTTACGTAAATCAAGAGGCTGTGAATACGTAACCCCTTAATAAAAAAACTAAAAAATAAACATCGCATCCCCATAACTAAAAAATCGATACTGTTCACGTACTGCTTCCTGATAAGCCTGCATCATATTTTCATAGCCGCCCAATGCAGAAACCAGCATTAATAATGTGGAACCTGGCAAATGTAAATTCGTGATTAATGCATCAACGCATTTAAATTGAAATCCAGGATAAATAAAAATCTCCGTATCACCTGAAAATGGCTGAATATTGCCTGAAAGACTCGCTGTTTCCAAACTACGCGCTGCTG
>CAZEEF010000126.1:0-6234 GCA_964511095.1 uncultured Coxiellaceae bacterium | reverse complement strand
ACGCCTCCTTCGGAGGCTCGCGATGACGGATTACGCAACAACGCCGGACAAGCCGTGGGACGACGTGAGTAGGTTAGTTGACGACACATCCTAGATCTGCATGAAAACTTGATCAGGTATTAAAATATTTTTTGAGTATCGCCAACTCAGACTGCAAATCCTCAACTTGTTGCAGCAAATCGATCGCCAGTGCGATACCGGCATGGTTGACTTCAAGATCATGATGCAAGCGAGTGGCAGTACGAATGATGTGTAATTGTTCCGAATCAAAACGCCAGCTTGATGCTGAATTTCCGTGCGGCTCAATCGTACCATAGGCAACTAATTCGATAACGAAATCCGGCGTGATATGACAAATGGTACATAATTCTTCAAAACTGACTTCTCTGACGGTTTCAGTCTCAGAAAGTTGAACAGCATTTGAATCTCTTTCCCTTGCCATATTTTTTCCTCACATTCACTGTCACAGAAGCGCGGGTGGGAATGACCCGAACACAGCTCAGTCTCTCAATTCACTCAGCAAATTTTTGCGCGGATCAAATGGCATTTCCTGTGCCATTTTTTCATACAACGCACGCTGTACATCCGTATTGGCGGGTGGCGTCACAATTTGTAACAAAGTATATTGATCGCCCGCTAAAGGATTCCCGGGTAACCCCCTACCCTTCAATCGTAACTTTTGACCCGCTTGCGCGCCCGCTGCAATTTTCATTTCAACAGGACCGGCTAATGTGGGTACGGTAATTTTTGCCCCTAATGCTGCTTCCCAGGGTGTCACAGGTAATGTTAAATAAATATCTCGACCTTGCAGATTAAAAAGGGGATGTGGATTGACATCGATTTCCAGAAACAAATCACCTGCCGGTCCTTTTCCTATGCCAGGTCCGCCTTGTTTTGCTAATCGTAATTGTTGACCTGAAACAATGCCTTTTGGAATCGTAATCTTGAGCGTTCGGGTTTTTGCATGCATCTGACCATATGCATCCATTTCAGGCACTTGTAAATGAACTGTTTTTGTTCCACCGCGAAAGGCTTCTTCCAGACTGATATTGATTTTAGCATGTTCGTCATTACCGCGTTGGCTAAATCCGCCCTGCCTCGCCTGACGAAACCCGCCTTGCCTCGAACGCCCACCGCCAAAAATGGAAGCAAAAAAATCGCTAAAATCGCCACCACCACCTATATCTTCGAAACCACCCGCGCCAGCAAAACCTTGCCAATCCGGCGGCGGTCTAAAATCTTGGCCGCTTTGCCAATTGCTGCCGAGTTGATCATAAGCAGCCCGTTTTTTTGCATCTTTCAAGACTTCATAAGCTTCTTGAACAGCTTTGAATTTCTCTTCGGCATTGGGTTCTTTACTGACATCAGGATGATATTTACGCGCGAGCTTGCGATAAACTTTTTTAATTTCATCTTCTTTTGCGTCGCGCGCAACACCCAGGGTTTTATAGTAATCTTTATATTCCAATTATTTTTCTTCCGGTAATCTAACTGTTAATACATCACATTTGGCACCATGCAAAATAGCATTCGCTGTGGAACCTAACAACAACGATAACCCATGACGGCCATGGCTGCCGCAGATAATAAGATCCGCTCCAATATTTTGCGCAACTTCCAAAATGCGGGATTTCGTGGGTCCAATTTCAACCCATTGATTTTTAACATCCACTTGAAGTTGTTCTGCCAATTTAGCCAATGCCGCTTTGGATTCATCAATCAATTGACCTTCAATATCTTCAATACCCAGATACGCATAACTATAACCGGGTAAAGGTTCAACAACATGAATCATACTGAGCGCGGCACCCGTAAAACCACGCATTCCGCGCACTTTTGCAATAATATAATCCGTATCATCCGAGAGATCTGTCGCAAATAAGATATGTTTATACATGATATCTATCCTTGTATGTCTTTAAGTTCAAACCGTTGCCGCTGCTTTTGAAAACACCAGTCGATTTTTTTCAAAATCAACATGAATCACATCACCAGGTAAAAATTTTCCCGATAAAATTTCTTGAGCCAGAGGATTTTCAATGTGCTGTTGAATAGCCCGTTTCAATGGTCTGGCTCCATAGACAGGATCATAACCGGTTGCCGCTAAATAATCCAATGCTTCAGGGGTGATTTCAAAGCCAAAATCCTTTTCGAGAAGACGTGAACGTAATCGCTGAATTTGTATATCCGCAATCGATTTAATCTGTTTTTGATCCAAGGGATGAAAGACAACGGTTTCATCAATTCGATTCATAAATTCCGGACGAAAATGCTGGCCCACCAAATTGAGCACCGCTTTTTTCATTTCAAAATAATCCCCTTTTTGTGAAATTTCCTGAATGAGTTCAGACCCTAAATTGGAAGTCATCACAACAATCGTATTACGGAAATCAACCGTTCGGCCATGACTGTCTGTCAGACGGCCATCATCCAGGACTTGCAATAAAATATTAAAAACATCGTGATGTGCTTTTTCCATTTCATCCAGCAAAATCACCGAATACGGTTTGCGGCGAACTAATTCTGTCAGATAACCGCCCTCTTCATAACCCACATAACCCGGCGGCGCACCGACCAAACGCGCGACCGCATGTTTTTCCATAAATTCAGACATATCAATGCGAATCACCGCCTCTTCCGTATCAAATAAAAATTGCGCAAGCGCTTTGCATAATTCTGTTTTACCGACACCCGTTGGACCCAAAAATAAAAATGAACCAATTGGTCTGTGCGGATCGGCCAACCCTGCACGAGAACGGCGAATCGCATTACAGACAGCACTCACTGCCTGACTTTGACCAATAATCCGTTTGTGTAAGGCTTCTTCCATATGCAGTAATTTATCTTTTTCACTTTCCAGCATTTTTGAAACAGGAATATGCGTCCATTTTGAAACGACCTCAGCAATTTCTTCTTCAGTCACTTTCGTACGCACCAATTCAGTTTCCTGTTTTTCAGCGAGATTTGCTTTTTCTAATTTTTTTTCTAACTCCGGAATACGTCCATATTGCAATTCAGCCATACGCGCCAAATCACCTGCACGCCTTGCCGTATCAAATTCTAAACGGGCGCGTTCCAATTCACTTTTGATCGTTTGCGCACCCTGCAAAGCCGATTTTTCATTTTGCCAGATTGTTTCTAATTTTTCGGATTCTTTTTCTAATTTTTTTAATTCTTGTTCGAGACGTTCCAACCTTTTTTTGGAAGCGTCATCCGATTCTTTTTTTAATGCTTCGCGCTCAATTTTTAATTGCACGATTTTACGATCCAGGTTATCTAACTGTTCGGGTTTGGAATCGATTTCCATACGAATATGACTTGCCGCTTCATCGATTAAATCAATCGCTTTATCAGGTAATTGCCGATCAGAAATATAACGATGCGATAATGTCGCTGCCGCAACGATCGCTGAATCAGTAATTTCAACACCATGATGCAATTCATAGCGTTCTTTGAGACCCCGCAAAATAGCAATCGTATCGGGTACAGTGGGTTCATCGACTAAAATACGCTGAAAACGGCGTTCTAACGCCGCATCTTTTTCAATATATTGCCGATACTCGTCTAATGTGGTGGCGCCAACACAATGCAATTCACCACGTGCCAAGGCAGGCTTTAACATGTTACCCGCATCCATGGCGCCTTCTGCTTTGCCTGCACCCACCATGGTATGTAATTCGTCGATGAATAAAATAATTTGACCTTCCTGTTTGGCAAGATCATTTAATACGGCTTTCAGACGTTCTTCGAATTCACCACGAAATTTTGCACCGGCAATCAAAGCGCCTAAATCTAATGCCAGTAAACGTTTATCAGTCAATCCTTCCGGGACTTCGCCATTGACAATACGTTGTGCCAAACCTTCAACAATCGCTGTTTTACCGACACCGGGTTCGCCGATCAAGACGGGATTATTTTTAGTGCGTCTTAACAAGACCTGGATAGTGCGGCGAATTTCTGCATCGCGCCCAATCACAGGATCCAATTTTCCCTGTTCGGCGCGTGCGGTTAAATCAATCGTATATTTTTCCAAAGCACGCCTTTGATTCTCAGCATTGGGGTCTTGTACGGTTTGTCCACCGCGTTCTTCCGCAATCGCTTTATCAATCGAATCTTTTGTCGCACCCGCTTTTCGTAATAAATCACCTAATGTGCCAGATTCTTCCCCGGCAGCTAATAAAAATAATTCGCTGGAAATATATTGATCTTTGCGTTTTTGCGCCAATTTATCGGTGAGATTTAACAAGCGATTGAGCTCATTCGAAATATGAACTTCACCGCCTGTTCCTTCCACTTGCGGTAACCGATTAATGGCTGCATCCAACTCGGATCGAAGGCTTGCCAGATTCACATTGGCTTTCGCTAAAATAGGCCGAATACTGCCGCCTTCCTGATCCAGTAATACTTTCATGACATGAATGGGTTCAATGACAGCCTGATCTCGGCCTAACGCGAGAGATTGTGCATCTGATAATGCAGCCTGAAACTGATTTGTCAATTTATCCATGCGCATGAGCTACCTCAATATTTTGTGGCGTAATACTCATTAAGATAAGGACACTCTTTGATTAATTCAAGGATACCATTTTTAAATTATCCGATGCACTCCTCGAATGATTATTTACAGGTATCAGGATTGCCATTGTCAGCGCATATTGGAACAGAATACGCCTTGCAAAAAGATTCTGTCACTACTCTGCATGCAGGGGTTTCGACACTTTGCAGCAACATAGCAAGACATGCTCCCTGACCGTCGTCTACAACGATTTCTTTTTCTTGACAGTCGGGTTGTAATGAAACTGGATTACAGGTTAGGTGATGCAAATCAAGGCAATATGGTTTGTTTTGATCATCTCTAATCGGTGTACAGGTGCAATACTGTTCAGACCCCGCAAGGCAGCCATCTTCATCTGGACCGCATAAAAAATAATCTGCATGGACAGTTTGGAATATAATCAATAATGCAATCGATATTAAAATTTTGTAAAACATAAATCTCCTTTATAATAAGTACAATGGGTTTCGATGAGAACCAATTTGATTTTTCTCAGGATAAGATATGACAACACGATACAATCATTGTGATATGGCTGTTGAAAAACTCATTGGATCTGTCGGTCAACATATCGTCATTGGGGTGCCTTTAGGAATAGGAAAACCCATCGGCTTTCTCAATGCACTCTATCGCTATGCGTGTCAAGAGACTTCGATGAATTTAACCATTCTGACAGGACTGACATTGGCGAGACCTACCTATCATAACGAACTCGAAAAAAAATTTCTAGCACCTATTATCGATCGATGGTTGGGCGATTACGATGATTTATTGTATGAAAAAGATCGAGAAAAACAAACCGTTCCATCCAATATCAAAATTATCGAATTTTATTTATCGCCTGGAAAATATTTGTCAAATCCACTCGTGCAGCAAGATTATATTAATACGAATTACAGTGATGTGATCACTGATATTCAATTTTATGATATCAATGTCATGGCACAATTAGTGAGTCATAAAAAAAATACGGATGATTATAGTATTTGTTCAAACACAGATTTATTTCATGAATCCGCTCATTTCTTACGGCAAAAAGAAATTAACGGCAAAAAAATTGCAATTGTTGGCGAAGTTAATAATAACTTACCTTTTATGACAGGGAAGGATTCAATTGTTAAATCCAGTCAATTTACCAGTATTATTGATACAACGCGATATAAAAAATTATTTTCCATCCCACATCCAAAACTTTCTACCACGGATCATTTTATTGGATTAAATACCAGTGTATTAATTAAAGATGATAGCTGTCTGCAAATTGGTATTGGAAAACTGGGTGATGCATTAGTGGATGCGTTGATTTTGCGTCACACACAAAATCATTTTTATCAGGAAATTATCAGTGATCTTGGCTTGCATGGATTTACTGATGAATTTAAAACGGGTTTATATGCGTCGACTGAAATGTTTAGCGATAATTATTTGCATTTATATCAATCCGATATCTTAAAAAAGAAAGTGTACGATGAGGGAGATTCTTCAGGAAAAATTCTTCGTGCGGGTTTTTTTCTGGGATCAGAAGAATTTTATCAGCAATTACGCGATCTTGAAACATTACAGCTTTTTGATATGACGTCAATTAAAAGAACCAATACTCTTTTTTGGAATTCTAAATTGACTGAAAAGCAATGTCAGGATGCCCGATTTGTTAATACCGCCATGAAAGTCACCTTAAC
>CAZEEF010000125.1:0-6329 GCA_964511095.1 uncultured Coxiellaceae bacterium | reverse complement strand
TTAGGAGGCGTATTAATACTGGTTGGTATTCGAATTGTTATGTGGTCTATACAATATTAAATGTCACCTTGACAGAAACAGCATCACGGGAACCCTGGTTTGTTCCCTGAATGAAAAAACGCTTTCCGTGAATGTTGATCGTTTCGTTTTGAATGAAAGCATGTGCGTAACTGCCGTCAATGGATAATAATTTATTGATTTCATAACCAATGGATGCACCGAGAATAATACTATCACCATTTGCAATCTGGTAACGTGGATTACCGGGAGACTGATTGTAAGTGGCAGCGATTCGAAGAATAGACTTTTGTGTCATACGGTAATGACTGCCCAATGTCAAAAGCCAGCTATCATGCAAGTAATAGGGAACGGTTCCATTGACTATCACAGGCGTGGTGCCTGAGACATTCGCAATGCCATAGACATGTATATTGGTAATCGCGCTCCATTGAATGCGTTGAACGGTGCCAATCAATCCCCATTGTTGCGTAAAAAAATGATTAATGGAAAAAACGCTGCGTGCAGGTGTCCATAAATTAAAATGATAGTGATTGGAAACAATCGGAGGACTGCTTTCATAAATACTTTTTCCGCTCAAATGGTAAGTTGTCAGACTACGATAATTAAATCCAATAACGGTTGCTGCAGTCGGTTTAAATAAAATTCCTACATTGCCGCCAATGCCGGATCCAGACGTTTGATTATCACTTTGACTATCCACCATATTGGAACCTGGAAATCCGTTAATCGGTTGTAAATCAAAATTGGCATGCGAAAAATTGATGCCTGCACCCATCGAAAGTAATTCATTTATTTTAAATGAAAAGGCAGGCACAACATCATAATCTTGAATCGTATTTTTGGATTGAACGTAACGCAAAAGGGCATTTTCATCGACGTTTCTATTTGCAGCATTGGATACTATTGCAAGACCCAGTGTGATTCGCTGAAGTGTGGGTAATCCAAAAAACAGGGAAGGTGAGCCATACTCCGTATTTGAGCTCGAGCGACCTGTTTGAGTTATACCCGTCGATACGGTTGTCGATTTTCCACTGAATTGTGTATGAAGATCAGCAAAAGTGATTTGAGGAATCACTTGTGGGTTTTTTAAAAGTACCAACGCCGCAGGATTATAATAACTCGCCGTGGCATCATTGACGACAGCTGTACCGATAGTCGTTTCAATAAAAGACGGCATGGCAGGGAGTGGCAGGAGTGCCAGTGAGAATACTAAAAAACGTGTGATCATCCTTTCCATGTCGAAATCACTTGTTGTCAAGGTTTAATAGAATTTGATTTTAACAGGCTCTAAGGCGAATGTTTAGCATGTACAGAGACAACATTTTCTATTTGCGATAATTTTTTTCGCAGATCATCAATTGTGTTTAATAAAGCAGGTAATTCTGTTTTAGTTTTCTGACTAAGCAGAATCCGCACGCGTTTGTCTAGTTGAATATCTCTGTCTTCTGAATTCGCATATTCCCAGAGTTTTATTCCAAGATCATAATCCGTTGATGGTAATGCGGAAGTCTGCCTATGTAAGGCATCAAGCATTGCAATTTTTTCCTGCTGGTCAAGGCTTAATTGCGCTTTTATATTCAAGAAAATATCACCCAAACGACCATTTTGTAATGCGCTCCATTCCGAAAATGTGAAAGAAACGACTTTGAAAGGATTATCAATGAGATTTTTTAATGTATTCGCGGCATCCATCTTGGGTTTCTCTAAACTTAACTTCTGCTCAATATAATGGTTTAATTGATTAACGATAGCTGTTTTTGGCGAATAATTGTTTCGCCATGTTTTAAGCCAATCGGGCGCTCCGGCATTTTCAGGATTCTTTAAATAATTATCGACAGCATTGCAGATCAATTTAAGATGATCATTCATGCTTCGACCTTTTACCAGTAACGGGGCGCCATATAAAGCACGATTAAATTCCTCTTCATTCAGCGGTCGATTGAGCTCCAGTGATTTCATTAAATTATAATAAGCTGAAGAAACGCCACCTCTATCAATCGCATCTTTACAGGTCATATTAAAACTCACAGGGTTGAGTTTTGTAATGATAAAATCAGTTAATTCAAATTTAATAAAGTGAAAATATAATGCCTGTTTTTCATCCGATGTGAGTTTGTTTCTGGTTAATCCTAATTTTTGTAAACTATTTTGTAATAATCCATCTATTATTTTCTGTTCTTCTTCCGCGTCGGCAAACAATAATTTTCTGATTCGAGTGCTGATATGGAAATCAGAATTCGCGAGTGTGATTCTTTCGCTAACCATTTCTTTGATTTGGTTTAGTACGGTATCCGTTTCAATTATTTCGCCTGTTTTATTCAAAGAATGATGCGATATCCAGTCATTGTCTGCAGGAAGCGTGATGACTGCAATATTGTCGTATGTCTCTTCTAAATGCTCTAGCGTGTCTGTGAGAACACCTTCTTTATTTCTTTCGAGATGCTGGATACCTTCGATTGTTTTTTTAAGATTATTAAAATAAATATGAGTAATGGGAGAGTTATCTGATTCTTTATTTTCCCGTGTTTTTTCAGGGTGTTTTTCTTTTTGTTGAGCGATAAAACTGACAAATGTAGGCGCTACGATAGGCATTCTACCGACTACGATATTTCCTTCGTATTGTGCTTGAGTCCCAAAACGTAATTCCATCGGCAGTGACGTATTTTCTTTATAGTGATAAGTTCGAATACTGGGTGTATTCGTTTTATGTTGTACTTTCAGTGATGCGACATGTGTATTTTTAAATTTCTGATATGAACTTTCCATTTTGTGAGGTGTTGAGGTATTGGTAGGTTGCCAAAAAAAAACTTGGCCTAATTTTTTTTTTGATGATTTTGCCATGCGACTTTCAATTCGTGATGAAATGGAGTGTTCTTCTGAAGGTGATGACAATATCGTTGTTACCATGGCAGTCGCACGTTCCAATCCTTTATTCGGATTGGCATAAACCGATTCAACAATAACGTTAAGCAGGTTGTATAAAACAGGCATCGTTTTATAGAACCTACGCCATTCTATAATATTCGCATCCAGCATTTTCATGAATGAAGTGTAATCATTTCCATATACTCGCGTTTTATCATAGTCTGAAGAAGGTAAACAGTTTAATAAATTTTTGATTTCGTATGGAATAACGACAGTTTTGCCTACCAAATATTTTGTAATAGATTCTTGAATGAAATACAGATACTCATGACAAGTCACGTTACGCAACTCATCGCTGTTTTTTATCGTTTCACCGCGCGGATACATAGAATAATACACCTCGTTTTTTTATTATAGCACTTAAAATGCACAAAATAGAATGATTTGTAAGGAGTTGAACTTCTACACCAAAACTGTTTCGCCTGCTCAATAAATGTTATAATAACCATAGTGATACAAAAAAACGATTGAAAGTGCACACGGAGAGCAGCTCAATGTTATTTGTATTTGTTTTGCTAATCATCATCTTTGCACTGGCTGGTTTTCTGTATAATCAAAATATGGAATTGAATCAATTACGGAAATATTCTTCTACACTTGAAAACGAAATACTCCAGAAACAAATTACGCTCGAAGATGTGAATAAACGGTTGGTTTCAGTGGAAGGTAATTCTTTTGCCACCGTCGATCCCATCACGGAACTTCCGCATTTACAAGTATTTAATGATCGAGTCATACAGACAACGTATGAAAGTAAACGCTTTCATAATCATTTTAGTCTTTTATATTTGAAGGTAAATGATTTGGATATAGTGGGTGAGAAAGCCACTCCTGAAATGAGAAATCAGTTCCTGCATGAAGTGGCTAAAAAAATTAAACCATGTGTTAGAAAAATTGACACGATTACACATTTGAATGATGGAAGATTTCTTTTTCTGCTTCCTCAATTAGTCAAACCTGAAACAGCAGCGTATGTCTCTCAACGACTGATGGCGAAATTAAAAACGCCGTTTAAATTTGATAATAAATTAATTACATTACAGGGCAATATCGGTATTTCAGTTTATCCCTATGATGGTGAAGAATTGAATCTATTACTCGCACAGGCAGAAAAAGCCTATAACACTGCAAAAATAAAAGATGAACCTTACTTATTTTATAATGAAACGCTTCAAAAAATCAGTAAAAAAGAAAATCAAATTACGACTGTGATTTTGAATGACAATTTAGATAAAAAAATAATAAGTTATTGTATTCCTCAGGTTGATTCAATCAGCAAAAAAATAATAGGTCTAAAAATAATGCCCTATATTAAAGATGATAGCATTGGCCTGATATCCTATGATCAATTTATGAAAACCGCAGAAAATGAAAATAAATTACCTTACATCTATTCAATCTTTCTTTCAGAAACCATTTCGCATTTAAAAGATTGGGCGAATCAAAGCTCTCAGAAACGAATTGTTATTAATGTCAATGCAAAATTAATTACGGATGAAAAATTTATTCATTCTGTTAAATCTATTCTTAATACACATCAATTTGATCCATCATGTTTAGCTTTTGAAATTAATTCCGAAAGCTTTTCATCAGCCGACGTTTTACCTCTGCCAGAAATGGTTGAACAACTCAAACAATTGGGCGTACAAATCTGTCTTGGAGTATATACTTTAGGTAATCTTGGCACGCAACACATCAATCATTTTTCCATTAATTATTTAAAAATTGACGAGCGCGTTGTTAAAAAGCTGGTTTCTTTATCCGAAAATGACATGATGTTAAATACACTGCTCGATTTGTCTCATATTATGGGTCTGGAAACGTTAGTGGAAGGTGTTGATACGGTTGAGCTGCAAAATATACTACAAAAATTAGGCTTCAAGAACATGCAAGGTAAATTATTTGGTTCACTGCAACCCGTTAAAACATTCTCTAAAAACCACTCTGTTGAATAAGTACTTTTGTGATTGCCTTGAACAAACGGTCAGCATACGAAACCGCGGGTGTTTTTAATACGACTGTTCCTCTTTGAATTTGATTTAAAGAAATGGGTTTAGGCGTGATGAGTAATACTCTATAGGTTGAATCAACCGGAATATACTTACCTTCATCTGTATTATAAGTGGCGATTCCACCACCTAAATCGCTGGCATTATAACAGGACGTATTCACAACAAATTCGTGATTTGCATTTTTTAATTCAACTTCTTGTGAAAAATTACAATTTAATTCACTGATATTTAATAAATCGATAAACGCTACACTCACAGGAATTTTGGGGTAACTTAAATTGGCTGGATAAAAATATCCCTTTAAACCTTTTTTGATGAGATGAATATTATCTTGTTTTGCAAAGGCTTCTACACGAATATTTTTTGGCATGATGACATCACCTAACCATTCATTTTTGAGTACTTGGTTTCCTTTTTGTAAATCAGGTTCTATCTCAATTAAAATACCATCGAATGGAACTGATAGAGTCATTTTTTTCAACACGTCGTGTAATTTATTATACTTGGCTTGTTCTTTATTAATGGTTGAAATGATAACTTCTTTTTCATGGGAAAACTTTTCATCAAGCGATGTTCGACGTAGCTCATTAATTGATTTTATATATTCTAAATACGTATTTCGAAGACTTTGATCCAGCGTCACTGAGTCAATTGTTAATATGGGCGTATTAGCTTTCACTGCAGAACCTAACCGAGGCGGTTCTGACATTAATGTTCCTTCTTCCGGGGAAATTAAAAAACGGTGTTCATAACTGATCGTTGCGGGTAATTTGATACTTTCATTTAAGGGTAGAAAAAAAATAAGAACCAATACACTTAAAATAGAGACTAGACAAATCGTATGCGTATTCCAAACGAATTTATCTCTCACTGAATACCATAATTTAAATTCTGTTACGAAAGGACCTAATATAAAATAATATAATTCAATAGCAAATAAGATAATTCCGACGAGTTTCACGAAAAAATGATAGACCAATGCAGCGATGCCAATATAGATTGTTAATCGATATAGCCAAGTGGCAAGAGAATAAATAATTAATAAACGGCGTAATGGTTTTGAAAATTTTTCTGGCGGTGGATCATCCCAGCCAAAAAGAATTTTTCGTATTTGCCAACGCGTTAGTGCAAAGGCACGCGGTTGCAAATTTGGCATTTTCAATAAATCAGAAAGAACATAATAGCCATCAAACCGCATAAATGGGCTAACATTAATTAACAAGCTTGCCACCCAATTAACGGCAACAACCAGATAGCAAATGGTTTGGAGGGTAGGATCATGCGTGTTTGCCCACAGGAGTGCTGCAATAATGGTGATGTAAGTTTCAACCCACATACCGGCTAAAGCAATATACATGCGTTGATTGCTTC
>CAZEEF010000124.1:0-6365 GCA_964511095.1 uncultured Coxiellaceae bacterium | reverse complement strand
CAGGATAAATTTATTCTTTGAACCCACCCAGGATTTACAATATACTCAGCTGTAACTTGAATAAAATGTCATAGAGGACTGTCAAAAATGAGTGCTTGGTCTGGACTGGATTTTGTTATTTTTTTGATTTTCTTGTTAAATGTACTGTTGGGTATGGCGCGAGGGGGATTTAGAGAAATTATTTCATTGATTTCCTTATGCGCGGCATTAGTGATTACAATTAAATTTACCATCCCTGTCACAAAATTTGTGAATAGTTCGCCTTTGATCACCGATGTGGTGACTTCTCAATTTTCCCAAAACTTTATGCAAGCTATCGGTATGCCGCCATTAACGGAGAGTATGCTGCTTCAAATGGGTTACTGCATCAGTTTACTGATTTGTTTTGTGGGTTCTTTCAGCATTTGTGAAGCTGCACTTTCTTACTCAAGCGTGATGGAAGCTTTTGGTTTCAGTACGGCAATGGTCAATCGCAAATTAGGCGCCGCAATGGGTTCTACACGCGGATTTGTGATTGTATTAATCTTCATGATTGTGCTGGAACATTTATTTTCCGGTAATCTACCCGAATCCTATTTTATCTCGTTATTAGGCGGAGCGGGTCAAAAACTCGATTACTTGATTATGGCTCAAGCCCCTGAGAGATATCTGGAAGTCTTAAAGAGTAGTTATTTGTATAATCAAACTAATGTGATGAAAGACTTGTTACAGCCCAAGTAAGCGTTGCATGATTTTGTTATCTACCCATTGAAAAGGATTTCAATATGAAACGGAGTATTCTTAGTCTATTGTCACTGTTGGCCGTATCTGCCTCTTTCGCCAATAATGTAGATCAACCGGCTCTTGCCCATCCTGTGGGTAGTTGTTACGGCGGCGGGGTTGTATTTTATGTCAATAAAGAACCGAATCCGCCAGCAGGTCAGCAAGGTTTGATTGCGGCTTTGAATGATGTATATCCCGGGACTCTGGCGTGGGATGGAGCTGCACCGCCGGCTGATGCGACGTATGTCAGAACCGCTTCTTCTTATTTTACAGGACTGGATAATACCCATCGTATTTTGAACACGGTCAACAATTATCCCAATCCGGGCGATAAAACATGGCCGGCTGCGCAATATGCTTCTCAATATACAACGTCAGAAACATGTCCGACGTGTACGGCCTGGTACCTTCCTTCACAAGATGAATTAGCCACGTTATATTTTCAATCAGTGAATTTCAAAAATTTTTGGAATAATGCAAGCTGTGTGGGCACTGCACCGGATGGAACTTATTGGAGTTCTTCTCAATTGTCTCAATCCAGGAAGACAGCGATGCAGTTATATATGGCTTGGCAAGTGACGTTTAATAGCGGTCTTGTGATTAATACACCGACATTTGGCGGCGCCGAAGTGCGTGCGATCCGGGCTTTTTAAATGAAATTAACTTCAGGCATCAATTGAACGTTAAATTTTTCCCGCACTGATTTTTGAATAGCTTGCGCGAGTTCGAGAATAGCGGATCCATTGCTGGCGTTATAATTCACCAAAATCAGTGCCTGTTTTTCATGCACACCGGCATCACCAAAACGTTTACCTTTAAAACCGCATTGTTCAATCAACCATGCCGCAGAAATTTTAATACGCTCTGAATTTTCAACCGTAAAAGAGGGGATGTCCGGAAAATCTTTCTTCAATGCAGAAAAATCGGAATGAGAAACATAAGGGTTTTTGAAAAAACTGCCTGCATTGCCCAATTTTTTGGGATCGGGTAGTTTGCTTTGACGAATATGAATGACAGCATCACTAATCGCTTTGATCGTCAGCTCTTTGACGTGCATCGATTCGAGCGTTTCCTGAATGGCGCCATATTCAATACGAAAGACGGGTTTTTTAGCAAGACGTAACACGACAGATAAAATCGCAAAATGATTTTTATAGGCATTTTTAAAAACACTCTCACGATAACCAAATTCACATTCTTGATGAGTGAAAGTCTGAATGCAGCCATTTTTCAGATGCATAGCATCAAGCGATGAAAAGACTTCACACAATTCTACCCCATAAGCCCCAATATTTTGTATCGGTGCAGCACCGACAGTTCCAGGTATGAGAGAAAGATTTTCAATACCGCTATAATTATGTTGAATACAATACAAGACCAGATCATGCCAATTTTCACCGCCACCCACTTTCAGCCAGATATGATCAGCGTCTTCTGAAATCAGTTGAATGCCTTTAATGGCATTTTTGAGGACAAACCCATCATAATTTTGTGTGAATAACACATTACTGCCTTCTCCCAAAATCAGTTTGGCTTTTTCAGCGTATATTTTATGGGTGAGAAGGGTGTAAAGTGCCTCAGGCGTTTGAAAGGCAGTAAAATAGCGCGCTTTGGCATCAATACCAAAGGTATTAAAACGTTTAAGACTGGTATTTTCCTGGATAGTCTGCATTTCTTTATCATAACTGATATTTAAAGTCTGAATCATACATGACTTTGAAAGGGTCGCCTATCGCGTTTTTTTCGTATTTTTTTAATCTAAAAATAAATAATTTGAGCGTCTTGAGCACAACCATTTGATTTTGATCAAATAATTACCATTTGAGAGGGGGTATAATGAACTTACATAATAAATAACCGAGGAACGCTCCCATGAGAAATGTAATTTGTTTGAGTGCCGTCTTTCTGTTGTTAACATCCTGTGCAACCCAAACTCAATCAACGGACCCTTCAACACCGACACGTTATGCGGGTAATCGATTTGATGTGGATTATTCAGCCCGTTTGCCGAAATTTTTAGACACCGGCGGCAAAAAAACCGTACTGGTCGACCCCAATGTGCACGCATGGGGTGCTTATGATGCGAGTGGTGAACTCATCCGTGCAGGGATTGCAACAGCAGGTGCGTCACAATGTCCGCCTGATGCGAGAGACACGAATAGCTGCTATACCGGAATAGGCACCTTTCATATTACAGGCATGGGCGATGAAACGTGTTATTCAAAAAAATATGCGAATGGTTTAATGCCCTATTGTATGTATTTTAATAATGGCGAAGCATTACATGGATCACCGGACAATATTGTTGCCGATGCAAATTTGAGTCATGGCTGTGTGCGTATGCGCATACCGGATGCAGAATGGATGCGATATCACTTTGCACAAGTGGGCACAAAAGTCATTGTGTTGCCTTATCAATAAAAATGGATGTTTTCTTATATTCTCATATTATTTTATCAGGCATGGAATATTCCATGCCTTTGTCTTATAGTGATATCAATGTAATCATAAAAGGATGTTTGTCATGTTAGGAACACATGAAGAAAAATTGACATTGGAAAAACAATGGGAGCATTTTCAAATTTCACTTGATGCTTTAAAAAAACAGATCATGGAAGCACATCTGGAATATCTGACAAAAATAACCTGTGAAGAATCGTCTATCATGGCCGAACAAAACTATGACAAGACTTTAAAAAAATTGAATAGCTTGCTTGAAGAGGGAAAAAAGATCACTGAGGCATTTGATGAAAAGGCGGCATTAGTTCAATCGGATATGACAGACACTTCGTTGATAAAAGCGGATGAACTATTTCGAGCGAATAAATCACGTTGGGATCTATTTGAATCGCAGGAAAAATTTAAAAAATCACTCGACACAGCGACTCAATTATTTCTGCTAAATAATACAAAAACGCCTCTTAAACAAACAATTTTTGCCGAAGACAATACCGAACCGTCGGGTCTTGTCGCAGAAGAAGCGAGTTTATTCTCGAAATATCCCCATCAATTTTCAATCTGGAATACACCGATCGCGCAATATTTATGTGATCTGAGTGCCAGGCTCGTCGCTGATTCGCAATATAAACTCAAACGTTCATGAGACATAAAATATGCTGAGTATAATATTAGTCATTCTTGCGTTAGGTTTGGTTTTATTAAATGCGTTTTTCGTCGCATCTGAATTCTCCATGGTGAAACTTCGTCACACACGATTAGAAGAAATCGCGGAAGTACATGGCTTGCGCGGAAAAATTTTATTTTATATTCACAAACATCTGGATGCTTATCTGTCTGCCTGCCAATTAGGTATTACATTGGCATCATTAGGATTAGGTTGGATAGGGGAACCTGCTTTTTCCCGATTGCTTGCACCGATTTTTTATGAGATCGGAATCACATCGTCGCATTTGATCGAATTTATTTCTTTCTTCATTGCTTTTTCACTGTTGTCATTTTTACACATTGTTGTCGGTGAATTAATGCCGAAATCATTAGCCATTCGTCAATCAGAAAGCGTATCTCTGTGGACCGCCATTCCATTGTATGGATTTTATTGGTTAATGTATCCAGCAATATGGTTATTAAATACATGCTCCAATTATTTATTAAAAATCACAAAGCTCGACAAAACGCATGAAGGCGAAAATTTTTATTCGACAGATGAAATAAAATTAATTTTAAGTTCAAGCCATTTACATGGCGAACTCACCAAAGAAGAGACAGAAATTATCGAGCATACGCTGGATTTTGCAGATTTGAAAGTCACTGATCTGATGCGACCGATTGAAGAAATGGTGACATTAAAATTGGATATGCCGGTTCCTGATCTGTTTAACATTATTTTAGAAAAACGTTATACGCGATATCCTGTGGTGGATGAAACACAAAAAACTATTTTAGGCATATTGCATGTGAAAGATTTGTTGAAAGAGCTGTATCAGAAAAAAAATATTTTTTCGATAAAAGAGTTAATTCGTCCATTAGTTAAAATTTCACATCATTCGTCTGCATTAGATTTGTTAAGAAAATTTCAGGAAGGCATGCCGCATTTTGCGATTATTTATCGCGGTTCTGAAAAACCAGTGGGTTTTATCACGCTCGATAATTTGTTGCATATTTTAGTAGGACGTATCAAAGATGAATTTCATCGCACGAAAGATGAATGGCTGCATACAAAAGATGGTGGATTTATCATGAGTGGTCAGAGTCCGGTGTATGCGGTTGAACGCGCGCTGGATATTGATATTTTGACAGAAGATGATGTGACAACATTGTATGGACTTATTTTACAAAAATTAGGAACGTTACCCAATGTGGGTGACAAAATTGAATTTACTCACTTTGTTGCAATCATTGATTCGATGAAAGGAACAAAAATTCTAAAAGTGAAAGTTTATCCGAAAAAATAAGCTAAAAATAACATTTGTAATTTACTAAAAATCAAGCAGTTAGAAAAAAACGAATAAAAGGGTTTGAAAAATGGCATGAGTTCGATATACTGCTTCGATGCAATTAATTAATCACTTTTCAAAAACTGTTATTTTCGTTGTATTGAGTTGTAGCCTAATATTTGTTTTGCAGAGTAATCATTTCGATATTACAGCATCTAAAATTGAACGTAGCATTGATGTGAGTGAAATGATTGAACCTGATACTACTATTTGGAACAGCATAAGTGATCAGTTTCAATTAGACCATAAAACTCAGAACGCTCAAGTTCAAGCTGAAATCCGAGGATTGCTCGCTGACCAACAAAAGCTATATCAAATTTTACAGGCAGCGGCTCCATACATTTATTTCATTCATCAAAAAGCCCAAGAAAAAGGCTTGCCGGGTGAGCTTGCGCTCATCCCTGTGATTGAAAGCGAATTTAATCCGAATGACCATTCAAACAAAGGCGCAGCCGGTTTGTGGCAGCTGATGTCAGGTACTGCAAACGAATTAGGTGTGAAAGTTAAATCGGGTTATGACGGCCGCAAAAATGTGGTGAGTTCAACGAATGCTGCGCTCGCTTATTTTAAAGACTTGGGAAATGATTTTAAGGGTGATTGGTATCTTGCCATCGCCGCATACAATTGTGGTCAGGTACGAATTGCTTCTGCTGTGAAAAAATCCGGTTCACATAATTTCTGGAAATTACCATTACCGCACGAAACACGTTGTTATGTTCCAAAATTACTGGCCGTTGCAGCGATTATAGAAAATCCAAAAAAATACGGTGTACAATTACCACCAATTACTAACAAACCTTATTTCACACAAATCAAAGTGGCGAAACCGGTTAACTTGCCGAAATTAGCCAATGCATCCGGTGTGGCTATTGACCGATTACGTGTATTAAATCCGGATTACAATAAAAGTGGCAAGATGCCTAAATCAAAAGATGGAACCTATGCTTTTTTAGTGCCACTGGATAAAGCGTCTGTGATCAAAAATCAGTTGCAGAAAACAAATAAAATTGTTGTGTAACTGGGTGTGACCTCAATTTAATGTTATGAGAACCGTCATTGCGAGCCCACGCTTTTTGTGGGCGCGGCAATCCAGAAAAAAATCTGGATCGCCACGGCTAAACGCTTCGCAGCCTCGCGATGACGTTGATA
>CAZEEF010000123.1:0-6373 GCA_964511095.1 uncultured Coxiellaceae bacterium | reverse complement strand
GCGCGGGATGACGCAAGGGTTAATTTACCCTAAAATTGAATGTTGATTAGGCACTCGTGTTGTTTCCTACTTGTTTTGATTGTCTGACGTTTCCTCTAACACTTCACGAATAACAAAACGAGGACGTTGTCGCACTTCCTGATAAATACGGCCGATATATTCCCCGGTCACGCCCAATCCCAGCAATACAATACCCAGCAGGAAAAATAGAATGGCAAACAATGTAAATACACCTTCGACTTCAGGACCGACAATCAGACGACGACCAATCAGAAATACCACGAATAAAAAACTTAAAAAAGAAATCAGCATTCCAATCATTGTAAAAACCTGCAAGGGAAATACTGAAAAACCGGTCACTAAATCAAAATTGTAGCGAATCAATTTATACAAATTATAATTCGATTCACCTGCAAAACGTGTTTCATGCGCTACACCGACTTCCGTTGGATTCACTGCATAATTCAATGCCAATGCCGGTATAAAAGTGGTGGTTTCATTGGTTGCGACCATTAAATCCACAATATTGCGCCGATAAGCCCGTAACATGCAGCCTTCATCTTTCATCACTAATTTTGGCATCATCCAGGCGCGCAATTTATTATGCATTTTAGAGACGAATAAACGCCACCAATTATCCTGCCGGCCTAAACGGTGGGTATTGACTACATCATGACCCGCTTCCATCGCTTCTACTAATTTATCAATTTCTTCCGGAGGATTTTGCAAGTCCGCATCCATCGTAATGATGATTTCACCGCGCACTTTTTCAAAACCTGCCATAATCGCCATGTGCTGGCCAAAATTTCCATTAAATTCAATGACTCGAATCTGGGAAGGCCGACGCTTATGCAATGCTTGCAATATTTCAGATGAGCGGTCTTTACTGCCATCATTGGTTAATATGATTTCATAGGTTTTACCCAGTTTATCCAGCGCGGTTGTTAAACGACGATATAATTCTTCCAGGGTTTCCTGTTCGTTATAAACGGGAATAACAACACTCAAGTAAGGATTTTGATTTTCCATGGCTTGTTCGACTCAGTCATATACAATGGGCGACGATTATACTGTATAATACGCCGAGATCTAAATTTTTTATTTAAATTCTATGACCCCAAAAAAAATACGTGAAATTTTTCAGCGCTTTCAACAAGCCAACCCAAAACCGACGACTGAATTAATCTATCATACCCCATTCGAATTACTGGTTTCCGTGATGTTATCGGCCCAGGCAACCGATACATCCGTGAACAAGGCAACCGGTCCGCTTTTTCAAATAGCCAATACACCTGAAAAAATAGCGGCATTAGGTGAAACGCATCTTAAAAAATATATCAAAACCATTGGGTTATATAACACGAAAGCAAAAAATATCCTTAAAACATGTCGTATTTTAATTGATCAACATGGCTCAGCGGTACCCGACGATCGCGAAGCGCTGGAAGCCTTACCGGGTGTCGGTCGTAAAACGGCAAATGTTATTTTGAACACCTGCTTTGGTCTGCCAACGATTGCTGTCGATACGCATATTTTTCGAGTGGCCCAACGTATTGGGCTCGCGAAAGGCAAAACGCCCTTGGAAGTTGAAAAACAACTTTTAAAAGTGATTCCGAAAGCATTTTTGCAGGATGCGCATCATTGGCTTATTTTACATGGTCGCTATACTTGCATTGCACGTAAACCGCGCTGTCCTGACTGTCTCATCAGGGATCTTTGTGAATATCCGGATAAAACACGATGACACCGACCCATGACCGTGATGAAATGCGAAAATTTTTTTTTGAAGCCTGGCGCAAGCATAAAGAAAATCAATTGGTTGAACCATTAGAATCACAGATCATTGAAATTATTTTGCTCCATCCTGAATACCATGCATTATTTGATCATCCTGAAAATGTGACGGATACAAGTGAATCGAATCCTTTTTTGCATGTCAGTTTACATTTAGCGGTACGCGAACAAATCAGCACCGATCGCCCGCAAGGGATTCGAACCATTTACAACAAGTTATGTCAGAAATTTCACGACAGCCATATGGCGGAACATCAATTGTTGGACTGTTTGGGACACATTTTGTGGGATGCGAATCGAACAAATAGTTTGGTGGATGAGAAAGTTTATTTGGAAAAATTAAGGCAATTGTAGGGGCAACCTGCGGTCGCGCCAAATTGATATTACCCAATGTCAACAACCCTGTCATGCCAGCGTGCTTTTAGCTGGCATGACAGGGTGTTATATTTGGCTTATCCGGAACTCGCGTTTTTATTTAGAAATAAACATCAAACTGCGCCGTCACCACATTGTTCGCCTGACCGCTCGCTTGAGGGGCTGGTACAGCCGAACCGGTTGCAAAGCTGCTTTTCGCATAATTCACATCATGACGGAATTCCAGACTTTGTAATGTGTCTTTCCAGATGGATGTGTTAATGGTAGTGGAATAACGTTGTGCCGGTAACTGTAACGCCATGGCATCCTTCGTCATACCATAACCAATCGCGATAGCCGTTGGACGGGCAAATGTCTGGAAGCTGTAGGAAAGTTCCGCATTCAATGCCTTCGGTCTTGCACCGTGATTATTCATGGTTAAATCATTTTTATTGAATGCAGTCGATGCTGTAATGAATTCACCCAGAAAATCCCATGTGCTGCCAAAATCCAGCATCGCTCGCACATCATACGCCGGTACACGATGCGCAATTCGTTCATTACCCGAACCATTCAAGCCGCCAAAACCATTAAACATAGGTGGCACAGCAGTACTGTTGGCAACAAATTGCATACCCGCGGAATCTGCAATGTTACCAATCACGCCTGCACCGATATCGCCGCCAATTTTAGCGTGTGAGAAACGATAGCCCAAGTTGATACCACCATTGTTCACACGATTCGCGGCACCTGCATGCGTATCACCCGGGAAAATGTAGGCAGAAGCATATAGCGTATTATCCCGCTGAGGCTGATAACCCAATAAAATGGAACGTGCTTTCACTCGCGCTACATCCAGCGTTAATGGACTCGTCACCATGTTACTGGCGTAGGTACCAAACGGTACATAAAACTGTCCGACTGTGCCATACACCGGTGTATAAGACAAATTACCAATCGTAAAGAAAGCCTGTCTGACAAATACGCGCGAGTTTAATACAGTGGAATTACTCGCAAAAGTTCCATCCGCCGAACCCGAATTATTGTCATAGGTTAATGAAATCAAAGAAGATAACCATTGGCTGGGACCTAATATGTAGGTATCCAATGTCACGTTCGTCAAATCAATATTGGTATTATTGGGACCACCGCCAATATCCTGGTAAAAAGCCTGACCTTCGACTTCACCGCTGAGTAACACATGCGCATGATCCGGCTCTTCAATCACACCCAGTGCTTGCAAACGCTCATGAATATTTTTACGCACTTTCAATAACGCAACGTCCTGGTTCACACTCGGCGTATTCACAATTAAGTTGGAACCTGAAAATTGCAAGGGCACACCAATGTAAGGACCGCTGGAGACGAACGATTGCCCTGGCACATCGACATCGACTGGAATATAAGTCGTACCTGACGTCGGTAATGTTGAAATACCGGAAATAGGTACATTGTTATTATTGGTCGTGTCATAGGAAGAAGAGGCTGCCGCATTTTGCGTTGCGCCGCGGCGTTTGGAAGTAGGCCGATTGTTGCTCACCGTTGTTGCGCTTGTCTGATTCTTTTGTTGACGCAATTGCGCCTGTAGTAAATTCACCTGCTTTTGCAATTGTGCCAACTGTCTTGCGAGTTGATCGACATTTTGATTATTATTGACAGCAAACGCCGGCGCAGAAATCAAGCCCGATATACATAAACCAGCCACTAATGGCGTTAATTTTCGCTTCATGGGTCACCCCTCCCTCTAACAAATGTTAATTTTTTTTATTTCCAAAAAAACAGGGGGACTAAGCTAACAAAAATTTTTGCACAGCTCAAGGAATTATTGGATAACTATTTTTAACCATATTACACTAGGACCACTTTTGAATTGATAAGCCAGAAAGAGACGCATGAAAATCAATACACTTTTTGCTAAAGGCTATTCAGGCAACATTTTGTCCATTGTAGCCGGCATACTGATCACATTCGCTTTTGCACCTTGTCAGCTGTATTTCCTCGCCATCCTGATGCCAGCCATTCTATTTTTGTTATGGCAAAATGTTTCGCCAGAAGAGGCATTTAAACGCGGGTGGCTGTTTGGTCTCGGGATGTTTGGCGCAGGTGTTTATTGGGTTTTTATCAGCATTCACACGTTCGGTGATGCCTCGATTTTTCTGGCTGGGTTGATTACTATAGCTTTCATCGCCATTTTAGCGATTTTTCCGGGCCTCTCGGGCTATCTGCTCAACCGTTTTTTTCCAAAGAATGGCCGCTCCCGAATTTTTTTCGCCTTTCCCGCCATTTGGGTATTATTGGAATGGGTTCGCAGCTGGATTTTTACCGGGTTTCCGTGGTTGTTTTTAGGCTACAGTCAAATGAATTCCCCCTTGAAAGGCTATGCGCCGCTGGTTGGGGTATATGGTGTGTCACTGTTAATTTTATTTAGCAGCGGCTTACTCATTCAAACGGGCATCCATCTGAAACAAAAAAATGTTAAAAAAGCCGCCTATTATTTTTTCGTACTCCTCGTGATTTGGGCAGCAGGTGCCTGTCTCACTTTAAAAACCTGGACGCGTCCATTTGGAAATCCCGTCAAAGTTAGCCTGGTACAAGGCAATATCCCCCAACAAATGAAATGGTCTGCTGATTATGTTCAATCGACGCTGGATACTTATACCAAACTCACTGAACCGCACTGGGACAGTAATATTATTATTTGGCCAGAATCGGCTATCACGATTCCACTGCAAAATGCAGAAGATTTTTTGAATGGAATGGATGCGACTGCAAAAGCACATCAAACAACTTTCATCACGGGTGTCCCTGTGCACGTGCCGGATACACAAAGTTATTACAATGCCATCATCACACTCGGAACCGACAAAAGTTACTACCTGAAACGCCGTCTAGTTCCTTTCGGCGAATATACACCTTTTTATGAATGGTTAGGTAAATTACTGGATATTTTAAAAATCCCGATGTCAGATTTTATTCCAGCGACTGAAAAATCGGCTCCCTTGGTAGCGAATAATATCAAAATAGCCGCGTTTATCTGTTATGAAATTGCTTTCCCGGAAATGGCCTTGTTAGAACGCAATGATAGTATTAATTTGTTTTTAACAGTGAGTAATGATGCCTGGTTTGGCCGTTCCATTGCGCAGGCACAACACCTTGAAATGGCACAAATGCGTGCAGCAGAAAATGGACGTCCCGTTTTATTTGTTTCCAATAATGGCATAACAGCGATTATTAATGCGCAAGGTAACATTAAAATAGCTGCTCCACCCTATGTGCCTTATGTGTTAACGGATACGGTACAACCGGTGGAAGGAAAAACACCCTGGCAAATGCTGGGCATGGATCCGGTGCTCTTTTTGATGGTCATGCTCATTCTGTTTGCGATACGTGAGCAGCGCATGATGAAAAAGCAACAGTGAATTCATTAAACGAAATAAAATATAGAGCGACTTATGGAAGAACAATATAATCCCCAACACATTGAAACAATGGCTCAACAATTCTGGAACACTCACAATAGTTTTCATGCGACAGAAGAAACCGGCAAAGAAAAATTTTATTGCCTGTCCATGTTTCCTTATCCAAGCGGTTGGCTGCATATGGGTCATGTCAGAAACTATACCATCGGCGATGTCATCGCACGCTATCAGCGCATGCAGGGTAAAAATGTGCTGCAACCGATGGGTTGGGATGCCTTTGGTTTACCGGCAGAAAATGCAGCGATTAAAAATAAAATTCCTCCCGCGGAATGGACTTACAAAAATATCGATCACATGCGCAGCCAATTAAAAAATTTAGGTCTGGCCGTTGACTGGAGCAAAGAAATCGCAACGTGTCATCCGAACTATTATCGCTTCGAACAATGGTTTTTTTTGCAGCTTTACAAAAAAGGGTTGGTTTATAAAAAAAATGCTGAAGTCAATTGGGATCCCGTGGATCAAACCATTTTGGCCAATGAACAAGTGATAGACGGCCGCGGCTGGCGTTCAGGTGCACTTGTTGAACGACGCGAAATTCCACAATGGTTTTTAAAAATTACCGATTATGCCGATGAATTGCTAAACGATTTAGATAAATTACCGCACTGGCCAGAGCAGGTCAAAACCATGCAACGCAACTGGATCGGTCGTTCGGAAGGCGTGGAAATTCATTTTCCTGTCATAGACCACGATCAGGCGCTAACCGTTTTTACCACACGGCCCGATACGCTACTGGGTGTGACTTA
>CAZEEF010000122.1:0-6374 GCA_964511095.1 uncultured Coxiellaceae bacterium | reverse complement strand
ATGCTGTTCTCAAAGAAGGTATTGCTTGTTATTCCACCTTTATTCGCGGCATGCTAGATGTCACGGATAACATCAAAGATGGAAAAATTGTGCCGCCTATTGATGTGGTTCGTTATGATGAAGACGATCCTTACCTGGTCGTTGCTGCAGACAAAGGCACAGCCACGTTTTCAGATATCGCAAACGGTATTTCAAAAGAATACGAGTTTTGGCTGGATGATGCATTTGCATCGGGCGGCTCTGCCGGTTATGACCATAAAAAAATGGGTATTACTGCGCGAGGTGCGTGGGAATCGGTTAGGCGGCATTTCCGTGAAATTGGTATTAATCCGGAAGCAACCGACTTTACTGTTGTCGGCATTGGCGATATGAGCGGCGATGTATTTGGTAACGGTATGCTCATGTCAAATCATATCAAATTATTGGCTGCCTATAATCATATGCATATTTTTATTGATCCCAATCCTGAAGCGGCCGTCAGTTTTGGAGAACGTAAAAGATTATTCAATTTACCGCGCTCAACCTGGATGGATTACAATTCAGAATTGATTTCGCAAGGCGGCGGTGTGTTTAGTCGTTCAGCAAAATCCATCAAAATTTCACCTGAAATGAAAATCGCATTCGGCATTGAAAAAGATTATTTAGTACCCAATGATTTAATTCGCGCCGTACTCACAGCGTCGGTAGATTTAATCTGGAATGGCGGTATTGGAACTTTTGTGAAAGCGAGTACAGAAACGCACGCTGAAGTAGGTGATAGAACGAATGATGCCATTCGCATTAACGGCAATGAATTAAAGGCACGTGTGATCGGTGAAGGCGGCAATCTGGGTATGACTCAGCGATCGCGTGTGGAATATTCATTGAATGGTGGCGTTCTTTATACTGATTTTATTGATAACTCAGCCGGTGTTGATTGTTCCGATCACGAAGTGAATCTTAAAATTTTATTGAATAAATTAATGGTTGATCATGCAATGTCACTGGAAGATCGTAATAAATTACTCGAAAAAATGACAGATGAAGTCGCCGAGCTCGTTTTACGTGACAATTATGAACAAACGCAAATGGTGAGTCTGGAAACATCGGTGGCTTTACAAACGATGGATTTATTCAGACGGTACATGAGTGAATTAGAGAAAAAAGGTCGACTGAATCGCGAGTTGGAATTTTTGCCGGAAGAAAAAGCGTTGCTTGAACGTAAAGCCAATGGGCAGGGATTAACGCGTCCTGAAGTGGCTGTGTTGGTTTCTTATTGCAAAATGTTTTTAAAGCAGGACATTTTGGCATCTGATATTCCTGAAGATCCTTATTTTACAAAATATCTCATGATGGCTTTCCCAACATCGCTCCGGAAAAATTATCTTCAGCAAATGAAAGAACACAGTTTGCGCCGCGAAATTATTGCAACGCAATTGGGTAAACATATTACAGATCATATGGGTATCAATTTCGTTGAACGTTTGCAGCGTGAAACGGGCGCGTCCGTTGGTTTCATTATGCGAGCTTATGTCATTGCTGAAAATATTTATGGCATTGAAGATTTATGGAAAAAAATTGAAGCACTCGATTTGAAAGTGAATACCACTGTTCAACAGAGAATGATGTTGCAGCTTTATTTTCTGACACGACGCGCAACACGCTGGTTTTTGCGAAATTCAAAACCGTCTCTCAGTATTCAGGAAACTGTTAATCATTTTAGTGGCCCGGTCACGGAGCTGATCAAGCACCTTCCTGAACTGTTGGCTGATTCAGATCGTGAACTGCTTGAAATCGACACGTCGACATTCATTGATCAGGGTGTACCGGAAGAGCTTGCCAGAAATGTCGCGAGTTGCAATACGTTATTTACAGCGCTTGACATTGTGGAAGCAGCTGTCAAAAATCGTTTAAATATTACCGAAATGGCGCAAACCTATTACGAATTAGGTAATTATCTCGAGCTAAATTGGCTGCGGGAACAAATGAATTTATATTCCATGGAAAATCAGTGGGATGAATTGGCGCGATCGGGATTTCGAGATGATTTGGATCGGGCGCAGCGAAAATTAAGTGTGAGTGTTCTATCATTGACACAGAAAAAAAATCAGAAGCTGAGTATTCCTGAACGCATTCAGGTGTGGCTGGAAGAATATTCTTTGTTGATTGAACGATGGCAAAATCTCGTTGCAGAAATTAAATCAAGTAACAACGTCGGTTTTGTGACCTATTCTGTCGTGTTGCGTGAATTATTTGATTTTGCACAGGCAGGGTAAGCTTACTTTAGAAAAGGATCTCTATGACTCAAAAAACGATTGCAACGGATTTTCCCTATCCATCCCATTACATTGATATCAATGGCGCAAAATTGCATTACATCAAAGAAGGTGAGGGAGATCCTATTTTATTTTTGCATGGGGTGCCTGCGTCTTCTTATGTGTGGCGGAATGTTATTCCGCATCTTGCGACATTAGGATGTTGTATTGCGCCGGATTTAATGGGTTTTGGTCAATCGGATAAGCCTGCCATTGAATATACGATCACAGATCATATTCAATATATGGATAAATTCATCGAATTGCTGAAGCTCGATAAACTGATTTTAGTGATGCATGGTTGGGGTTCTATTATCGGTTTTCATTATGCAATGCGTCATCCGGATAAATGTAAAGGACTGGTTTTTTATGAAGCTTATCTCAAGCCGCCTAGCAGTGATGATATTTCCCTGCCTTATCAGGAACAAATTTTGTCGTGGCAAGGACAGGATAATATGAGTGATCTCATCATGAATGGCGTGCATTTTGTTGATAAAGTCTTGCCGCAAAGTACCATGCGTCAATTGAGTGAGGCAGAGTTGAATTATTATCGCGGACCTTTCGAAACAAAAGGTTCCGGTAAGCCCTTGCTTCAATATCTCAATGAACTACCGAATATTGAGAATAAAAATACAGTGAGTGATATTATTGCGGACTATTCGAAAAAGTTAACGCAATCTTCATTGCCTAAATTGATGTTATATTCTTTACCGGGTTTTATTACAACGATTGCAACAGTGGTCTGGGCTAAAAATAATTTACCGCATTTGGAAATGGTGGAGATCGGAGAAGAATTGCACTACGCACAGGAAAGTGATCCTGCACTCATGGGTGAAACAATCAGTGTTTGGTTGCAAGGTATCGAACGCGATTAAAACATAAGAGAAATAACATGAAAAATTCATATAACATAGCCATTGTTGGTGCGACCGGCGTTGTTGGATCGACAACACTTTCCATATTAGAAGAA
This sequence comes from uncultured Coxiellaceae bacterium, assembly GCA_964511095.1. Lineage (GTDB taxonomy): Bacteria > Pseudomonadota > Gammaproteobacteria > DSM-16500 > DSM-16500 > DATIJJ01. The sequence continues at coordinate 3,110 of CAZEEF010000122.1, read as the reverse complement.
CGCAACTTTCCGATTAATCAAATTTATTTTGTCGCAAGCAAGCGGTCTGCAGGCGATGCGCTGGAATTTAAGGGTAAATCTTATTTAATAGAAGATCTTTCGGATTTTGATTTTAGTCAAACGCAAATTTGTTTTTTTTGTACAAGCAATGATATCTCCGAACAATATGCGCCGAAAGCAGCGGCGCTCGGTAATGTGGTCATCGATAAAAGTTCACACTTTCGTTATGATAAAACGATTCCCTTGATTGTGCCTGAGGTGAATGGAGAGGCACTGGCTCATTTTCGAGGCAAAAATATTATTGCAAATCCCAATTGTAATACCATTCCGGTTGCTGTAGCACTTAAACCCATTTATGACGCAGTGGGTATTTCGCGAATCAATATTGCCACTTATCAATCCGTTTCCGGAAGCGGTAAAGAGGCGATTAATGAATTAGCGGAACAAACGGTTTTATTATTAAATGGAAAACCGATTAAACCGAAAGTTTATTCACAGCAAATTGCATTTAATGTGTTACCGCATTGTGATGAATTGCAGGAAAATGGCTATACACGTGAAGAAATGAAAGTGGTTTGGGAATTGCAAAAAATATTAGGCGATAAAAAAATAGCAATTAATCCCACCGCTGTTCGAGTCCCTGTTTTTTTTGGTCATTCTGCTGCAGTTCATATCGAAACGAAAGATAAAATTTCCCTGAAAGACGCGCTTGATTTATTAAATAAAGCGCCAGGTCTTAAATTAATGACAGGAAAAAATCAGTATCCCTCACCCGTCTGCAATGCAGCTTCAAAAGATGACGTCTTTGTGGGCCGTGTTCGCGAAGATATTTCGCATAAAAAAGGGTTGGATATGTGGGTCGTGACGGATAATTTACGTAAAGGAGCTGCCCTGAATGCGGTGCAAATCGCGGAAGAGTTGATTAAGAACTATTTATGATGCGAATCGCATTAGGCATTGAATACGATGGGCATGATTATTTTGGCTGGCAAGCGCAAGCTAATGTGCTCACAGTGCAAGGTTGTTTAGAAAAAGCGTTATGCACTATTGCAGATGAAACGATTCAAGTGCTCTGTGCGGGAAGAACGGATGCCGGCGTTCATGCGACAGGCCAAGTCGTCCATTTTGAAACAACTGCAGATCGAGATTGGCGGGCATGGACACTCGGAACCAACAGTCATTTGCCGCCTTCCATCGCTGTGACTTGGGCTCTGAAAGTGGATGACACATTTCATGCCCGTTTTTCAGCGTTATCCCGTCGCTATCGTTATATTATTTATAATCATTCGATTCGTCCCGCCATTTCGACACACCGTGTCACTTGGTACTATCATCGACTGGATGTGGATGTCATGGAAAAAGCGGGAAACTATCTCTTGGGCGAATTGGATTTTAGTTCTTTTCGTTCGGCAGAGTGTGAATCCAAAACACCCATGCGCAATGTGCATTTTATTAAAGTCACGCGTCATGGGCATTTTGTTGTTATCGACATACAAGCAAATGCATTTTTGCATCACATGGTAAGGAATATTGCGGGCGTTCTCATGCAAATCGGTTCTGGCAAACAAAAGCCTGAATGGGCCAAAGCGGTTTTAGAAGCGAAAGACAGACGAAAAGCGGCTGAAACAGCTTCTGCAGATGGGCTATACCTTTGGCAGGTGAATTATCCGGAATCTTATGCTCTTCCGGATAGAGAGAAAGGATTGCTTCTGTTTTAAAGCTATTTTTCTTCAGCGCTAGCAGAAGGCTTCCCCCTTTGAAAAAGCGTTGTTGCGTCATTCGTCATCGCGAGCCTCCGAAGGAGGCGTGGCGATCCAGTGTAGCCAATTTCAAAAATAATGGCCGCGTTCTGGATTGCCACGTCGCACAAAACGCTCCTCGCAATGACGATATTGAGAATTCGCCCTGGGAAAAGTTAGTTAACCTATTGATTATACAGAACAATTTATAATTGTGTGCAACAGATTTCCGATTTTTTGATAAAAAAGTGAGTTAACTTTATGATTAATAAAGAATATTTTCAAAAATAGGCGCGAGGCGTTCAAAAAGGAGTGCAGTGCTCTGCGCTCTCTAGCCAGCCTGCATTTTCCTGAAAACTAAATGAGATAGCCCTGATAATTTTTATTAACTTTCTTTTTGTCTCAGCGTAAAATACAGCCTTTGCATCGCGTTATTTCAAAGCAGGTAGTTATGAGTTGGTTTAAAAAGTTATTACCATCCCGAATTCGCACTGAAGCAGTCACTAAAAAAGGTGTTCCTGAAGGGTTATGGTCCAAATGTGATAAATGCAATGCAATTCTCTACCGTTCTGAACTGGAACGTAATTTAGAGGTTTGTCCCAAGTGTGATTATCATATCCGAATTTCTGCCCGCAAACGGCTGGCTTATTTTTTAGATGAAGGTTCTCAAATCGAAATTGCAGCGGATGTCTTGCCGGTTGATCGTTTAAAATTTAAAGATTTAAAAAAATATAAAGATCGTTTGTCAACAGCTCAAAAAGAGACAGATGAAAAAGAAGCATTAATTGTATTGCGCGGACATGTTCATGGGTTGCCATTGGTCGCAGCGGCGTTTGAATATGGTTTTATTGGCGGATCGATGGGTGCAGCAGTCGGCGAACGTTTTGTACGGGCAGTGAATACCTCATTAGAATTCAAGATCCCATTGGTTTGTTTTTCTGCGAGTGGTGGCGCAAGAATGCAGGAGGCGCTTATTTCTCTGATGCAAATGTCAAAAGTGAGTGCGGCTTTGGCTCGTTTGGCGGAACAGAATATTCCCTATATTTCTGTATTAACCGATCCTACAATGGGTGGTGTCTCTGCCAGTCTTGCGATGTTAGGCGATATTATTGTTGCTGAACCGAAGGCATTGATCGGTTTTGCGGGACCGCGCGTTATTGAACAAACTGTACGGGAAAAATTGCCGGAAGGGTTTCAGCGCAGTGAATTTTTATTGGAGCACGGTGCCATTGATATGATTGTATCACGTCATCAATTACGTGCTATTCTCGCCAGATTGTTGGCAAAATTGACTCGGCAACGTGCGGTTGTAACGGAAGAAAAATAATTTATGATCTAATAATAGAGGGAAAATCATGGAGCAAAAAAAAG
>CAZEEF010000121.1:0-6551 GCA_964511095.1 uncultured Coxiellaceae bacterium | reverse complement strand
ATGATTATATTAATAAATTTCTAATTTTGTGTTACAGTTTTGGGGTTTTTTCACGCAAAAATCACGTAAGTTTATGATTAATATGTAATTTTTTCAAAAAATCGGTTAAATAACCCGATGCCTCAACGAAGGAAATTCTTCCCGCACCCGGTGCAAATACGCTAAATCAATATCGGCCACCACCACACCTTCGGTCTCCGGCAACGTTGCTTTCACCATACCCCATGGATCGACGATCATGCTATGACCGTAGGTTTTTCGGCCATTGGCGTGCAATCCCGTTTGCGCTGCGGCAATCAGGTAAACCTGATTTTCAATGGCGCGTGCACGTACCAGAATATCCCAGTGCGCGCGGCCCGTTGTTTCAGTAAACGCGGCAGGCAGCACAATTAACTCAACGCCTTGATCATGCATGGTACGAAACAATTCAGGAAAACGAATATCATAACAAACGGCTAAACCTAATTTACCGAAAGGGGTCGGCACGACAATCACTTCATTGCCGGGTTCCGTTGTTTTTGATTCATGATAACTTTCACGCGTTGCGCTGAGACTCACATCAAATAAATGAATTTTATTGTAACGTGCAACCCTTTCACCTTTATCATCATACAACAAACAAGCGGCATTCACTTTTTCAGAAGAATGATCGAGTGCCAGTGGAATCGTACCGCCTATCAACCAAACCCCTTGTTTTAGCGCTTGTTCACGTAAAAAATCCTGAATGGGACCACCGCCTACGGTTTCGCGGATTTTAACTTTATCTGACTGATCCAGTCCCATCACAGCAAACATTTCAGGCAATACAATCAATCGCGCGCCCTCGTTGGCCGCTTGTGTAATATATTTTTCGGCAGTTTCAAGATTTTTTTTGACATCCGAATGAGAAGTCATTTGAATGGCTGCAACACGATAAGTCATTTTCGCTCCTATAAAACAATAGAATCTTTCACCGCATGGATAATCGCCTGTCTCACTGTTTCTGCCGCCATCGCGCTCACCACCAATTCCACTTCAGGCAATTCGCCCAGTGAAGCACAAATAATAATATCACCATCACTTTCCGTAAAGACCGGTGAAATCGCGCGCGCCATACCCGCCATCGCCACTTTTCCAATCCGTTTTAATTCCACTTTCGAAAATTTTGCATTGGTAAAAACAGCAACGAGTGTTGTATTCGCCAAATCGCTGACAATTTCTTCATGACCTGTTAAAAGATATCGTTCACAATTCGCAAATTTTCCATCCGGTAAACGCGCACCCGCTATTATTTTTGAACCATCGCGCACATCCCCTAAACTATTGACAACCGCATAAGCCAACACACTCACACCGTTTTTTAAAGTCCGTTCAGCAAAACCCACTCCGCCACTCATTCGTTTTGCATGCGGCACCAATTTCCCGATCGATGCACCCGCCCCTGCGCCAACACGGCCTTGTAATGGATTATTGTCGATGGCATTCAGACAGGCTTCATACGCATTGTCAGCGGTTGGCGGGATGGCTGATTTCACAGCAAAATCATAAATCCCAACGGCAGGCACAATCGGCACAGGGGCATAGGGCGTTCGATAACCGCGTCCCTGTTCCTGAAACCATTGCATGACGCCTGATACCGCATTTAAACCAAACGCACTACCCCCCGAAAAAACCAGACCATCAATATAAGGCACATGTGCATCGAGTTCCAACACATGCAATTCATGACTGGCAGGTGATGCACCGCACAATGAATAAGCGGCCGGTGCCGGCTGATCGAACAAAAAAACGGTTACGCCTGTTGCATGCTGTTCATGCGTATAATGACCGATTTTGAGTGATTGCATTGAATCGTTTTCCTCATTTTTTAGTTTGTTCGCGCTATATTATTTGATACCCTGTGCAAATGAAACGCCAGATTATGATAATTATCGCTGTTTTTGCCTATTTGTTGATCAATCCAAGCGCTCGTGCAGAACCCGTTCTTCAACCGGGCACTATTCTGCGAATAACACAGGTTGATTCTGACTTGCAAGGACCCGGAAAAGACAATCCTGAATTGCAAAAATGCTTTGCCAATTTCCCGCTCAAACGAGGTCAGCCCTTTCAGACAGAGGCATATGAAAAAGCCAAAAATACACTCCTGCAAACGGCCAATGAACAGGGGTATTTAAAAGCTATGTTCATTCAACATCAGGTCCGAATTAATTTAAAAACGAATACGGCGGCTGTGACTTTACAGTTGGAGACAGGTCCGCGTTTTTATTTTGGACCCGTGACATTCAGTCCCACGCCTTTTTCGAATGATTTTTTACAGCGATTTGTCACTTTCCACACAGGCGAACCTTTTTCGAGTCAAACGTTACTGGATTTTCAGCAAGATTTAAATAAAAGCCGTTATTTTAAAGAAGTCATCGTCACACCCGATTTGAAACAGGTTAAGGGAAATCAGGTGCCTGTTCATGTTTCAGTGACGGTGCCTAAAGCAAAGCAATATAATATCGGTTTAGGTTATGGTACGTTTACCGGACCGCGCCTGACGCTCGGCACTGATTTCAGACGCATCGGTGACAGCGGCCAGCATTTTACAACGCAAATCAAATATTCTTCTGTCTTAAGTGGTTTGGCCGCGAAATATTTTATTCCAGGAAAAAATCCACTCACCGATCAATACGCCCTGAGTGCCGACGCACAAAAATTCACACCGAAAAATGGTCAGAGTTTTTCAGAAAAATTTTCGGGAAGTTATAGTAAAACATGGCACGAATGGCAGCATACACTCAGTTTAAATTATTTGATTGAACGTTTTCGTGTCGAACAAAATCCTTCCGAAGTCAGTCGTCTATTTTATCCCAGCTATACGATGTCACGCATGAAAGTGGATAATTTGATTAACCCGGCGAATGGGACTGTTTTCAATTTGACGTTACAGGGTGCCAGTGAGCACGTGATTTCAGCCACGAGTTTTTTACAATCGGAAGTAAAAGGAAAATATTTTTTGAGTCCGACGGATGCCAGTCGTATTATTTTACGCGCCAATTTAGGTTATACCGTCGTGAATGATCTCGCGCGACTCCCATTGACGCTGCGTTATTTTGCCGGTGGATTAAACAGTGTTCGCGGTTATGATTTCAGCAGTATTGGACCGGGACGTTATCTTGAAACCGCGAGCGCGGAATATCAGCATCGAATTTACGGTCAGGTGAGCGGCGCCATTTTTTACGATGTCGGTACGGCGACAAATCATTTTAATGATAAATTATTTCGCGGCGAAGGCGTTGGTTTGATTTATAACTCGGTCATTGGGCCGATACAAGTGTATGTTGGAAAAGCGATGAGTAAACCCGGAAAACCATTGAGTGTTCAATTCAGCATAGGGCCAGATCTTTGATTAAATTTATCTTAACGCATTTTTTTATACTCTGTTTTTTACTGATCATGGGCGTTTTTTATTATTTAACAATGACCACGCCAGGCTTGCAAACAGATGTTCAAATGATCACGCGATTTTTCAATGGAAAATTGCATATCGAATCTCTGCACGGAAAATTATTATCTGATTTTGATTTGCAGAATGTGACTTATCAGGATAACAATCAATCCATTCGCATTAAATCATTGGCTTTTTCATGGAATCCCGTCGATTTATTGATGAATAAACTCATGATTCATTCCATTGCGCTGGATGATGTGACTGTTGTGATACCCAAAATACCCACTGCCACTTCTGCTGACAAAACGCATTATTCTTTTTTGAATTTTCTGAAAAATACAACCATACAACAGGCGCGGCTCAATCATATTTCAATTCAATTGGCTGATTCTTTGATTGTTATCCATGGCACATTGAAAAAAAGTTGGGATATACAATGGAAAACAAAACAGGGATCTCTCTCTTTCACTGGTAATATTACGGGACCTTTTTTGACGCCCAAAATTTTTTCCGCTTCTAACAACTTACGTTTACTCACGTATTATTTTCCCGAATTAAAAGAACCGAGCGGCACATTACAAACAACGATTTGGATAAATGGATTATTGAATCAACCGGACATCACTGCACATTTTAAATTAATAAATGGTAAAGTGCGCGTGCCGGCGCTTGGCATCACGCCGCAAAATATTCATCTTGAAGGAACGATGACACTCGACAAACAACTGCATTTTTCCGGCTCTTTGCTGTCCGGTAAAGGCCGTGCTGATTTGCAAGGATCGGTTGATTTCAATCAACCCGATTATCCACTGACACTGCGAGTGAAAGGTTCAGAATTACAGGCCATTCATTTGCCCGAATACGATGTGATTATTTCACCGGATGTCACTTTGCATTTCGCAAAACAAAATTTAACCGTGGACGGCACTCTTTTCATTCCTTCTGCTGATATCACACCCCACAATTTCAATTCTATGGTGACATTGCCGGATGATGTTGTGTTTGTGCATGAAAAACAATCGGTTGAATTACCTTTTACGACAACCTTACAGTTGACACTGAAACTGGGTGATAATATTCATTTAACCTATCACGATCTGGAAACTGCGTTGGGTGGTCAAGTGCAATTGACACAATTACCAGGCACCTTGATCAATGCAGTGGGTGAACTGTTTACTAAAAAAGGAACTTATACCGCATACGGTCAAACGCTCACGATTCAAACGGGCCGGTTAATTTATACAGGCGGCTCTTTAATGAATCCCGGTTTAATGATTTCTGCTGTCAAAAAATTAAAAAGCGTGAGTACGGGTGGTGATGTGTCCAGTTTTTCTGGTCAGACAGCACTCCGAGCAGTTTATGCAGGCACACAATCCATTACCGTCGGTGTGGAAGTCAGTGGAACGTTGCAAAATCCCAGGTTTAATTTATTTTCATCGCCCGCTCTGTCACAGGCTGATTGTTTGTCCTATCTCATTTTTGAAGTCCCGCAATCACAAGCGAATGGCATTCAATACGGTGCGATCTTGAGTGCATTGGCTTCGTTAAATCCGAATATGCAAAACGCAGGCCATTTTACCAAAACTATTCAACAAAAATTAGGCTTGACAGAAATGGGCGTGCAATCGGTTCAAGTATTTAACCCGAATGCGACAAATGGTTCTCATTCAGTGATTTCAACCACGTCATTTGTCGTTGGAAAAAAGTTATCGGATAAATTATCGATTCATTATAGCGTAGGACTTTTTTATCCTGTTTCTATTTTGAATTTACGTTACGAATTGACAAAACACTGGGCTATTCAATCAGAAACCAGTACGCTTGATAATGGCGCAGATGTGTTGTATACCATTGAACAGGATTAAGGAGACCATGACATGAAACTAAAAGAAATGTTACTCGCGATCGGATTAAGCGGTATCAGTTTGTCGATTTATGCAGCGGATCAGGTTGTAAAAGAAGAAACAACGCCGCCTGCACCCGAAGGGGCTATCACCGTTCAGCAAATCCCGCCGATCTATACGCCACCCCCGAGCGCGCAAGTGAGCAAACCCGAAGCACCCTCTGAAATCAATCAACCGGTAGGACCTTCCAATACGCCTTCCATTCCCGTACAACAGCCAGTGATGCAACAACCCGCAGCACAACAACCCGCAACACAGCAACCCGGGACACAAACACAACCCGGCATGAATGCGTCGGAACAGGCACCCAAAGCCATGCAAGGTACCTTACCTCAAAATCCAATGAATACAAATACCCTGCCTGCACAACCCACGACCGGAGCCCCTCTGGCACCCCAAAATCCGGCGCCAGGTCAACAACCCATGACGCAGCCAAACGGCCAACAGCCAAGCATGCAACAAAATGGACAACCGCAATAATTTATTATCTGGAAATTTTTAACTATGCAATTAGGTCAATCACCTGCCGCCCATTATTATCCTATTGATCATCTTTATGTAAAGTTTATGATGCATCGAACAAAAATACAGGAAGAGTATCTTCCCGAACTTAAAAAACATCTTCAGTTGCAGAGAGGTCTGGAAGAAAAACAGGATGAGCAACCATCGTTCATTATTAAAAAATGTACGTTACATGCTAAAAAACATCTCACTCTGCTGGTAGATCTGCTCGGTCAGCATGCCGATTTATTTAAGACTATTTTCAGGCAATATGATAAATATAAAAAACAACCAGACATGCCAGAATTACGTGAAATAGTTGAGGAGAAACTGCCGGAATTTCAACAAAACCTGCTCGCATTAAAAACGGAAGCCGCTTCTGTTCTGCAGGGATTATTGCTTGAGTTAAACCAACAAACCAGACTATTGCCTCTTCATATTTCCTATGAAATCGAATTGAGAAGCCTGCAACACTGTTTTACCACTCACGAAAATTTGGTGAAGGACTTAACTGAACTCATTCGTGAATTAAGAACGCCATCCCAATCCAGAGAGGTCATTCAACCACCAGGGAATATTGCTTCATGGCAGCGACCAGCTTCCTCGAGCCTTAGATCAAGGGGACAATTCGCTACTCAGCCAAGCGCATCTCTATCTTCTGAGAATTCATCCACGCCTACAAAGAACAATGAATTTAAGGGAAGTCGTTGGTGTTGTCGAGTGTCGTAGTATCA
>CAZEEF010000120.1:0-6601 GCA_964511095.1 uncultured Coxiellaceae bacterium | reverse complement strand
TGATTTTTTTTAATTCCGCGATAACGTGGATTCATCATTTTTGAATGGCTCGGTAAATTAGCCCATAATTGAAACCCTAGCATTTGTCCTTTTTTATTTCCTTTTGGCATTTCCTGATGAATGATACCGCTTCCCGCCGTCATCCATTGCACATCACCACTGGAAATATCACCTTTGTGACCCATGCTATCACCATGTTCCACATCGCCATCCAATACATACGTAATTGTTTCAATACCGCGATGCGGATGCCAGGGAAATCCCGCTTTATAATCCAGCGGATTTTCAGAACGAAAATCATCCAGCAATAAAAATGGATCCAACAGAGGAACTTCATGAAATCCAAATACACGTTTAAGATGCACACCTGCGCCTTCGATGGTGGGTTCACTTTTCCAAATTTTATCGATCACTCTTTCTGACTGGATGTCATCCATAAAACCCTTCCCTATTCATGAGATAAATGAAGTATCCAATAAAACATCGTCTTGCATATCATTCACAAGACGATGTTTAAATGCCAATCATGACTAACTGTTTAGCGTACGCAAGCGCGATGTCCTTCATGATAATATCCATTACGCCAATGGCCTGGTATCCATTTGCAATGTGCATAACCATATCTGTAGCGTCCACCACTACATACTTTATGCGCTGGCACTTTATAACCGTTCACCCAATGCGTGGGAACCATCGTACAATAAGCGTCTGCATTCACCGAAAGGGTTAATACACTGAATGAAAAAAGAACCGCTAACAAACAACGATACCATTTGTTTTTCATAACGCCTCCTCACTGTTGATTTTAGCTATTTTTAACAACAAATTTTGTTGTCATACAGAATAGTATACTCTTTATGAAAGGATAAAATGTGTACACTTTGTTCGTTTGTGATGACTTCTATCGAAGAATAGCCCTATTTTAAATCAGTGAGTGACATCTCTTTCGAGTTGATAAAATGCGAGACATCTTTGATGGAATCGGCTGTCACAGCAAATTCACCCTGAAAAGGTGTGTCCAGTGTCACCAACAAAAAAAGCATGGAAGCAGCCATGATGGCAAACGTGAATGTGCCAAAAAGATGTAAATAAAAATTCACTCTGAAAGCATAATTAATCGCAATAATTAAAATAGTGCCCAATAAAATGACTTCCCACAATTCCGGCGCCAAAACAGAATAACTGATTAATATACGTTCATGACGCGCATTCGACAATTCATTGATGGAGTGACTCATGTTATCAAATACAATGATTTCTGATTTCGATTGTGGCTCGAATTTTTTGACGTCATCCAATATTTTCAAAATCAGTTTGTCGCCTGTCAAACCAATTTTTTGCAAATGACTCATGGCCGGCCATTCTTTATTGACGACTTCATCGATATAATGCAGCAAATCCTGATGTAATTCATCGCGAGCTTCAGGTTTCATCCAGGCACTTTGAATATAAATATTTTCTAACGCATTCGCCTCATTCTGTACGGCTTGTGAAGCATGATTTTGGTTGGTGATTAAATACAGACAGAGAAAACCGACTAATACGCCATAAATAATACCAATCACTGCACTAATACTGCTGATTGTCACATTATCTTTGTAACGCAATTTACGAAAAATAAATATTTTATTAATAACAGTAAATAGGATTGAAACAGCAATTGTAAAAGCAATTAAAATTAAAAAGACATCCATGTCAGGAAGTGAATACATGAAATTTGGCATACCGTTACCTTTTAAGTGTGATTCCTTGTGATAAACCTCACGTGTCATACCAGCATGCTTTCAGCTGGCATCCAGTCCAGATCGAAGCCACGCTGGATGCCAGCTAAAAACATGCTGGCATGACATATTAGACTATATGTTCATTCATTTTAATTTTACTTTTATCATTTTCAATAAATTCATTTAATAAATCTTTTAATAATCCATCCAACGATTCCGCCATGACATAAAAATCCGACATAAATTGCTGTTCCACTGTTTCAGCTTCCATTTCTTTTGCCTGAGCAATCATTTCATCCTGATATTTTATGCTTTGCAACACAAATTTGTCCGATAATACGAAATGAATGCGATCATGCCATTCAATCGAAATTTGTTTCACTTCACAGCCATCTTTAATTAAAGATTGAATGCCACTCGCAAATAAATCCTGATGCTGGCAGCGAATAATTCGACTTTGCTGCTCAGGATCCTGCAAGACGCCGGATTTTTCAATCGAAAAAATAGTAGGATAATTTTTATTTTTTATCCAATACGTCATGATGGTCGATAATTTTTTTAATTGAAAGGGATACACTTTTTCACTGACGGATTTTTTGAAGAGAGATAAAAATTGTTCTGCCTTTTTTTCATGGCTGGTCCCAAGCACTAACCAATTATTTTGCGTATCAATATAACCATAAATTCGCGTCAGTTTACTAAACGCACGGGGCAGTAATGTCATCATGATTTCGTCTTTCCATTGTTCTTTTTCTTTAGGACGAATTTTACGATTTTCCGCTGTTTCAATTTCTTTGATTTTTTTAGCTAATTCCTGACGAATCACAATGGGTGGAAGTATTTTATCTTCCACTTGCAAACATAACATGATTTTCCCATTAATGCTTTGCATCAACGGTGCATTTTCCACATCCATCGGTGAAACCCATCCGAAACTTTGCTGCATGGAAGGTAAACACGGTCTAAAAGCTAATTCTTCCACTTTTTGTGCAAGATTGTCCGTCGTAAAATGTGATTCCATTAACTGGAAAAGTTGAATTTGTTTAAACCACATGAGAATAGCCCTGATTCATTATCGTAGTTGATGAAAGGATAAAAGGTATATTAATATTAAACTAAATTCAATTGTTATATCAGACCACGCATAGGGAGATCAAAAGTGATAAAAACGAACAAAATCGCCGTGATTGTAGGCAGTTTGCGTAAAGACTCCTTCAACCGCAAAATCGCAAACAATTTGATACGCCTTGCTCCCGCCTCACTTAAAATGGAAATCATCGAAATTGGCCATCTGCCTTTGTATAATCAGGATAAGGATCCAACCCCGCCTGATGAATGGGTCACCTTTCGCGACACCATTAAACCGTTCGATGGTATCTTATTTGCAACACCGGAATACAATCGCTCTATTCCAGGTGTGCTGAAAAATGCGATTGATATCGGTTCGAGACCTTATGGAAAAAGTGTTTGGGATGGCAAACCCACCGCTGTGATCAGCGCGTCGCCAAGTGCCATTGGCGCTTTTGGATCCAATCAACACTTAAGACAAACATTTGTCTTTTTAAATATGCCGTGTATGCAAATGCCGGAAGCGTACCTCGGTCAAGTGGATAAATTATTAGATGATCAAGGCAACCTAAAAAATGACGATACCAAGCAATTTTTATCCAAATTCATGGAAGCCTATGCGAAATGGGTAGAAAAAAATAAACGCCCGGCTTGAATATTTTATCTCAACAAAGCCCATGTTTAGCCCGAAATATGCTACTATTTAGTATGGAATAAAACATTTTGTAAGGAATATCCATGCAAAAAGCAGCAATAATATTTATTATTGCATTCCTTTATGCCATGACGGCGAAGTTAAGCTTTTTTCTTGCAGCACCTAATACCCTCGTATCACCGATTTGGCCACCCGCAGGCATTGCACTCGCCGCTGTTTTAATTTTTGGCGATATGGCTTTGTGGGGTATTTTCATCGGCTGTTTCATCGCGAATTCACATATGTTTATGATGACAGGGTTTTCTTTCATTGCGATCGTATTTATGCTGGTGCCGGCAACAGGTGGCGTCATTCAGGCCTGGCTCGGAAAAAAAGCCTTATTCGTATTAACCGGTTCCTATCATATTTTTCAAAATACTCGCAGTGTTCTTATTTTTATTTTCGTCACGGCTTTTGCCTGTTGCCTGATTAACGCGTCATTGAGTACACCGTTTTTAGTATTAATAGGCAGAATTTCTTTACAGGAAGCGCCTTATCAATGGTTAACCTGGTGGATTGCGGATGCAGTCGGCGTTGTTGCCATCGCATCGACTATCATGGCTTGGACGATGGGTTGGAAAATAAAATTGTTCAGAATCCCTTTATTAAAATTAATTGTGATCTGGTTCAGTATTCTCATCACCGGCTATATCACGGTCCATAGCACGGCAGAATTAGCTTATATTTATATTCCATTTGCGATTTTGGCAGCTTTTCAATTTAATATTCAATTTGCGTTGTTGACCGGTTTGTTAATATCGAGTGTTTGTCTCTATAATTCCATCCATACCAGTTACCATCTGATGCATGCTGCATCGGTTAATTCCACTATTTCACTCATTCAATTATTTATCACCATTATTTATTTAACCATTTTACTGATTCATGCGATTTTATCGGATCGTAGAAAAGCCTATGACAATTTACAATTATTAAATCTTCAATTAGAAAAAATTGTGCTTGATCGAACGAGTGATTTGGTGGATTCCAACAAACAACTTGAAATTCAAAAAAATAAAGCGATCGAAGCATTTGAAGCCCTCAAACAATCGCATGCAAGATTAATGCAATCTGAAAAAATGGCTTCGTTAGGTATGTTAACTGCGGGTGTTGCGCATGAAATAAAACATTTACTCAATGCGACAACAGCCCATATGGAATCCATCAAAAAAATGATGACACAATTTTCCGAGCGCGTGAAACAATTACAGTTGGATGAAAAAATATTCGGTGATTTTCATCATATGCATGAAAATATCAATGCATTAATTTCTGCTTCCTATGAGGGCATCACACGCACTGTCGGTGTCATTGCCGATTTATGTTCGTTCGCACGATCCGATGAACCTGATATGATCATGACGGATGTGAATCGCAATATCGATTCAACTTTAAATTTGTTGAGTTCAGAAATTAAAAAAAATATTACGGTGATCAGAGAATATGGCGATATTCCGCCATTGCTTTGTCATCCCGGAAAAATCAATCAAGTCATCATGAATATTTTAGTCAATGCATTACATGCATTACACACGCGATCGAATAGTCAAATTAGGATAAAAACAAACTACATCGATCATGCAATTGAGATCCGCATTCAAGATAATGGACCTGGTATGAAACAGGAAATGCTGGATAAAATTTTCATTCCCTTCATGACGACTAAACCTGGCGGTATGGGATCCGGTTTGGGCTTATTTATATCGAATAACATTGTCAGGGAACACCGCGGTAAAATAAAAGTCACCAGTGAAGTCGATCAAGGAACAGAATTTATCATCACACTACCGATTCAAGAGGAGTAACAGTAACATGACACAGAAAACATTTCATATGGTAGTGGTTGATGATGATCAAGCCGCAGCCGAATTGAATAAAACTTTACTGGAAAAAGCAGGCAATACAGTCACTGTTTTTACCTCTCCGACAGAAGCGTTAAAACAAATAACAGCGCTTGCACCGGATTGCATCGTGTCCGATTTGATGATGCCAGAACTCGATGGGTTAGACTTGTTTTTGAGTGTTCGAAAACTGCCATTAGCCAAACAACCGGTGTTTGTTATTTTAACCAGTAAAGTATTTGAATTTGATCGTCGGCGTGCGTTTGAAATGGGTGTCGATGGTTATCTCAATAAACCGGCGCGTGCCGATACGTTTGTGAATGATCTTTTAGAAATTATCAATAAAGAAATGATTATTGAATTCTGGGGTGTGCGAGGCACGTTACCGGTTCCTGGCGAACAGACGGTTAAATACGGTGGTAATACCAATTGCGTCACACTGAGTTTATCCAAAAAACATTATTTTATATTTGATGCGGGCTCTGGCATGAAACCGTTGTCCAATCATTTGATCAAACAAAAACGTTTCCCTTTAACTGCCAAAATATTTATATCGCATCCGCATTATGATCATATCAATGGCATACCATTTTTTGTTCCGCTCTACATGAAAGGCAATGAATTTGAATTTTTAGGTTCACCGGCTGGCGATATGAATCTTGAAAAAATTATTTCAGGACAAATGGACAGTATTTATTTTCCCATTACATTAAAAGAATTTGCTGCGAAAATGAGTTTTCATGATTTGGGAGAAGAAACATTTACGATTGATGAAGTCAAAGTGCAAACCATTTTGCTGAATCATCCCGGTAAATGTCTGGGTTACCGTATTGAATACAACAAAAAAGTATTCTGTTATATCACTGATCACGAACTCTATCTGGAAGATTTGCCTTATTATAATCAATTTGATGTGGATCGCTTGATACAATTTATTCAGAAAGCCGATGTGTTAGTGATTGATTCCACGTATTCGGATGCTGAATATCCCGCAAAAATTGGTTGGGGCCATTCGTGCGTCAGTCGTGTGGTGGATGTTGCTGATAAAGCAAAAGTGAAATTACTGTGTCTTTATCATCACGATCCTGATCAAACGGATAAAGATATCGATAATAAAGTCCGGGAAGCCAATGAAATATTACAATCCCGTCACTCAATCACACGTTGTATTGCGCCGAAAGAAGGCGAAAAAATTATTGAATAAACTATAGGAAAGAAAGCTTCCCCCTTTGAAAAGGCATTGTTGCGTCATTCGTCATCGCGAGCCTCCGAAG
>CAZEEF010000119.1:0-6626 GCA_964511095.1 uncultured Coxiellaceae bacterium | reverse complement strand
TGGGCGAATCCGGTTTGGGATCAGGTAGGCGGGCAGCAGGGTTCGGGTTCGGCGGGGGCGAGGCACTAAGAGCCTGTTTAAAATCTTTAAGTGGACACTATCGTTGCAATCGAGCTTTTCACCTCTCCCCTTGTGGGAGAGGTCGCCGCGTTTTTTGCGGCGGGTGAGGGGTGTTATTAAGTGCCTCATAAATATATTCTAAAACACTATCCATGTTATTAAATATTTCGTCATTCCAAAAGCGCAATACTTGAAAGCCATCAGCTTTAAGTGTTAGGGTTCTTGTCGTATCATATTTAACTTGCTCTGCATGCTGTCCACCGTCAAGTTCAATGATAAATTTTTTCTCTAAACATACAAAATCAACAATATAACCACATAAGATATGTTGTCGTCTAAATTTGTAATTTTGAAAATTTCGATTTTTCAGATGATACCACAATATGCCTTCAGCATCGGTTTGTGTTTTTCGCAAGGATTTTTTGAAATGTTTTAACATATTGTTATACTCTTTGAAACCAGATGAAAAACTGCATTATTCTGATCAATCGTTTGCTATCACCCCTCACCCGCCGCAAAAAACGCGGCGACCTCTCCCACAAGGGGAGAGGTGAAAAGCTAGTCGGACGTTAGTATGTTTTTTTGGGACAATACTGACTTTAATATGGGAAAATTAGTTGTAAAGAGCACCTATCAATTCTATTTTTCGAGTTTTGTAAGTTGATTGTAAAATTCAGTATCAATGAATAAATTTTCATTTATTCCTTCATATTCAATTAAATTTTTATTTACATTTTTAAAAAAATAATAAGTTATAGCATCATTTGGACATTTGCATCTGTGACATTCAAGTATGATAGTTTCATTTTCATTAGCTATTGATTTAGCTTTGCATCTTCCAATTAGTTCAAAATGACAATTTGCTAATTCTATTATTTCTGGACTTTGGCCTGGAAAGTCTGCAAAGTAAAAATAAGAATTATTTTCTGTATTTAAGAGTATTTTTGTAAATTTATTATCCTGATTTTTTGACATATTCATTTCCCATATCATAGTTAAATGACAATAATATATTACCGTATTTAATCTATTTCAGACAGATGGGTGTTCAATAGACCCATCCAAATTTGATGACATTCAGCTTTCATTCTACTTATAATACGCAACCGCCCATTCGATCAGATGAAATTGGAGATAAAGCATGTTAATCGGTGTCCCAAAAGAAATTAAAAATAATGAATACCGTGTGGGGTTAGTGCCGGCGAGTATCAGAGAACTGGCATCCTATGGCCATCAGGTTTTGGTACAACGCGGAGCAGGGGCAGGTATCGGATTTGATGATGCGGCTTATACGCAGGCGGGGGCCATCATGGTTGATACCGCCGCTGAAATCTATCAAGTGGCTGATATGATTGTTAAAGTGAAAGAACCTCAGCCTCAAGAATGCAAAATGCTTCGGCCCGATCAAGTCTTATTTGCTTATCTTCATTTGGCACCGGATCCAGAACAGGCACGTTTACTCCAGGAATCCGGTTGTATCGCCATTGCCTATGAAACAGTCACGAATCGCAATGGCGGTTTACCGTTGCTCGCTCCCATGAGTGAAGTGGCAGGCCGTATGTCCATTCAGGCAGGTGCAACGTGTCTGGAAGTCACCAATGGTGGTAGTGGTATTTTATTAGGCGGTGTTCCAGGTGTCGCACCCGCCAAAGTGGTCGTGTTGGGTGGCGGAATGGCAGGGACCAATGCCGTACGAATGGCTATGGGAATGGGTGCGAATGTCGTGGTCATTGACCGATCGATTGAGCGTTTATATCAATTGGATTTACAATTCGGCTCAAAAATTAATACGATTTATTCAACAACCGATTCTATCGAACACCATGTTGCACGCGCCGATCTGGTGATTGGTGCCGTTCTCGTTCCAGGTAATGCCGCGCCTAAATTAGTGACGAAAGAAATGATTGCCAAAATGCGTCCCGGTTCAGTGGTGGTTGATATATCCATTGATCAGGGTGGCTGTTTTGAAACGAGTCGTCCAACGACACACCAAAATCCGACTTATATTGCCGATGGTGTTGTCCATTATTGTGTGACCAATATGCCAGGCGCTGTCCCGCGCACATCCACTTTCGCATTGAATAATGCAACATTACCTTTTGTGATAGCCTTAGCTAATCTGGGTTACAAACAGGCGATGCGTCTTGATCCACATTTGTTAAATGGTTTGAATATCTGTCACGGTCAAATCACACATCAAGCGGTGGCGAGCGCACTCAGTCAAGAATATATTCCAGCCGATACCATGGTCATGTGAGGAGTTTGTCATGTTAACCTGTTTTACCCGTCATGCTGAAAATGCCATTCCCATTTTACTGTTGACCGCCAGTGAATACGCTGACTGGTTATCCAAACAAACTGATTTTACGAAAAATTGGCTACAATCCACGGGATTTAAAGCGGAAGCCGGCATGACCTGTTTGTTGCCGGATGCAACAGGAAAATTAACACATGTTTTAGGCGGTTTATCCGACAAAAAAAATTTTTGGAGTGCTGGGAATTTATCGGCGACTTTACCAGAAGGGCACTATATTTTTGATTTGGATCCGATGGATGATGCCGATTTTGCATTGGCTTGGGGTTTGGGCGCCTATCAATTCACCCGTTATAAAAAATCGTCTAAAAAAATGGCGCAATTGGTTTTATCAAAAAATCAGAATGCCGATTTAATCATGAATCTCGTCGAATCGATTTGTTATGTGAGGGATTTAATTAATACACCGACGGATGATATGGGACCTTCTGAATTGGCAGAAGCGGCAAAGGCGTTAGCAAAACAATACAATGCCGCATTTCAACAAATCATCGGTGACGATTTATTAAAAAATAATTTTCCGTGTATTTATACGGTAGGACGTGCCAGTGATGATGCGCCGCGTTTATTGGATTTAAGATGGGGCGATAAAACACATCCGAAAGTGACATTAGTCGGCAAAGGGGTTTGTTTTGATACGGGCGGGCTTGATATTAAACCTTCGTCTGCCATGTTATTAATGAAAAAAGATATGGCAGGCGCAGCGCATGTGTTGGGTTTGGCGCGTATGATTATGCAGGCTCAATTACCCGTTCAATTACGTGTACTGATTCCTGCGGTGGAAAATGCAATTTCAGGAAATGCTTATCGTCCAGGCGATGTCATCAAAAGCCGCAAAGGTTTAACGATTGAAATCGGCAATACCGATGCAGAAGGGCGTGTGGTCCTGGCGGATGCATTAACTGAGGCGGTCACTGATAAACCGGATTTGTTAATTGACATGAGCACATTAACAGGTGCGGCAAGAATTGCGGTGGGTACAGATATTTCTGCGATGTTTTCCAATCAGGATGCATTGGCGAATGGTTTAATAGAACAGGGTATACATAAATCAGATCCCATTTGGCGATTACCGTTGTTTACTGCCTATCGTGAAGCGTTAAATAGTTCCATTGCGGATATCAACAATGCTTCTGCAGATTCTTATGCAGGTGCCATCACAGCCGCTTTATTTTTAAAAGAATTTGTACCCGACGATATTCCCTGGGCACATTTTGATATCATGGCGTGGAATTTAAAATCCCGTCCGGGTCGTCCAGCCGGTGGTGAAGCGATGGCATTGCGCGCGTTATTTGGCTATCTTAATGACACTTTTTTAAAAAGTGATTAAGCGCTAACCCTTATTCATTGAGTAAATCACCTAATTCCTTTGTTTAAAAAATAAATTGAGTTACAGTGAAACTGTTCCCTTTAAAAAATCACACTTGGAGAGTCAGAACACATTGTTATGAAATAACAAACTTAATGGAGATACAACATGAAAACATGGAAGCTGAAATTGTTACATGGTGTTGCATTAGGAACATGTCTCTTTCCCTGGACAATGAGTTATGCCGCAGAACAGGAAATGCTTTGGGGAAAAATAGGGGAGTATGCACCTTTACTCAAAAAATTCTCACTCAGTCAAACAGCCTCCATTCCGCAAGGGTTAACGTTACCCGCTAATTTAAATACGCAGAAAAATTCAGTCAATTCATTCCAGTTGTTGTCCGGATTTGTTGACGATTCTAAAAAAAGTCATGTGCGATATGATCAATATTATCGAGGCTTACCTGTTTGGCAAAAACAAATTATTTATCATATTTCGTCACAAAATAACGTCGCCGTCACGGGTTCATTACTGAAAGGTATTGAGCAGGATGTGACAGACTTGAATGGCAAAATTTCGCTGGATCAAGCAAAAAAAATAGCCATCGGTAAAAATGCGATTCCTAAAAATATGTTTGCAGAAAAAATCATTTATTTTAATAACGAAACTTCGACAAAAGCGCTGCTGGCTTATCATATTTCTTACGCAAACAAAACACCGGAGGGTGCAACGATTCCTTCCTATATTATTGATGCAAATACAGGAAAAATCTTGAAGGAATGGAATGCATTACCCACGTTGCAGAATTTTGTTGCCCAAGGTCCGGGCGGTACCGATTTGGATAAAGGAGAATATAAATATCAATTCGGTAATTCGATGGCGGGATTAAATGGATTGAGAAAAATCGGTGTGTTAATTCAAAATAACCTATGTTTTATATCCAACCCCGCATTTCGTGTCATTAATTTAAAAAATGTGGACGAAGGCGACTTGGGCTTTACGCTACCGATGTCAACAGCCGATGAAACAGCGCATCAGATACAACCCTTTGTTTATGTCTGTTCAGCACCCGATTATGTTAATCCAAATGACAATGGATTTGCTCCAAAAAATCATGGGTTATCACCGGTGAATGACGCGGCTTATTTCGTCAGACAGACAATTAATATGTTAATCAACCAATACAAAGTTCAACAACCGATCGGTACTGATTTACCCTTACGAGTCTTGACGCATTTGGGAGATTACGATAACGCATGGGCTTGTGGCACAAATTGCATGAAAAGTTCCGGCGTGACCGGTAGTCAACAATTGGTCTTTGGCAATGGGAATTTAATGTTTGCTCCATTGACTGAAGGGGATGTTGTATCGCATGAGTTTGGCCATCTGGTGACTGACCATCATTCTAATTTAACTTATCTGGATCAATCCGGTGGTTTGAACGAAGCATTTTCTGATATTACCGGTGTGACGTTAGATAATTATGAACGTTCTGTACTGGGTTTTAATTGGTATACGAATGGTGCCGATTGGACGATTGGCAGCGGTATTTCTTTAAATAATACACCCTTACGTTCTATGAAAGATCCTCACATGGATGGACATTCCATTGCGACTGTTTCTGAGTTTGTGCCCGGTATGAATCCCCATTACTCAAGCGGGGTTATTAACCGATTGTTTTATTTAATCAATACTTCTGTTAATAAAGATTGGACGATACAAATGGCTTATCAGGTCATGCTGGATGCCAATATGAAGTACTGGACACCGGGTTCTACCTTTCAGGATGCAGGGTGTGGATTACTTTCTGCGACAGAAGACAGGCATTATCCGACAAATACGTTGATAACTGCCATGTCTCAAGTCGGAATCATTTGTCCCGTCAGTCAGGAAAAAATAATGGAAGTGAGTAGTCATTAATAGCGAAGTGAGATCTGTGGGGTGACCGGCGGTCGCCCCTACAGATAAGAAATTATCCAACTAAAATCGGCTTTCGTGTCCAAGTCGAGGCATCGGCAGAGGCGACAATCGATCGCGAAATATCTTTTCCACCATAAACAATCGTCGAAGGCTGATTCGTTGTCGAAGATTGTTGTTTAATGCTTTTATTGACGGCAGCACTTAAATCATCGCCAGCCGTTGTCGCTGCATAAAGATTAACAGATGCAAATAATGCGAGTATTACCAGACTTATCTTCCTCATCATTGATCTCCCTCACACTTCAAACAGATTAATTTTCTACCATTATACTCAAAACATATAAAATACAAAATAGTTTTGTATTGCATTAATCAGGCGTCAGTGAGCGTGATATTGAGCGGCGATTCCAATTCAACCTTCTCAATCTGCCCAAATCGTTGCGTAATTTTTTTCGCGGAAGTATGCACTTCATTGACATCGGTGTGTGCCTGTTCTATATGGCGTGCCAGATTATCCATGCGTTTTTGAAACCGCTCAAAATCAGTGGCCAGTAAATGCAAATGTTTTTGAATAATATGTAATTGCTGTCTTGTCGCTGCATCTTTTAAAACGGCGCGAGAAGTCGTTAAAACGGCCATCATGGTGGTGGGTGAAACAATCCATACTTTAGCGCGATGGGCTGTTTCAACCAAATCAAAATAACGCGCATGAATTTCGGCAAAAACAGATTCAGCAGGAATAAACATGATGGCGCCGTCCGCTGTTTCGCCTGGAATGATATATTTTTCGGAAATGTCTTGTATGTGTTTGCGAATATCCATTTTAAAAAGTTGTTCAGCATTTTTTTTATCGGTTGTAGTGGAATTGGAATCAATTAACACTTTAAAATTTTCTAACGGAAATTTGGCATCAATCGTGATATTTCCCGTGGGTTCTGGCAGAAATAAAATGCAATCGACACGCTTGCCATTGCTCAATGTGTGTTGTAATGAAAAATTCGATTCAGGCATGACATTGCGAAT
>CAZEEF010000118.1:0-6631 GCA_964511095.1 uncultured Coxiellaceae bacterium | reverse complement strand
GATTCTTACGTCCAAACAATTTCAATGAATTAATGAAGAAAACCACTCCCTCTCCTCCCGCAAAAAACGCGGGTGGAGAGGGGGCTCTTCGGTTTTCTTCCTTAACTTTACGACTATGGGCTGACAGCCCAAACGACAAGACAAATCATTTTTAAAATGCCAGTATAACCGCTCCCGCTGTCATCCCTGCACCGACTGTCGTTAATAATATTTTTTCGCCTTTCACAAACGCTTTAGCCTGATGCGTCATGGACAAAGCCAATGGAATACCTGCCGCTGACGAATTTCCATAGTCATGCACAATCGAAATGATTTTTTCTGTTGAAATATTCAATTTTTTTGCCGTGTTTTCACTCATGCGTTGATTCGCCTGATGTGGCACAAAATAGTGAAGATCCTCCGATGAAAGAACAGCATTCTGCATGGCAAGCGACGCGCACTGTGTCATCATTTTGATCGCTTGCGTAAATAGCATGGGACCCTTCTGTAATTTCATTTTGTAATCACACAATGGAATATCAGAAGAAAACGGTTTCTGATTTCCACCGGCTGATATCGAAATGAAATCATAAGCACTACCGTCTGATAAAAAATGCAGGCCTAAAATTCCTTTTTCAGAATCCATGACAGGTTTCATCATCACAGCAGCCGCTGCATCACCAAATAATATGGCACTGTGATAATCTGAAAAATTAATTCGACGACTTAAAATATTCGCAGCGACAATAATCGCTGCTTTTTTATGTGTACGCACAAAACTGTCTGCCATCACCAATGCATTCAAAAATCCCGAACAAGCGCCAGATAAATCAAACGCACAAGCCTCTGAAAGAGCGAGACGATGCGCTAATAAAGGGGCTGTCGGCGGCAAGAGATGATCGGGTGTTGAAGTCACCAAAATGATTAACGCAATTTCCTTCAGCGGAATCGCAGCATTTTTCATGGCTTCCCTGCCCGCTTTTTCTGCCAGATCAACCAATTGTTCATCCTCTGTCGCCCATCGTCTTGACCGTATCCCCGTGCGTTGTTCAATCCAACCCGAGGGAAGATGAAAACGCATTTCCAGTGCAGCATTATCAATACGATTTGAAGGCACATAATGTCCAAAACCCGCTAACTGACTACCTATCATTTTTTATTCTGCCTCATTATCTTGTTTTTGCGTTTTAGCTACTATAAGCTAGCGTTCTCTATTGTCAACTTTAAAATGTTTATTTAGTCGACAATCAAAAAAGAAGAAAAGGAACATTACATGAATATTGATCAGTTAAATCACTGGGACAGAACGCATAGCTGGCATCCCTTTACGCAAATGCATGACTATTTACAACATAACCCCCTTCACATCACACACGCCAAAGGAAGCTGGTTGTATGATGCAAACGGTAAGCGTTATCTCGATGGCAATGCGTCCAACTGGACAAATGTACACGGTCACAGTGATCCCGAATTGAATGAAGCACTAATACAACAATTAGGAAAAGTACAACAATCCAGTTACAAAGATTTAAGTCATCCTGCTGCATCAGAACTTTGTTATGCATTAAGTCAGATTGCACCCGACGGATTAAATCGTTCTTTTTTTACCGATAACGGCGCTTCTTCCGTCGAAGCAGCACTGAAACTCTCTTTTCAATATTGGCAACTCACCGGACATCCGAAAAAAAAATTAATCATTGGCATGGAAGGCGGTTATCACGGCGATACATTTGGCGCCATGTCCGCAGGTCATTCCATGGGTTTTCATCATCGATTCTCAAACTGGTTTTTACCCGCACATCATTTTGTTGCACCGGACCTGGATGACATGTCAAACAGTTTGTGCGATCTCGATCGTTTACTTGAAACGTACGCGGATCAAACAGCTATTTTATTTTTAGAACCTTCCGTTCAGGGACCGCGCGGCATGTACTTGCAACCACCCGGATTTTTACAAGCCGTGGCTGAACGCTGTAAAAAATATCGTGTCCATCTCGCTCTGGATGAAATTTTCGTTGGGCTGGGACGTTTAGGCCATCTGCTGGTCTCTGCTGATGAGAAAGTCACGCCTGATTTTTTATGTTTATCAAAAACATTAACGGGCGGTTACTTGCCACTGGCTGTCACGCTGACGACTGAAGAAATCTATGAAGCTTTTCTCGGTCCTTTTAGCGAAGGAAAAACATTTCTTCATGGACATACGTTTGCAGCGAATCCACTTGCCACGGCAGTGAGTATTAAAAATATTGAAAAACTGCAACGGCTTATCGAAAATGGCGCACTGCAACGCACTTGTGATGATTTTACTAAAAAAATAGAACTCTATTTTACGAAACATCCTTTCGTCAAATCGGTGCGTCAACGTGGATTAGCCTGTGCGATTGAATTATATCCGTTTGATCTCAATAAACGTGTTGCACATCATTTTTCACTCTTTTTACGCGAAAAAGAAATTTTATTACGTGGTGTTGGCAATACACTTTTGATCGTGCCGCCACTCAGTATTTCAACGAGTGAGATTGATTTTTTATGCCAACAAACGGCTGCAACGCTTTCGGAATATTTACATGAATTTGCAATTAGCTGAACTGGAATGGCTTTATCAATTACCGTTTAATGATTTGATTGATAAAGCACATGAAATGTATAAACGCTATCATGCGGCGAATACAATTCATTTATGCGGCGCTGTCTCGATCAAAACAGGTCACTGTCCTGAAGATTGTGCTTACTGTCCCCAATCAGTGCATTATCAAACAGCGGTATCCGCTGAATCCCTGTTGAATGCCGATGCTGTTTTAAAAATGGCATGGCGGGCCAAAACGATGGGCGTGACGCATTTTTGTTTAGGCGCTGCCTGGAGTTATGTTCCCAAAGGGAGTGCTTTTCAAAAAGTATTGCACATCGTTAACAAAGTTCAGCGTACCGGTCTGCAAGTGTGCTGCAGTTTGGGACGTATTTCCAAAGAACAGGCAGACAGGCTCTTTGATGCGGGATGCACGACATATAATTATAATTTAGATACTTCGCCTGAATTTTATCCTCGCATTATTACGACACGCACCTTTGAATCCCGTTACGAAACATTACAAATGCTTCGACATTCTCCTTTGAAAATTTCGTGCGGCGGCATTTTGGGAATGGGTGAATCAGTCGCCGATCGTTTAAAACTGATTTATCTTATCAGTCAATTGTCACCACACCCTGAAATGGTACCGCTCAATGCACTGGTTCCCATCGAAGGTACACCGCTCGGTCAACGTTCGCCTATTAATGCATTTGACTATATCCGTATAGTGGCTATTGCACGTATTGCCATGCCGCGTGCGATCATCGCAATGGCTGCAGGTCGACATCACCTATCTTCTGAAACCCAAGCACTGGCTTTTTTCAGCGGTGCAAATGCCATTTATATCGGCGAACGCATTTTAACGACACCCACACCGGATCTCAACACCGATCGTAACATGCTGGCCAACTTAGGAATGAAGACACATGAAAACACTTTTGATATCAGGCAATGATACAAATATCGGTAAAACATGGATATGCCGCGCGCTTGCCCATTATTTTTCATCCAAAGAGCAACGCGTACAAGTCGTGAAAGTCGTTGAAACAGGCATCCCACCTCATCAACCAGGCGATGCAGAAAACAGTATTGCCCATTGTTCATCACACCATAAAAAAAACTGTGAGGCTTTCACGCTGTATTCTTTCCGAGAACCGCTTGCGCCTGTTTCTGCCGCACGCAAAGCAGGCTGTCAATTGAATCTCGAAACGATACTTCACAAAATAAAAAATTTACCCGAAACCGATTGGCGTATCCTTGAAACAGCCGGAGGATTGTCTGTTCCATTAGAGGAGACAGGATTAGATGCGGTCAATTTGGCTTTAAATTTGCCGGTCGATTATTTAGTACTCGTCGTTCAAAATCGATTGGGTGCTATTCATCAGGCACGCGTGTTAACGGCTTATGCACCCTATAAAAAAATAACAACAGGTCTCTGGTTTAACGACAGTATGCCTGTCGAAACCGCGATCACCGCTTCAAATTATTCGGAATTGGCCAATTTGCCGATACCCATTTGGGGACATCAACTCTATCAATCAGAAGCACTCTGTTTTTTTGAGACTTTCTCAAAACAAATTAACCTTTGTTAATCTATGATGCATCCTATTTTAGAAAAACAGATTGTTGATTATTTACAGGCAAGAGAAAAAAAAGGATTGCTTCGGCAATTAATTCCCTGTTCTGTCAGAGAGTCAGAAAAGGTTTATCTCAACCTGAATGATTATCTTCAATTAAGCACACATCCCTTTATTATTCAGGCAGCGCAACAAGCCATCGAACAATGGGGAACGACTTCCGCCGGATCACCTGCCGTCGGCAGCTATTGGCCTATTCATCAAGCATTAGAAAATGCGTTAACAAAATGGTGTGGATTTGACGATGCTTTACTGTGGAATTCTGGCTATTCGGCAAATAAAACATTACTGAGTACACTGCCACAAAAAGGCGATGTTGTGCTGGCCGATCGTTATATTCATCACAGCATGTTAGCGGGTGTCAAAGAAACGCAGGCAAAACTCATCCGTTATCGACATCTGGATTCAAATCATCTGGAAGAATTATTACGTCTTCACACACATCCCAATCGGACTGTGTTTGTGATCACAGAATCCGTATTTAGCATGGAAGGCGATTATCCGAATTTCACTGAAATGAGTGAATTAAAAGATCGTTATTCTTTTTTTTGGATTGTGGATGAAGCACATGCCATGGGCTGGTATGGACCCAAAGGCAATGGATTGATTGCAAAATGGGGTGTTGAAAAAAAAGTTGATATTTTAGTGGCGACGCTTGGAAAATCACTGGCGAGCCAAGGGGCTTTTACCCTGTTTCATTCACCGCATTTGCGAAATTATTTAATCAATCGTACACCTGAATTGATTTATTCAACTTACCTGACACCGGCTGCAACCGCGGCGAGTTTAGCCGCCATCCAACTGATTCAAACAGACTATCTGGCACGCCAATCTCAATGGCTGTCTGACACATTACGTTTTAAAACGCGTTTAAAACACATTTTTCCTGATCTGCCGTTGTATGATAGTCCAATTGTTCCATTGGTCATCGGCGATCCTGAAAAAACAGTCCACCTCGCAACAAGACTCGCAAAACAATTTGGCATTTACGTCGGTGCGATTCGTCCGCCGAGCGTCCCGGTGGGAACCAGTCGTCTTCGTCTTTCATTGCATTGCAATTTGGCATTGGATTCACTGGCAGAAAGGCTTGAAAATTTCTTTCATATGACTGGATTATTTTAGAGCAGAATGATATGATTTCGATCAATTAAGTATTAAATTGAGGTTATTTTAATGCATCATGGGATTTTAAGTGTGGGAGATCTAGAACAAAAAAACAATTTTGATAATATACTCTCTGACGCTTCTATAGAACATTTCAATAAAGTCATCAAATCAAGACCGCATTCAGCTACGCCGTATTATCAGCGCGGTTTGTATTATGCACAACTGGGTAAAATCCAACAGACCAAAAAATACTTTTTGAAAGAAATAACAGATTATCGCATGGCTCAACTCTGGGCTCGAGATTCGGATCCCATTAAAGCAATTAAAGCAAAAGCCAGCGAAGCGCTGAAAAATGCCTGTCAGAATGAAAGGTATTTCAGTCCTGTCATATCATCACTTGATATGAAAGATGGTGATCTGACACCCTATTTTACGCAAGCCAAACGGGCAAACAAAAATAAAAACTTTAAACAAGCTGTCGAATTATGTGACGCCATTTTAGAGTTAGACCCGCAATGGGCAAATGTTTATTATATCCGTGCGTTCAGTCATTATTCACAAGGCCACCTCTTAAACGCCATGCTTGACTATCGTTCCGTATTAGCCCTCGACCAAAAATCGCATGTCATAGACAATCCACAAATTTTTATCACTATCCATAATCTGGGCTTGACCTATGCGCTATTGAAAGAATTTGATGAAGCAATTAAATGTTTCAATCAATGTATCCTGAAAAACCCTTCAGATCTGATGGCCTATTGCAATCGTGGCATGGTCCATCGCGATAGCGGAAATCTGCCAGCCGCCATGAGTGATTTGATAACAGCACTGAGCTTGGCTCACTCTACTCATCAATCCTGTGAGCGACCCTCGAAAGAATTAGATAAACTATTCGCCAGTCAAAGTGAAGAAGATATGTCAGCGATCATTGAAACCATCGAACCCAGACAAACTCGAAGGGCCCTTTTGAGATACAGAGAAAATAAAAAACTAGCCTCCGAAAAAATACGTGAAAACGCAGCATCCGTTGAAACGAAGGATGAAAATGCGTTGACGTCATTATCGAGTTTCTTGACGCAAGCGGTCAGCTCGCTGACTTCATTTAGTTTTCTTTCTTCTCGGGAAAATCCATCAAAATCCGAAACGGGCGATGATATAGAATTAGAGCATAACGCCGCCCTCACGCACACGCCTCGTCGTAGATCTTCGGAGAGTTCCTAGTACCTTTTCCATTTAATTCTGACAGGTTCACTGTCATCCCCGCGAAGGCGGGGATCCATCCAAGATGGATTCCCGCCTGCGCGCACTAGCATCCGGTAAATCAGCAGCATAATTGCAC
>CAZEEF010000117.1:0-6731 GCA_964511095.1 uncultured Coxiellaceae bacterium | reverse complement strand
ATGGTGGGTGCTGAGGGGTTCGAACCCCCGACCCTCGCCTTGTAAGGGCGATGCTCTCCCAGCTGAGCTAAGCACCCAAAATGGCAGGCTAATGTATACGCCTGCGACATTTTTGGCAACACTTAATTTACTGTAATTTAAAGAAAATTTCAGGTGGGATTAACGACCTTCTTTTTCAGTTTCTTTTACAGTTTCTTTTACAGCATCTTTTAATGCTTTTCCTGCTTTAAATCCAACAACTTTAGCTGCTTTAATCTTAATTTCTTGCCCCGTTTGAGGGTTTCTTCCCTTTCTTGCCGCACGCTGACGCACAACAAATGTCCCAAAATTGACTAATACGACTGGCTCATCTTTTTTTAATGAACCTGTAATCGCATCAATGACAGCACCCAATGCACGTTCAGCAGTAGCCTTAGTTACTTCTGCTTTATTTGAAATAAGTTCAATAAGCTCTGCTCTATTCATATGCCCTCTATTCTATCCTTAGTTTAATAATTCGCTATCCATCGCGCGCCTAAACATACTTGTACTTCGTTACCATCTCAATTGAAGTGTGATTTATACCAACAGTCTGAAACATGTGTCAAGCAATGTATTCATCTTTAGTAAATATTTTTTAATGCGTCCTTATACGCTCGCCTTTGCGTAATTTTTTTTGTGGATTGCCCAAGATTCCCTTCGTTTTGGATTTTATTTTTTTACTTTTACCTGACAACCTTCCTGGATGCGCATTATCATTCAAAGCAAATGCAAGTACCTCATCTATCCAGCGAACAGATTTAATATCTAAATCCTTTTTAATATTATCCGGAATTTCTTTTAAATCTTTAACATTTTCCGCCGGAATAATGACATTTTTGATACCACCCCGATGGGCTGCCAATAATTTTTCTTTTATGCCACCCACTGCCAGTACTTCACCACGCAATGTAATTTCACCTGTCATTGCGTAAGTTGATCGAACAGGTGTCTGAGTGATCACTGAAACTAAAGCTGTACACATACTGATACCCGCACTGGGCCCATCTTTTGGAGTAGCTCCTTCAGGAACATGGATATGAATATCATGTTTATCAAAGAAATTTTTGTGAATACCCAATAACGGCGCCCTCGAACGAACGACTGTCAGAGCTGCCTGAATGGATTCTTGCATCACGCCGCCCAATTGACCTGTATACGTTGTTTTTCCTTTTCCAGGCAATACAACAGCTTCAATTTCAAGCAATTCACCGCCCACTTCCGTCCATGCAAGACCTTTCACTTGTCCGATTTGATCCTTTTCTGCAGCAATATCATAACGATATCGTCTCACGCCAAGATAATGTTCAAGATCACCTACTTCAATCATTTTTTTCTTGGCTTTTGTTTTTAATAAAATTTCTTTAACGACTTTACGTAAAATTTTAGAAATTTCTCTTTCCAAATTACGCACGCCAGCTTCACGCGTATAATACTGTACGATGTAACGTATTGTCGCTTCAGGGATTTCAACTTCTGATTTTTTTAATCCGTTCGCTTCCATTTGTTTTGGAATTAAATGACGCATGGCAATATTAATTTTTTCACTCTCCGTGTAACCCGGAATACGAATAATTTCCATACGATCACGCAAAGCCGGTGGGATTTCTAACGTGTTAGCTGTGGCCACAAACATTACATCTGACAAATCATAATCGACTTCGAGATAATGGTCGTTGAATGAATGATTTTGTTCTGGATCCAACACTTCCAGCAAAGCAGATGCAGGGTCACCGCGAAAATCCATCGCCATTTTATCTATTTCATCCAATAAGAAAAATGGATTACATACGTCGGTTTTTGAAATTTTTTGAACAATTTTTCCTGGCATGGCACCAATGTATGTTCGACGATGTCCACGAATTTCAGCTTCATCCCTAACGCCGCCTAACGACATACGGATAAATTTACGTCCTGTTGCATTTGCAATAGACTGTCCCAAAGAAGTTTTACCGACACCGGGCGGACCGACCAGACACAAAATGGGGCCTTTGAGTTTTTTCACGCGCTTATTGACAGCGAGATATTCCAGTATCCTCTCTTTCACTTCTTTCAATCCATAATGTTCTTCTTCCAGTATTTTTTCAGCTTCAACGAGACTCACTTGTAATTTAGAATGATTTTTCCACGGCAAAGCTAACATCCAATCCAGATAATTGCGTGAAACTGTTGCTTCTGCTGACATGGGCGACATCATTTTTAATTTATTCAATTCAGCAGTACATTTTTCTTTTGCTTCAGCCGTCATGCCGGATTTTTCAATTTTCTTTGCCAATGCTTCTAATTCATTAGGCACATCTTCCAACTCACCTAACTCTTTTTGAATAGCTTTCATTTGTTCGTTTAAATAATATTCGCGCTGCGTTTTTTCCATTTGACGCTTAACACGACCACGAATTTTCTTTTCTACTTGTAATAAATCAATTTCAGACTCCATGATTCCGACAAGTTTTTCTAATCGTTTCGCCAAATCCATTATTTCAAGAATTTTTTGCTTTTCTTCCAATTTTAAGGACAAATGCGCTGTGATCGTATCGGAAAGTCTGCTACCGTCTTCAATCGCTAAAACAGACGCCAAAATTTCAGTTGGAATTTTTCTGTTTAACTTGACGTATTGTTCAAACTGAGACTTCAACGAACGGATGAGAATTTCAATTTCGCGTGATTCAGTATTCACATCATCCATTAATTCCAAGTCAGCCAGGAAATAATCTTGATTAGGTAGAAAGCGTACAATTTTAGCCCGTTTAACACCCTCAATGAGTACTTTGACCGTACCATCTGGCAGTTTGAGTAATTGTAAAACAGTCGCTAAGGTACCAATATGATAAATGTCTTTTTCAGTAGGCTGATCATCCGCAGCGCTCTTTTGAGTGGCAACAAGAATCTGCTTGTCTGCGGCCATGGCGACCTCAAGCGCTTTAATCGAACGTTCCCGACCGACAAATAAAGGTACCACCATATAAGGATAAACAACTACATCACGTAAAGGTAGTACAGGAACACCGGGTAATTTCTTTTCACTCTTGTTTGATGTCATGTTTAGTTCCTCTGCAAATGAGGAGCAATCGATATACGATTGGCCCCTTTGTTAAGTATAGTAGAGTTAAAGAAATTTATCACTCAGAAGCAGCAATAGCGTGTTCGCTATTTTCATATACATATAGAGGTGGTGATTCACCTTTTATACAAGCGTCATCGACAATCACTTTTGCTATGTTTTTTTGTGAGGGAAGTTCATACATTGTATCTAAGAGCGTTTTTTCTAAAATAGACCGCAATCCTCGCGCCCCTGTTTTCTTTTCAACACAACGCTCAGCGATGATTTGAAGTGCTGCATCACGGAATTCTAACGATGCGCCTTCCATTTCAAACAGTTTACGATATTGCTTTGTTAAGGAATTTTTGGGTTCTGTTAAAATTTTAACTAAGGCATTTTTATCTAATTCTTCCAATGTGGAAACAACGGGCAAACGTCCGATCAATTCAGGGATTAAGCCAAATTTAATTAAATCAGCCGGTTCAACTTCATGGAGTAACTGATCAATCGATTTGGAATCTTCTTTGCTGTGAATGTCCGCAGAAAAACCGATTCCCGATTTTTCAGACCGTTCACGGATCACTTTTTCCAGCCCAGCAAATGCCCCACCACAAATGAATAGAATATTTTTTGTGTCTACCTGAATAAACTCTTGTTGTGGATGTTTACGACCACCCTGGGGTGGAATGGATGCCACAGTACCTTCAATCAGTTTCAATAATGCCTGTTGAACTCCTTCACCTGAAACATCACGCGTAATCGATGGATTTTCTGATTTTCGGGAAATTTTGTCTATTTCATCAATGTAGACAATGCCAGTCTGCGCTTTTGCTACATCATAGTCACATTTTTGCAATAATTTCTGGATAATGTTTTCCACGTCTTCACCGACATAACCCGCCTCTGTCAACGTGGTCGCATCAGCAATGACAAAAGGAACATTCAGTAATCTTGCCAACGTTTCCGCCAGTAATGTTTTACCACTGCCTGTCGGACCAATCAGGAGAATATTACTTTTACTTAACTCAATTTCGCTATCTTTACCTTTGGAACGCAATCGTTTGTAATGGTTATAAACAGCCACTGCCAATGTTTTTTTAGCGAACGATTGCCCAACAACATATTCATCTAATGTGGTACGGATTTCGATAGGCGTCAGCAATCGTGGCAATGCACTGTCAGCAGATTGAGTATTATGCACTTCTTCATGGATGATCTCATTGCAGAGTGCGACACATTCATCACACACATACACGGAAGGGCCTGCAATTAACTTGCGAACTTCATGCTGGCTTTTACCACAAAATGAGCAATGTAACACTTTTTCTTTATTCCCATTACCTGCCATTCATTCAACCTCTTTTAGATTAACTATAAATTTAAGATAGAGGCAATTTTTAAAATTTCAAGATTGCCTGTCATCATCATGATTATGAAATTTTTTCCTTCTTATTTGTTGAGCTTCGTTCTGTTTTAATATGATCAATCAATCGATACTCCAGCGCTCTTTCAGGACTCATGAAATTATCGCGATCTGTATCTTTTGCAATCACTTCTTCGGGTTGCCCTGTATGATGTGCGAGTATCTTATTTAAGCGTGTGCGTATTTTCAGGGTTTCTTCCGCATGGATCATGATATCGGAAGCTTGTCCCTGTACACCGCCTAATGGTTGATGAATCATGACCCTTGCGTTCGGTAAACATAAACGCTTACCCGCAGCACCACCAGCCAATAATAATGCGCCCATGCTCGCTGCTTGCCCCATACACATTGTACTGACGTCAGGTTTAATAAACTGCATCGTGTCATATATGGCAAGACCCGCCGTCACTACACCGCCAGGTGAATTAATATAAAGCGAAATATCTTTATCCGGATTTTCTGATTCCAGAAACAAAAGTTGCGCTACAACAAGATTGGACACAATGTCATCAATGGGTCCCACAATAAAAACAATACGATCTTTTAATAGTCGTGAAAAGATATCAAAAGAACGTTCACCACGTGCTGTTTGTTCTACCACAATTGGAACGAGATTCGAATTTGTTATCAAATTAACATCGCTCTTACTCATTACCCTTTTCCTTGTTTTAAAATTTTCAAAGTTAAATTAATTGCTGATCAATTCGTTATAACTCAACATCTTTTCTGTGACTGATACATTTTTTAGAAGCGTTTCTATCACTTGCTCTTCTAACACTTGCATTTCAACTTCAGCATAAGCACGTTTATTTTTTGCATACCAATCCATCACTTCAGCAGGATTTTCATAAGCAGAAGACAACTTGGTCAAGAATGTTTGTACGCGACTCTTGTCTGCAGAAA
This sequence comes from uncultured Coxiellaceae bacterium, assembly GCA_964511095.1. Lineage (GTDB taxonomy): Bacteria > Pseudomonadota > Gammaproteobacteria > DSM-16500 > DSM-16500 > DATIJJ01. The sequence continues at coordinate 1,347 of CAZEEF010000117.1, read as the reverse complement.
TATTATGTTGTTTAACCACTTCAGCAACCAACAAACCCAGTGCAACATTGCGTTTAGCTGCTTCGTTAAATGTCGCCATTTCTTCTGCTGTGTGAGAATGTTGTTGCTCACCATGATGCGGATGAACTTCATTATGAATCCGATTGGCTTCACGTTCGATCAACGCTTTGGGGATTTCCAGGGTGTTTTGCTCAAGCAATTTATCAAAAACTTGCGTCTTTAATTTTGAGCTAATGACTCTTTCCAATTCGCGTTCCAGATTTTTACGAATTTCTGCATGGAGATCGGCCATATCACCGCTCTTGACACCCAACTTCTTCACAAAATCTTCGTTCATGTCAGGTAAATCAGGTTCGGATACACTGATTGCTTTTAAAGCAAACTCAGCCACTTTTCCGGCCACTTCTTTTGAAAAATAACTTTCTGGGAAAGTGACGTGAATGACTTTTTCTTCACCGGCTTTCATGCCAATGATTCCGTCTTCGAAACCAGGAATCATTGTTTTGCTTCCCAGTACGATAGGATAATCGTGTGCTTCTCCACCAGCAAATAAAACACCGTCGATACTGCCACGAAAATCGATAACAGCCTGATCTTTTTCTTGCGCTGCACGATCCACTTTTTTCCAGCGGGTATGTTGTGCACGCAATTGTTCGATAACACGCTGAATATCTTCTTCCGAAAGCGTTGCAACTTGCTTCTCCAGTGAAGCCACCTCAAAGTGGAAACCTTCCATTTCTGGCAATATTTCAAATGTAGCAATAAATTCTAAGGGTTGATCAGGCATAACCATTTTGGGTTCAACGTTTGGCACGCCAACCGGATTCAATTTTTCCTGATGAATAGCATCATAAAGAGAGGATTGAATAACATCACTCAGCGCTTCTTGACGGACTGAGTCTCCATAACGCTGCTTAACGACATTGAGAGGGGCTTTACCAGGACGAAACCCCGCGATTTTTGCATCTTTTGCCACTTTGGCAATACGCTTATCGTATGCCTCATTTAATTTTTCGACGGGTACAATAACAGTCAGACGACGCTCAAGCTTACTTGGAGATTCAACAGATACTTGCATAACAACCCTCAGTGATAAATTCACATGAATTAACTCATTATTAAATAATATGTATTGTTCTTCATACGTTAGGACCCCCCGACTATAAGAGAGCATTCTAACGCCTGTATTATAGTAAAAAACCCAATGCAATGAAACTGAAAAAGGTTTTGAATAGAAACAATATGCGCTATTGATTGAATAACATTCGGGAAAATAAGCCTTTTTTAAATGAGTGCGAAAGGAGAGACTCGAACTCTCACGGGTTGCCCCGCTGGAACCTAAATCCA
>CAZEEF010000116.1:0-6828 GCA_964511095.1 uncultured Coxiellaceae bacterium | reverse complement strand
TTTTATTTTCCAACAGCGATTTTTTGTTTTTGTACCAATTGTTGAATACCCTCTTTCGCTAATACCAGCATTTCATCTAATGCGTGCTGCTCAAACGTTTCTTTTTCAGCCGTTCCCTGAATTTCAATAAAACCACCGTGCTCTGTCATGACGACATTCATATCCGTTTCTGCATTCGAATCTTCCAGGTAATCCAAGTCAATCATTGTTTTACCCTTGTAAACACCCAGTGAAATCGCTGCCACAAATTGACGAAAAGGATTTGAGGTGATTTTGCGATTTTTTCTGAGAAATTCAATTGCATCATAAAGTGCTACACAGCCGCCTGTGATAGCCGCAGTACGCGTACCGCCATCTGCCTGGATCACATCACAATCCACAGTAATCGTGAATTCACCTAATGCATTTAAATCAACGGCTGCCCGTAACGAACGGCCAATCAAGCGTTGAATTTCCTGCGTGCGTCCAGTTTGTTTGCCTCTTGCGGCTTCACGCGGCATACGGTCATGTGTGGAGCGAGGTAACATGCCATATTCTGCCGTCACCCAACCTTTGCCTGAATCTTTTAAAAAAGGCGGCACGCCGAAGGTGGCACTGGCCGTGCAAATCACTTTCGTATCACCAAATTCGATTAAGACCGAGCCTTCCGCATGACGAGTGAAATGTCGAGTAATTAAAACATCGCGTAATTGATGAAGAGGTCGTTGACTTGTGCGCATAGTTTTCTCTTTATTCATAATTTGAATTCGGTATTATAGACTGAGAAAATACACCTGAATATTATTAACTGAATATTATTGAATGGAAGAATGAAGATGATTCAGAGCATGACAGCGTTTGCCAGAAGTCAGGGACAGGGCGCATGGGGCAGTGCAGTGTGTGAATTACGGTCGATTAACCACCGGTATTTGGAATTAAGTGTACGCATGCCTGAAACGTTACATGCACTGGAAGCCCAAATGCGTGAACGCATTCGCCATTATATTCGTCGGGGAAAAATCGAATGTAATATTCGTTTTCAGCCAGGCGATGTATCAGGTGCTGCCATTACCATCAATCATCATCTTGCAAAGGAATTATGTAAAGCCAATGAAGTGATTGCAAAAATGCTGACAAATGCAGCGCCAGTGAATCCGATGGATGTATTGCGTTGGCCGCAAATTCTGCAAATAGCCGAAGCGGATTTGGAAACGATTCAGGATGAAATTATTCAATTATTGGAAAAAGGATTGCAGGATTTAGTGGATGCCCGTCTGCGCGAAGGTGAAGAGTTGAAGCAATTATTTTTGCAGCGATTAGAAAATATGAAAACCGAGTTAACCAAGGTACGTCATCGATTACCTGAAATTTATAACCAGCAACGTTCTCGCTTGGTCGCCCGTTTTAACGATGCGAAAATTGAACTGGATTCCAGCCGTTTTGAGCAGGAAGTGGTTTTATTCGCACAAAAAATGGATGTGTCAGAAGAACTGGAACGTCTGGATGCGCATATTTCTGAAGTGCGCAGAATTTTAAAACATGGCGGTGTTGCCGGTCGTCGTCTGGATTTTTTAATGCAGGAATTAAATCGTGAGGCGAATACATTAGGGGCTAAATCAATCGATGTTGATACCACTCGGGCATCGGTTGAGTTGAAAGTGTTAATCGAACAGATTCGTGAACAAGTGCAAAATGTTGAGTAAACAGAACACCTGTCATGCCAACTCACAGTGTGCTGACATGACAGAAATGGTTACCTCATGGGAAGTTGTCCTTTTGCAGCACTCACTAATTGTGTTTCAGTAAACTGATTCCCCATCACAAGCAACGTATTCGTCATCGCCTGTGCAGAGAGCATTTGATTTTCTGTTTTGAGCAATTCCGTTAACAAAACAAAAATCTGTGAACTATACATTAAGAGTTGTCGTAAAATAACACCCATTTGATCAGATCCTATTTGAGCAAACCAGGTAGAATTACTGGCTTTTTCCAAGAGTGCATTTTGTATGGCGGATAAACGATTGCCATTTTGCGCATCTAAATAAAGCCCGCTTAAAAGATAAGCATTGTAAGTTTGGATGGCAGAAATAGTGGTATAAAAATTTCGATAATTATCTTTACTGACCGCAGGTCCCGTCCATGCGTCACTCGGCGTTTCGTGGTTGATATTTAATCCAGCCACATTTTTAAAATAATTATACATTGGATTTTGTTTAGCTTTTATGCGATCTTCCGACTCGGGCATGAAAGGAGTGCCCAATAGGGTTTGATAAGTAAAATCATTAATATAATCAATATTGGGACGTTCTCTTTTCCGGCCTGCAATCGTTGGTGTTAGAAAATCCTGGGTGATGCTGGGTTGTAAAGCAGCCTGTTTTTTTGCGTCATCAATGACGAAATTGGTTGAGTTCACAAAAAAGCCCTGAATATCGCGCGTTGTATTGGACTTGTCAGGCAAAACCAAACTATTCAATTTAATGAAAGAACGATACGTATACAATGCTATCGCTTTCAGATAATCAATAGCGGTTTCTGCATGGGCGGGCGCAGCGGGAACAAGACTCGCGGTGAATATTACAGCACTGATCGCAAAAATTTTTTTTGCGCGGTTTTTTACTTCAAACATGTCAGCGACTCCTTCATCCTTCACACGATATCACTAGTATTTAATATTCCAGCCGCCGCCCGATTGAGACGATGACGATGGGGCCTGAGTAGTATTCGTTGAACCTCCGCCAAATCCTGTATAAACCTGGCCTTGTTTCTGCGCCGGCGCCGCTGCAGTCGGTGCAGGTGCGATGATAGCCGGTTGTTCTGTGGGCGTCGTTGTTGTTGTCGTCGTTGTCGTCGACTGAGTATTTTCTTCCGTCATGCCTTCGGGCAGGGAAGGAAGAGGAGCGGCATTTTCTTTTTGAGCGGGCACAGTATTCTCAGATGGATTGGCAGAAGGCGGCGTCGATGGACTTTGTTTAAGTTCATCATTGGCGTCTTTGACGGCGTCTTTTTGCGCTGCCTGACTCAACGTCTGCACCCTGGCTTCAAAATCAGTGGGAGATAAAGGGGGTGCGGGCGAGTTATTGGCGGGTTGTCTGGGCGGATTTTGAAAAGAAAAAGGGTCTGCGACCGTGTTTGTTATCACGAAACTTAATGCGGTGAGTAGCAATATTTTCAAACGTAGTTTAGACATGTTCTTGCTCCAGTGCTTTCAGAATCAATTCAAATCGTTCTTTTGCAAATACGCGCGCCAGCAAGCGCAAGCGTTCAAACACGATGTTTCGTCTTAAAAATAAACCTGCCATCGGATTTTCCGGTGTATTATTTTCTTCTGCATACATTAACACTTTGGAAGCGGATCCCGGATCAATGGTATCGATGGCTTGTAAAATGCGGAGAATGCGTGATGTTTTGATGTGAGCGCAGAGGGCAATAAATTGTTCTTCTTTGCTTAATTCAAAACGTGTAATTTTATCGAGATTGCTGCCGAAGGCGGCCAGCGCATTTTCAAGTTCAGGGTCCCCATCGAGTGTCCAGCCTTCAACACTTTCCATAAATGCAATCACTCGATAAATCATCGGATCCTGATAATTTTTCCAGAAATCATGTGAAGCGGGCAAATCAAGTGCTGGCATAGCCATTTCCTGTTTATTTAAAAAATGAATTTTTGACCCATTTTTAGAAAAATTACACTATACTTTATCTTTAAAGTATACCCATAAATACCGGGTTTGTCGTCAGAAGCGTGCAAGGTATTGTTTTTTTTCTAAACGGATGATATTGTTAAAATTATAGCTAGTTAATAGCGGGTGGTGACTATGCCATTGAAAGATGTCTTCAAGGTTAATCGAAAAACCTTTATTAATCCAACAGGTTGGCTGGGTTATGACTCGTTGAAGTCACAGTTCAAAACAAGCTGGCAAGTGATTAAAGACCTCTATTCTCCTCCGCCTGCGGGTACACCCGAAACATTTGATGAAGCCCAACAACGTTTTAATCTGAGCAATGAACAAATCGAACATATTTCAAAAACGTTTTTGAGTTATACCTTCTTATTTGTGGGTTGCGGATCGGCAACGATTCTTTTTTCCATTTATTTATTATTTGGTTATGGCACGTTATCCGGATTTATTCTGGGGATTGCCACAGCGGCTGTTTTTTTTGCTTTTGCATTTCGTTATAGTTTTTTGCGCTTTCAGATAAAACATCGGAAACTAGGCTGCACGTTCCAGGAATGGCTGCGCGGTAAACCGTCAAATGAGGGTACGCATCATGGTGTTTAATCTTTTCCAGATTGCGCCCCAAGATCAATCGATTTATTACCTGGGGCAGATTTTTGGTTATGTCGGTACGCTGCTCCCTGCTCTGAATCCCAATCTGCTCATTGGTATTTTATTTAAAGGCTTAAATACCATAGCGCTTACCATTGGCGCATTCATGGTGGTTTATGTGACCGTGGTGGGTCTCTTAAAAACGGCACAGGAAGGTGAGTTTTTAGGTCGTCAATGGAATGCATTGTGGGTGCCCTTGCGTACGGTCGGGGGTATCGCCGCTTTGTTTCCCACGGCAACGGGTTACTCTGCCATCCAGGTGATTATCATGTGGATTATTTTGCAGGGGGTGGGCGCGGCCGACGTCATGTGGAATAGAGTCATTGATTTTGTCACGATCAACGGCGGTGGGCCCTATGCAGGTGTTGACTCTGGAACATTAAATACATTTGGTACGCAACCCCAAATTAAACAGCTTTTTCAGGGATTAATGTGTCAGGCGAGCGCAAAAGCGACTTTTTCTGATGTGGATACCAGTAGTACCGGCGGCAGTCAGCCTATCCAATATTATTGCGCACATGCCAATTCCAATGATGCGTTTTGCGCATTGAATGATTCTGACATGTTGAATCCATTAGCCGGTGGTCAGGTTGTCCAGGCCACCTCTCCGCAGTCTAATCCTTATTATCAAATGGGTCCGGGTGGTCGGTGTGGGTCACTCACCTATTGTAATGTGGATACAGCTTGCAAAGTTGCTTCGGACACGACGGGTCCTTCTACACAAGCCTGTTATTCTTGTAAGGCACAACAAGCGGCTTTACAGGCTATTGTGCCTGCCTTGGGTGCAGTGGCTAAAAAATTGGTTACGGTTGACAATCAATACGTGCAATTTTATGAAACCCCCGGCGGTGGATCAGCAGCGCAATGGATAAAAGATTACTGTGGCATAAAAGGTGTTAATCCGGCTCAATGTTGCAGAGTTCCTCCAAAACAAATGCAGAGCTCTATTCTTAAATTCATTTCAACCGCGAATATTTGTTCGATGAATCTGTTTCCGAATGACAAGGCTGTGGATTCCAAAGGCGTGATCGTGTCTTATGCCGATGCGACCAGCAGCAGTAGTCAACAGTTGAATCCAGCCAATGCAGCAACAGATCTTTATTTGCAATATCCATTAAGTGACTATCTGAATGGCTCAGATCCCGTCAATGCAGCAGTGGGCGAATACGCGGCTGCCTTAGTCGGCGCAGCCTCCAGCTGGATGCAGGAACAAATGACGAAAGTTGATATTTCCCAGGGTAAATGGCAAAACCTCGCCAAAGTGTATGGCTGGATCATGGCGGGCGGATTTTATTATGAAATTGCCAAGGTGAATCAAAAAAATATCGATGCGGCCTATCCTGTTCTGAAATATGAATTGAATGACAACAATAAAATGAATGCCCAATATCGCACGAATTATTCGGCAGTGGGCGCATTATTAACAGCCATGACGACAAAAACGCAAGGCAACAGCAGCAGTTTTACCAATACACCCGGTTGGTCAGGTGATATTTCCGGTAGTATCGGAGAGGCATCCGCCACGTTATTGAAATCCTGGCAAAATAGTATGCGATACAACACAACATCCGCGAGCAATCCCGTGATTTCGATCGCGACTTTTGGTTATCAAATGATGATTACCGCGCAATTGTTGTTTGTAGTGATTACGACAGCCGCAGCTGCTTTTGCTGCGTTGACATCCATTAATCCCATATTCATGGGCTTTGGTGTGACGGAAAGTCCATTTTATGCAGCATTTAAAGTATTGGTGAATTTGGTCGGTCCATTTTTCTTTATCTTGATCGCATCGCTCTATTCAATAGGCGCGATGCTTGGCATTTATGTTCCTTTGATCCCTTATATGATCTTTACGCTGGGAGCGATTGGTTGGTTAATTGCGGCAGTCGAAGCCATGGTCGCAGGACCGATTATTGCCCTGGGTATTCTGAGTCCGGGTGGTCAGCATGATATTTTAGGCCGTGCAGAACCTGCATTAATGCAATTGTTGAATTTGTTTTTACGTCCAAGCTTAATGATTATCGGGTTAATACTTTCCATGTTTATGTCCATGGTCGTTGTCAATTTAGTGAATTCAGGTTTCCTGGCGGCGACACAACAAATCATTAGAAACCCGGGTTTGTTTGAACAAATATTATTTATTGCGGCTTATACATCGTTTATTATCACCGTGCTGAACAAGGCATTTTCATTGATTTACGTTATTCCTGAACGTATCACCACCTGGATTGGCGGCCATGCCGTATCGTATGGCGAAGAACAGGCAATGGGTGAAACCAAATCGGCCGTTCAAGGAGCCGCTTCGAAGTCTGCGAAAGGCATGAAAGAAACAGCGTCGCATGGCGCAGAGAAAATGGGCAAGGCAGCAGGAAAAGGTAGAACTGATCATAAAAAACATAAAGCCCTAGGAGCACCTGGGTTAAAAGAAGGGGACAATAAGGAATAAGGATAACTCTTAGTAACCGTAACAAAGATTGACGCCCAACGAATGTTAAAAATAGATTGGCGAATGACTGCCAATCTA
>CAZEEF010000115.1:0-6873 GCA_964511095.1 uncultured Coxiellaceae bacterium | reverse complement strand
AACAACTGCCATAAGAAGTTGTGCTGATGGTACTTGATGAGGATTCAGTCCGCACGAGAGGAGCAGGATCGCCATAACTGATAAAACTGCCATAAGAGGTTGTACTCATGGTGCTTGATGAGGATTCAGTCCGCGCGAGAGGAGCCGGGTCGCCATAACTGATAAAACTGGCATAAGAGGTTGTACTCATGGTGCTCGATCTTGATTCTGATCGAGCGAGCGGTGCTGGAGTCGCCTCGTCAGAAGAAAAACAAAGTGTAAATTCCTCCAGATTTAATATGACGCTATCTGAAGACAGTAATCTTTCTGGGCTTTCTGGGGCAAGAATGGGGCTGCAGGGCGCCTCAAATGGATCGTCTGTCATTTCAAAAGAGACGGATAAACTATTTTCATCCACAATAGGTGACAAATTAACACGCGGTGCCAGCGGTCTCTTAAGAATGTCAGGCGAAAAAACAGTACCATAAGCCGGCATTTTGACTTTCTCCGTTTTGACTTCTTCATTTGCAACGGAAATAGGCGAGGGGCTCAAATACAGTCCTGATGAATGATTGGATGAAACGTTATCTCTTTTTAAATCAAAATGCACTAATTCAGGTTTCGCCTCGATTTTGTTTTCTTCTTGCCTATCCAAAGCAATAGAAGAAACCATACCGAGCTCATGCGAAGCCCGACTTGAATAGCCATTCATTTGTCTCTGTAAATAGTCAAAAAGTTTTGAGGAATCAGGTTCAATCTTATGAGGCCAGTGATAGTTTGCTTGCAATCTGGCTATATTGAATGGCACACCGTTTAATAATAAAGAAACCGTGAGCATATCGACAGCCCTGATATTATCTTCACGCGTTCTCATTGGATAGCAATTAATTTCGTTTAGCGTGTTTTCTATGATGCTTAATGCCTTTGACTTATCTTCAAGAGAGATTTCTGCTCGATGAAGTAACGCGTTCACACAATAAGCATGTCCTTTGATGGCTGCATAAAAAAGGGCTGTTTCTTCAGCAAGACCTCGAATGCCGGCTCGCGCATTGACATCAATGCCAGGTTCCGCCAATAACCTGGTTATCATGTATTCGTTTCCGATTCGGCAGGCTTGCATTAATGGCGTTAAGCCATCAAAACTGGGCCTATTAATTAACATGGGTTTTTTGACAAGTATATCGAACAACACTTTATCGGCTTTTTCAATCACAGCGGAAAATAAAGAATGATTCCAGGGATCATACGCTTCCACTAACTCCACTTCATTATCTTTATGTTGATCAAGAAACTTTAAAATGTGATAGCTAATGACAAAATCACAATCATTGATAGAAAGTGTTTCTCGCTTTTTGTATTGCTTTATCGCGGCTAAATAGTCACTTTTGGTTACGTTTCTTGGGTGAGCCATTCGGTCAGTCTCTTTCTTTATGAAGGTTAAATTTTGTACATTGTAACATGATTTAGAACAAGTTAGGATATTTTTTTGTTCATTTTTAGTTATTTTTTTGATTTTTTTATCAAAAATCAAGAAGATATTAGCACGGTTTTTAAAAAGGGAATAATCTCCGAAGCATGATGAATATAGCCATCTGCACCCCACGTCAGAGGATCGTCTTCTGCCGGTATATAACCATATAATGCTGCCAGTGATGGACTGCCCGCCGCTTGACAGGCCTGTATATCAATCGCTGAATCGCCAATATACAAACAATGTTCAGGGCGTTGTTGAAGCAACTGACAGGCATGTAATATCGGTTCTGGATGCGGCTTACTCTTGGACAATGTATCGCCGCTGATCACGCACATGGCCCGTTTATCCAATTGGAGATGCATAATCAGTGGATCCGTGTATTTCGCCGGTTTATTCGTCACAATTCCCCAGGGAATGGCATTCTTTTCCAGAAAATCCAATGTCGTTTCCATGCCTGGAAATAATTGCGTCGTTTCTGTCAGATAGTGTTGATACAAAGCTAATAAACGATCCGATAAAACAGGATAGCGATGATCTTCCGGACCCATCTGCATGGCGAGTTTTAACAAACCGCGCGAACCACTTCCCGCAGCAGGACGAATGAGATCAAAAGGCAGCGCAGGCAATTGTTGTTCCTGTAATAGATGATTCAGTGCCAGACCTAAATCATAGGCTGTATCCAGCAATGTTCCATCTAAATCAAATAAAACAGCATTAATGGAATGCATTACTTCATTCTCCTCAACTCATTTTTTGACATGCACCAGGTAATTCACAGAAATATCTTTACTCAAAAAATACTGCTTAGTGAGGGGATTATAATTTAATCCGATTATGTCAACGAGCGTTAATCCTGCCTGTCGAATCCAGGTAGTTAATTCATCCGGTCGTATAAATTTAGCGAAATCATGGGTATTTTTAGGAATGAGTTTCAAGACGTATTCTGCACCCAGAATGGCAAATAAATACGATTTCATATTGCGATTGAGAGTGGATAAAAAAATATCACCGCCCGGTTTAGCTAATGTGGCACAGGCATGAATGATGCTGGCTGGGTCTGGAACGTGTTCGAGCATTTCAAGGCAGGTCACCCTATCATAGTGCTCAGGCTGTTCGGCAGCGATTGCCTCTGCCGTCATCAGACGATAATCGATCGTTAACCCGCTTTCATATTGATGCAGTTTTGCGACATTCAATGCGGGTTCACTCATATCAATGCCAGTCACTGAGGCACCCATTTTAGCCATACTTTCAGTGAGAATCCCACCGCCACAACCCACATCAATGACGTTTTTACCCGCTAAAACGGCTGCTTTATTGATAAAATCGATTCGTAATGGATTGATTTCATGAAGGGCTTTAAAGTCGCCTTTTAAGTCCCACCAATGCGCCGCTGACTGGCTAAATTTGGCAACTTCTTCCAGATCGATATTGGAATTTGCATTTCTCATGATTGGCTCTTGTTGTTCAAGTCACTTATGTTTATTATACCAGTCGGTATTAACACATTTTTTTCACATTTTTCAAAGGAATTTTTGTTATGAAAATCAAGTTTTTTGCAATAGCTTTAATAGGCGCTGTCATGGCGACAACGACTGTATTTGCTGATGATGCAACCATGCCAGCGACCAGCGGCTCATCCACAGCCGCTCCAGCCACCCAAGCGCCTGCGACTTCCGGTACTGCAACAACAGCGCCTGCGACTTCCGGCACAGCAACAACACAATAATTTTTGCTTAAATTATTGTTAAGCGACAAAAAAACCCTGCTTATGCAGGGTTTTTTATAGAGTTTTCGCAATCGCTCTGAGTGAGGCTATATGAATAAACCCGAAACGACTTATTTAAAGGACTATCAAGTTCCTCATTATTTGATAGAGACAGTGGATCTCGAATTTTATTTAGAAGAAGAATACGCAACCGTCAAATCGAAATTGACTGTTCATCGAAATGCAGCCGCTATTTCACCCAATAAAAATATAGAATTAATGGGTGAAGCATTGGAATTACAATCTGTCAAACTGGATGGAAAATTATTATCAGGAACAGAATATACGGTCACGCCACATGGTCTGACGATTTTTTCAGTGCCTGAAAAATGTATTCTGGAAATCCAAACCCGCATTAAACCACAGGAAAATACCAGTTTAAGCGGACTGTATAAATCCAGCGGAAATTTTTGCACGCAATGCGAAGCGGAAGGATTTCGTCGAATAACCTATTTTCCTGATCGTCCTGATGTCATGGCAAAATACACAACGAAAATCATAGCCGATCAAAAACGTTATCCCGTTCTTTTATCCAATGGCAATTTAATTGCATCGGGAAAATTAGCCAATGACGAACATTGGGTCCAATGGGAAGATCCTTTTAACAAACCCAGTTATTTATTTGCATTAGTTGCAGGAGATCTTGAATTTATCGAAGATTTTTTTATCACGAAATCCAATCGCCGTGTCACGCTCCGTATTTATGTTGAAAAAGGAAATAGTGATAAATGCGCACATGCCATGCGCTGCGTTAAAAATGCAATGCGTTGGGATGAAGAAACATTTGGACGTGAATATGATTTAGCGATTTATATGATTGTTGCTGTCAGCGATTTTAACATGGGCGCGATGGAAAATAAGGGCTTAAATATTTTTAACACAAAATATATTTTAGCAAGACCTGAAACCGCAACCGATCTCGATTTTATTCATGTGGATGCTGTGATCGGGCATGAATATTTTCACAATTGGACAGGGAATCGAATTACGTGCCGTGACTGGTTTCAGTTAAGTTTGAAAGAAGGATTAACTATTTTTCGTGAATACCAATATAACGCAGACATGACATCAAAGACCGTTGCGCGCATTATCAATGTCAATGCATTGCGCAGCACACAATTTCCGGAAGATGCCGGACCCTTAGCACATCCTGTTCGGCCTGACTCTTACATTGAAATTAATAATTTTTACACGACGACAATTTATGAAAAAGGCGCTGAAGTCATTCGAATGATTCAAACCATTTTGGGTGATGAATTATTTCGTCGTGGCATGGATTTATATTTTTCGCGTTATGATGGCCAAGCGATTACGATTGAAGATTTTGTCAAGGCACATGAAGAAGCTTCGGGCGTTGATTTACAGCAATTTCGTTTATGGTACAGTCAGGCGGGAACCCCTGTGTTGGACATTCAGGGCGAATACGATCCGTCTGCAAAAATGTATACCTTGAAAATCAGACAAACGTGTCCGCCAACACCGGGACAACCGGATAAAAAGCCCATGTTTATTCCCGTTGCGGTCGGATTACTGGATCAACACGGCAAAGAATTGGCAAATAAAATGCTGTATGTGGATAAAACGGAAAATCAATTTGCATTTCATTCCATTGCCTCCCAACCGGTTCCTTCACTCTTAAGAAATTTTTCCGCACCCGTTAAAATAAATTACCCTTACAGCGATGCGGATTTATTATTATTATTTAAATACGATACGGATTTATTTAATCGCTGGGAAGCAGGCCAACAGTACGCTATTCATTTAATTCTGCGTTTAGTGCAAGATTATCAACAACAAAAACCGTTGGAAATGTCAGATGATTTAATCAACGCATTCGAACAGTGCATGCAAGATTTAACAAATGATAAATGGTTGTTGTCAGAAATGCTCACACTGCCGTCCGAAAAATATTTGGCTGAACAGATGAATGTGATTGATGTCGATGCGATTCATGCAGCCAGGGAATTTGTGCTGAAACAAATGGCGGTGAAATTAAAAAATAAATGGGAAGAAATTTATTTGCAGCTCAATTACAATAAGCCCTATGAATTTACGATGGAAGCAGTGGGCGATCGTTATTTGAAAAATGTCTGTCTTTTTTATTTAATGCTTTTACCCGAGTCCAATAAGCATAAAGTCATGGGGATGCGCCAATTTCTCAATGCATTGACTTCTAACATGACAGACACGATAGCCGCTTTGCGCGCATTAACGAATGTCGAGTGTCCTGAACGTTCAAAGGCATTGTCGGATTTTTATAAACAATGGCATCAAAATCCCTTAGTCATTGATAAATGGTTTGCGTTACAAGCCAGTTCAAAATTGCCCGGCACGTTGGGCGATGTGAAAAAATTGTTGCATCATGAAGCATTTGATATTAAAAATCCAAACAAAGTGTATGCACTGATCGGCGCGTTCGGCAATAATGCCGTTCATTTCCATGCGAAAAGTGGGGAAGGCTATCAATTATTGGCTGATGTTGTTTTGCAGTTAAATTCGTTGAATCCACAAGTGGCTGCACGCATGGTAAAACCATTAACAGACTGGAAGCGTTTTGATGAAACACGGCAAAAACGCATGCGAGAGCAATTAGAATTATTATCAACAAATAAAAATCTTTCACCGGATTTATTTGAATTAGTGACAAAAAGTCTTTAGGAGAAATTATGACAACTCAAAATACGCGCGTTGAATCGGATAGTATGGGAAAAATAGATGTACCCAATGATGTCTATTGGGGTGCACAAACAGAGCGCTCCCTGCATCATTTTGCGATTGGAAATGATCTCATGCCGAAAGAACTGATTCGTGCATTTGCCATTTTAAAAAAAGCAGCTGCGCAAACGAATCATGAATTGGGTATTTTATCCGACGATAAAATGAAATTAATCACAGCGGCAGCCGATGAAATTATTGCGGGCAAAATGGCTGATCAATTTCCATTAAAAGTTTGGCAAACAGGGAGTGGCACACAAACGAATATGAATGTCAATGAAGTCATTTCAAATCGTGCGATCGAAATGGCGGGAGGAACGTTAGGCAGTAAAAATCCCATTCATCCGAATGATGATGTGAATCGTTCGCAATCTTCCAATGATACATTTCCAACAGCCATGCATATCGCGGCGACAGAAAGCATCATCAATAGACTCATTCCTTCTCTCAAAGAATTAGTGAATGCACTCATTGAAAAACAACATAAGTTTGCAACCATCGTGAAAGTGGGACGCACGCATTTGCAAGACGCGGTTCCATTGACATTAGGTCAGGAATTTTCCGGTTATGTGGCACAGTTAAATGCCGCGTTAAAAAATATTGAAGCCACGCTGCCAGGGTTGTATGAGTTAGCATTAGGCGGTACGGCTGTCGGTACGGGAATTAATGCACATCCGGATTTTGGAAAAAAATCCGCTGAAAAAATTGCGCGTTTAACAGAATTGCCCTTTAAGACTGCACCGAATAAATTTGCTGCATTAGCTGCTCATGATGCATTGGTTTTTTCAAGTGGCGCATTAAAAACATTAGCGTGCGCTTTAATGAAAATTGCAAATGATGTGCGATGGCTGGGCTCCGGTCCACGCTGCGGTTTGGGTGAACTCATTTTACCGGAAAATGAACCCGGTTCATCGATTATGCCAGGAAAAGTGAATCC
>CAZEEF010000114.1:0-6916 GCA_964511095.1 uncultured Coxiellaceae bacterium | reverse complement strand
GACAGGAGTATACCCATGCAACTCCACAATAAATCGCTTTTTCGTCAACACTGTTTTATTAACGGTCAATGGATAGATGCGGATAATAAAAAAACATTTTCTGTCATGAATCCATTTGATCAAACTATTTTAGGACAGGTTCCTGAATGCGGCACAGCTGAAACAGTTCGTGCCATTGAAGCCGCCGAATCCGCTTTTTTAAAATGGCGTGCGCTGACAGCCAAAGAGCGTAGCGATTTATTATGGCGTTGGGCGAAATTAATTGACGAAAATAAAGAAGATCTTGCACGTCTCATGACGCTGGAGCAGGGTAAGCCTCTCACTGAATCACGCGGTGAAATTGATTATGGGAATGCTTTTATCAAATGGTTTGCCGAAGAAGGCCGGCGTATTTATGGCGATATTATTCCATCAAACAAACCCCATCAGCATTTGCTCGTGATCAAACAACCGCTCGGTGTTGTCGGTGCTATCACACCCTGGAATTTTCCGATGGCCATGATTACCCGAAAATGCGCGCCCGCATTGGCTGCGGGTTGTACCGTTGTGATTAAACCGGCAGAAGATACACCTTTTTCAGCGCTTGCTTTAGCCGTTCTTTCCGAACAAGCCGGTATTCCGGCAGGTGTCATTAATGTGATTACCGGAGTACCTGAAAAAATCGGAATGGAATTAACATCCAATCCACTCGTCAAAAAAATTTCGTTTACGGGTTCGACAGCCGTCGGAAAATTATTAATGAAACAAAGCGCGGCTACCGTGAAAAAGGTCTCGCTGGAATTAGGCGGTAACGCGCCCTTTATTGTTTTTGATGATGCAGATTTGGAGTCGGCCATCAAAGGTGTAATGGCCTCCAAATTTCGCAATACTGGACAAACGTGTGTGTGTGCGAATCGCATTTTAGTGCACGATACCATTTATGACGATTTCACAGAAAAATTATTACATGCTGTCAAACAATTAAAAATTGGAAATGGGTTGAATAATGACGTTCAACAAGGCCCATTGATTAATCAAGCCGCGGTTGAAAAAGTGAAAGATCATATTGCAGATGCAAAAACAAAAGGCGCAACCATACGCTTGGGCGGTCAATCACATGCTGCTGGAAAATTATTTTTTGAACCGACCGTGATGACCGACGTGACATCCCAAATGAAAGTGGCACGCGAAGAAACATTCGGCCCGGTTGCACCCTTATTTCGTTTCAAAACAGAAGAGGAAGCGATTCAGATGGCCAATGCGACGCAATTCGGCTTGGCTTCGTATTTTTATACTCGTGACATGGGTCGTGTCTGGCGCGTAGCAGAAGCACTGGAATACGGCATGGTCGGTATCAACGAAGGCATTATGTCCACAGAAGTCGCGCCCTTTGGAGGCTACAAAGAATCAGGCATTGGGCGCGAAGGTTCCAAATATGGCATTGAAGAATATGTTGAAATAAAGTATTTGTGTATGGGTTGAATTTATCTATTCTGCACATCCGTACTTTCAAAAATCTTATCCGCCGATGCCGCCACAAATCCGGTATATAATTTTCCAGTCGATGGTAAAACATACCGTTTTGCAAATTCATAATAACAGGATGGAATTTTATACGTCCCTTCAGCAAATTTGACTTCGACTTCTTCTGCCAGCGTACTGGATTGTTCCAGAAAATCGGCGGGTCTGCCTTTCACTAAACCACCGGATGCATTGAGCTTAAAGCCATGTTTTAATAATAATTCATTCACGTCGCGAATTTCTTTGAATTTTTTAAAATGATTAATATTCACCGTAAAATGATTCGCACAAAATCCAAAAGCATATAACCAGCCGGCATATTCGGATTCTGCTAATAATGTTTGATAAGTGTTGTAGCTCGGTGGCTCCCAAAATGTGCCCGCTGTTAAAAATTTTTCAGCATCGAATGCGTCAGCAGGCATTTTTTCAATGAAATCATTCACTGTTCTCTGCAATTCAGGGCTAAATTTTTCAGTCAATAATTCACTGATAAACACTTTTGGCGCAGTCGGATCTGGATGTTCATAATGTTTTGCAAATAATTTTTTGACAGGAAATGTGTATGACCCTTTTTCTTCATAACCATATACTTTAAAAAATTGCGCTAATTTTTCGATCGTTATTTTGGGATGATTGAATGTGCGAAATGCGACATGATCGTTAATAATGGTTTCACCTTCATCATTAAATAATTGATGAACGCGGCTGGCGTGTGGATTCCGATTAATATAATCCTGCCAGAGTGCTGTAAATAATGATTGATAGCTCATAGAGGTTCCTTTTTAATTTCATTCAATAAGACTTCTAAGGGATGGAATAAAGTTGTTCCATTGATTCGTTTAGCTTGAGCACGGCAAGAATAACCCGTGGCCAGTAAGTGGTCTGCCGGGTTTTCGTTAATCAACCGCTGCCAATCCATCTGGAATAATTCCCGAGAATAATTTAAATGTTCTTTTTCATGCCCGTAAGACCCTGCCATACCGCAACATCCCACCGGAAGTGGGGTCAGTGCTAATCCACATGCGGAGAAAACAGACTGCCATTCTTTTTCAGTTTCAATATGTGCTGTTTTTTCCGTGCAATGACTCAATAAATAATATTTTTTCTGATTGACCGCACGCGGTAATTTTGTCAAATGCGATTGCAAAAATTCTTGTGGTAATAAAACTGTAAATCCTGTTTTTTCAGGCGCCATTATTTTTTGATATTCATCACGATACGTTAACGTAATACTGGGGTCCAATCCAATTAATGGGATATTTAAGGCAGCTAATTGTCTTAAGTACGTACTATTTTTTTTAACGATGTCCGCAAAATTTTTCAAAAAACCTTTCACATGCTTCGGTTTACCGTTTTCAAAAAACGGGGCAACATACACAGTAAAACCGATAGCCGTAAAAAATTGATAACTGTTGATTAATACATTTTTTTCATAAAACGATGTGAATGCATCTTGTAATAAAATAATAGAATCAGAAGGTAATGTCTTACAATTTTTTGGCAGCCTCTGAAAGGCATAGTTTTCTCTGGTAGAAAGCTTAGGTAAATCCACCAGTTTAATCCATTTGCTAAAAATGGCGCGAGTCATCAAGTTTTGCGATAACACGTTAGAAAATCGGGGAAATTTGGCTTGCCAGCCAGCTAACTTTTCTGTATTTGCAATGAAATAATCACGCAAAGGTCTCGCATTGCGTTCATAATACGTTTCTAAAAATTTTGATTTAACATCGGGAACATCCACACTCAAAGGACATTGATTGGCGCAGGCTTTGCAGGATAAACAGCCTGATAACGCCGAATAAACTTCATGAGAAAAATCATCGCGTGGACGCCGCAGCCATTCACGAATCAAAGCAGCGCGGCCTTTGGGCGAGTGCACGCGATCGTGGGTGACTTTGTAGGAGGGACACATGACATCGCTTGTCGAAAAATTAAAACAGGCGCCATTACCATTACACGCAATGGCAGAGGCATATTCCAGATTGGCATTGGCTGAAATTTCCTTGTCGAAGTGCCCGCGCAGAGGTCCATCGACTTTGACGACTTCCGCAGAGGATCCAATAGGTGTTGCAATTTTTCCGGGATTTAACTGATTATGTGGATCAAATAGTGTTTTAATTTGCCGTATGACATGATAAAGCGTCTCGCCAAAAAAAGCAGGGCCATATTCACTGCGATAGCCTTTGCCATGCTCACCCCAAATGACACCGCCATATTTTTTAACCAGTAAAACCACTTCATCTGAAATGTCACGCACTAATTTTTCATCTTCTGGTAATCGGGTATCCAAGGCGGGTCTGACGTGAATACAACCTGCATCCACATGACCGTACATACCATAAATCAATTGATGTTTATCTAACAATTGTTTGAATTCAGTAATATAATCCGCTAATTTTTCCGGCGGAACAGCGGTATCTTCCACAAAGGGAATGGGACGACGCGTGCCATCCAAACGCTTACTGATCAGTCCAACGGATTTCTTGCGCAATTCCCACAATAATTTAATTTCATTCGCATTTTTTGCCAGATAAAAACCCGAAGCCCGTGGGCTGTTATTAATATTTTCACAGAGTGCTTCCATTTGTTTTTCTATGTCAGCAAGATCATCGCTAACAAATTCAACTAAATTAATTGAATTCGCATTTTGAATAAACTCTTTAATATAAAAATAAATAGTGTCTTCCCTTGCAACTTGAATCAATTTTTCATCGATGGTTTCAATCACAAGCGGTTTGATTTCGGGTGTTATTTCGATGGCACGTAACGCGTCATCAAAATTTTTGTATTTAATCACTACTAATTTTTTAAATTTGGGTAATGTCGCTATTTTGAGTTTGCACTCACCGATCACACCTAATGTACCTTCTGCACCGCACAAAAGATAATTTAAATCGAGTGTGTTTTGACAGGCTTTAGCCAGGTTATAACCCGTTAACGTGCGAGGCGCTGCAAAAAATTTTTCTTTGATCAGATCATGATGTTCCATTAAAATTTTTTTTAACTGCTTGTGTAATAATTTTTCCGGAGAAGTTTGTGTATGGAGAATTTCACCCGTCGGCAAGATGCAAGTTAATTCCATCACATGATCGCTGGTTCGACCAATCAATTTAGACCCATTGCCGCAGGCATCCGTATTCACCATGCCGCCAATCGTTGCACGATTACTGGGCGAAATTTCCGGTACAAAATAATAACCCAACGTATTGAGGTACTGATTTAATTGATCAAGAATAACGCCTGGCTGCACACGCACCCAACGCGCTTCCAAATTCACTTCTAAAATTTTTCGCATGTATTTTGAGCAATCGATAATCATCCCGGCGGAAAGCGATTGACCATTTGTTCCCGTACCGCCGCCGCGTGGCGCAAACTGGAGCGATAAAAATTGAGGTTGTTGGCTTAATTGTAGAATAATAGAAATATCATTGATGTCACGCGGAAAAAGGACAGCTTCTGGTATGACTTGATAAATACTGTTATCCGTTGCAACTGTTAATCGGGTCGCGTAATCTGTGCGGATTTCGCCGGAGAAATCAGTGGAGCGCAACATCGTAATATAGTTTTGATAAAGATTATCAAGCATACGGCAACATAATCAGTATTATTAGGATTTGATCACTATAACATAATTTTGTATCGATTTTCAGAGTGTTTAGGAGAATAATATGAATGGGCGAAAGGGATCCTCGCAATCGTGGTTATTAGACTTTTTTCAGAAAGCCAAAAAAGTGTATGCTGACACCGCAAGAGATATTGTGGGGGATCTGTGGGATGCCTGTAGCGAAGACGGTCTGGGTTTGCCGAAGCAAGTCACCGTCGCCGAATATTACAAAATCGGTTCAGCGGCTTATCAAAATCGTTATGATCATCCGAAAGCCTTTGATGAAAAAATGCAAGAAGTTAAAAGTGCGCCCACTTATATCCGTATTTTTCATAAAAAAATTCCTGAATTCAATCACCCCTCGCAAGTTCGTACCATTATGTTTGCCAACAAGGACGCAGAACGCGGCAAAGATACCAGCGGTATTTTTACCAGACTTTTCGGCGATCGAAATATATTTGAAGAAGAAACAAAATCTGACAATTGGGAAAAATTAAGCGGGGAATTTCATCGTCACTTTTTCGCTGAACCCGAATTAAAAAAAATCGTGCCAGATATGCATGATATTGCAAAAAAATATTTAAACGAAATTAAGGAGCAAGGCGGAATTTCTCATTTAAGCGATTTTTCTGCCCGATTTGCGATGGAAGTGACCGGGAGTACCCGATTGGGATTGATTCATTTTCCAAACGATTTTATGGAAAGTTTTACTGCAACCATCGATGAAGCCATCAAAAAAATCGGTAATCCTAAAATCAGCATGCCGCAGCCTTTGAGTTCATTCATCGAATTCTATGATAAATATGTCTTGGGACATAAAACGCTCGATGAAATCATGGCACCGGGTTATGCCAGACTGGCTGAACTTATCAAAAGCAATCAGGACACCATTTTGGAAACTCCGAATTGGATAAGAGATGTTTCACTGAAAAGAGCCTGGGATCCGCAAAATAATAAAACAGCACAAGAGTGGCTGAACGCATTAGAAAATCGGGATGACGCATTCATTCAACTACTGTATTCAATGCCTGTGTTAAAAGATGCCGGATTGTCTTTGGTGGTGGGTCACGAAACATCCGCACAATCGTTAATATCGGTTATTACTTTTCTGTTGGATGAAAAACACAAGCCTATTCTGGAAAGGGTGAGACAGGAAATTCAAGAATATTTAAATGATAATGAGAAAGCGATTGATGATTTAACAAAAGATGATTTAAATCATTTCACATTTTTAAAAGCAGTTTTTCACGAAAGTCTACGCTTGCGTCCTCCTTTGGCCAAATTGAAAGGAATGGTGAATCGGGATGTCATTGTTGACGATGTTATTTTACATAAAGGCGATTATTTTTTCCTCTCCACATCCCATATCCAGCAAAATGAAACCGTTTATAAAAATCCGCTGGTATTTGATCCGACCCGATTTTTGAAAAAAGATGAAGAAGGTCATCTTTTAAAGGACGCAAAAGAAAAATTTATATTTAAAGAACCGGATCCTGCCGCATTTTTTCCCTTTGGATTTAATGAAAGAAAATGTCCTGGCAGAAATTTTACACGACTGGAAGTCATGTTTTTGGTCGCCCTTCTGGTGATGAAATATCGTTTTGTCATGGATAATCCTTTTTGTTATCGAACAGAGCAAGGCTTTAATTTGCGCTCGGCAGTGAACGTTTCTATTCCGCTTGAGGAAACACTTACAACAGCTCCCCGATTCAGGTAAAAGATCAGGTGAGGTTGGTTGGTCGCTGTTGCGTAATTAAAACGAATGTGCTTTTACTTCTCCCCTTGTGGGAGAAGTCGCAACGAAGTTGCGGA
>CAZEEF010000113.1:0-7092 GCA_964511095.1 uncultured Coxiellaceae bacterium | reverse complement strand
GTGCATCAGAGACGCGCATTCTACATCCTTAGCAGTACCTGTCAACACTATTTTTTAAAAAAATTTAAATTATTTTTCATAGACTAATTTGCACTCAAAATAATTTTTGCAAATCGGCGTTTTCCCACTTGCAAAATAATCGTCTGACCCGCATCCAGCTTGAGTCCGCGATCATTTACCCGTTCACCATCTAATTTCACTGCGCCTTGCTGTAAGAGTCGCATGGCATCTGACGTACTGTCGGTTAAGCCCGCCATTTTGATCATATTTGCAATCGCTAAACCACCCGTCTCCACCTGCAAAATCACTTCTGGCATATCATCGGGTATTTCTCCCTTTTGAAATTGCGCTACAAAATGTTCACGGGCGAGTCTTGCTTCTTCGCGATTGTAAAAACGCTCAACCAGTTCTTCACCTAACTTAAATTTGATATCTCGCGGATTGGCACCCTGATTCACTTCTTCTCGATAACTTTTAATTTCCGTCAATGTCTTAAAACTAATTAATTCGAAATACAGCCACATCGTTTCATCCGATAACGACATGACTTTACCAAAAATATCGCTGGGTTTTTCATCAATACCAATATAATTGCCCAATGATTTTGACATTTTTTTAAGGCCATCCAGACCCGGTAACAATGGTAACGTAATGACAGTCTGCGGCTTTTGACCAAAGTGTTTTTGCAATTCACGACCCATCAATAAATTAAATTTTTGATCGGTCCCACCCAATTCAATATCTGCTTTCATTGCGACTGAATCATACCCTTGCAATAGCGGATATAAAAATTCGTGAATCGCGATTGACTGGCCATTTGTGTAGCGTTTATGGAAATCATCACGCTCGAGCATACGCGCAACAGTATGGGTTGAAGCTAATTTAATAAGATCTGCCGGACCCAGCTTATTCATCCATTCTGAGTTAAACATGACTTGTGTTTTTTTGGGATCTAATATTTTGAAAACTTGTTTTTTATAGGTGGCTGCATTCGCTTCGACTTGTTCGCGTGAAAGCGGAGGGCGTGTCTCATTTTTACCGGATGGATCACCGATCATTCCGGTAAAATCACCAATCAGAAACATAATCTCATGCCCGAGATCCTGCAATTGACGCATTTTATTTAATAAAACCGTGTGACCCAAATGTAAATCAGGTGCAGTCGGATCAAAACCCGCTTTGACCCGCAATGATTTACCCGTCTTCAATCGTTCTATCAGCTCACTTTCTATTAATATTTCTTCTGTGCCCCGCCGAATGATTTCCAGGGCCTGATCCACTGAGTTCATACTTTACTCTCTGCCTAAAAAATGAAATTATGGCATAAACTCATCTACAGGAAAGCTATTTTATGAGCGAACTTTATATCGGCTTAATGTCAGGAACAAGCATCGATGGAATTGATGCAGCACTCGTCGACTTCAGTCAACCTTATCCTAAACTGGTTGATTCGTATTATTTAGCTTATGAAACTTCGTTTAGAAAATCCATTCTTGCACTCTGTCAACCCGGCGAAAATGAAATCAATCGTTTGGGCGAAATCGATATATTGCTGGGAAAACAATTTGCCGCCGCCGCTCTGGCGTTATTGCGAAAAAATCAAATTGAAAATACGCAAGTGAAAGCCATTGGCTGTCACGGCCAGACTATTCGTCATCATCCATCGCTTAAATTCACGCTGCAAATTGGTGATCCTAATATTATTGCCGCAGAAACCGGCATCACCACGATTGCAGATTTTCGTCGACGCGATATCGCATGGGGTGGACAGGGTGCGCCCTTAGTACCTGCCTTTCATCAAGCTGTTTTTTCTGCCGAGAGGGATCGTGCCATTGTCAATATTGGTGGAATAGCCAATGTCACTTTGCTCTCTCAAAACAAGATATCCGGTTTTGATACAGGACCTGGAAATACTTTATTAGACGCCTGGGCTGAAAAACATTTACAGCAAACACAAGATACGGCTGGGAACTGGGGCAAACAAGGTGCTATCCAGAAAAAATTATTAACGGCTATGCTAGAAGATTCTTTTTTCGGGCAGATTCCTCCTAAAAGCACTGGAAGAGAATATTTTAATTTACACTGGCTTGAACAATTCTCACCCGCAAACTATCAACCCATTGATATTCAAGCGACTTTGACTGAACTCACTGCGCAAAGCATTCTCAACGCCATTCAGCCTTATTTTTCAATCGGTGAAATTCTCATTTGCGGCGGCGGTTTTCATAATCAATTTCTCATTCAGCGATTATGTGAAAATGGGCCGACTTACTCAATAGCATCCACTGAAAAATATGGCATACATCCCGATTGGGTAGAAGCCACTGCATTCGCCTGGCTCGCAAAACAAACTTTAACCAGACAACCCGTCAACCTGATGAATGTGACGGGAGCAAAACAGGCCAGTATTTTGGGTGGTGTTTATCAGGTTTAATCGTATTCGCCTATTCACACTTGCCCAAAGCGCTCCCGATCGCCTAACCAGCGTTTAACAAGCAAGTCAATGAGCTCCGGATACTCCCGCTGCAAAAGATCCGCCGCATGAGTCACTTTCGGAATCAAATCACTGTCTCGCACTAAATCCGCTATTCGCAAAGAAACATCGCCTGTTTGTTTTGTGCCTAACACTTCGCCCGGCCCACGCAAGGCTAAATCACGTTCCGCGATACGAAAACCATCGGTTGTTTCGCGCATCGCCGCCAAACGTGCTTTTGCCTGTTCTGATAATGGCATTTGATACATTAACAAACAATGACTCGCCTCTGCCCCACGACCCACTCGTCCTCGCAACTGATGAAGTTGCGCGAGCCCCAGACGTTCTGCATTATCGATGATCATCAAACTCGCATTGGGTACATCGACGCCCACTTCAATGACAGTCGTTGCCACTAGCAAATGCAATTTGCCATTTTTGAAAGCTTTCATCGTCTCTTCTTTTTCGTGCGACTTCATTCGGCCATGCAATAGTCCAATCTGTAACAAAGGTAATGCAACACGTAATTCTTCTAGCGTATTTTCCGCTGCTTTACATTGCATGACTTCCGATTCTTCAATCAGTGTACAAACCCAATAAGCTTGACGACCGGCGGCACAGGCTTCGCGAATGCGTGTTAAAATTTCATCGCGTCGCGAATTGGAAAGAACACACGTCATCACCGGTAGACGTCCGGGTGGTAATTCATCAATCACAGAATAATCCAGATCAGCATACACACTCATTGCGAGTGTTCGCGGAATGGGCGTCGCAGTCATAATCAACTGGTGCGGACACTGATTCGACTGAACGCCTTTTTCACGCAATAATGCACGCTGTTCGACACCAAAACGATGCTGTTCATCGACAATGACTAATGCCATATTGGCAAATGTCACTTCTTTTTGAAAAATCGCATGCGTACCAATCACGACATGCGCTTCATGATTGGCAATCGCTGCCAATGCTTCACGGCGCGGAGCGGTTTTCATTTGTCCGGATAACATCACGACTTTGATATTTAAAGGTTCAAACCATGTTCGAAACGTATGAAAATGCTGTTCAACCAATAATTCTGTCGGCGCCAACACAGCTGACTGATAACCACTTTCGAAAGCCTGCAAAATAGCTAATGCAGCAACGACTGTTTTTCCTGAACCGACATCCCCTTGCACCAGTCGTAACATCGGATGAGATTCACATAAATCACACGCCAATTCTTCAGCCACTTTTTTTTGCGCGCTGGTTAAATCAAAGGGTAATAATGCCAAAAACTTTCTGACGAATTCAGCCGGTTTTCTGAAAGCCGCTGCCTGCTGAATCTGAAATGTTTTTTTTAAATGAAGTAAACTTAAACGATGCGCCAATAATTCTTCAAATACCAATCTTTTTTGTGAAATATGCTGGCCATCGGTTAACACATTCAACGGTGCATCGACTGGTGGCCGATGAACAAATAGCAATGCGTCTTTTAATGAAGGAAAATTAAGCGTTTGCAAGATAGCATTGGGTAAAATTTCCTGCAATAAACCACCGTCATTTAATAATTGTAATGCCTGGTGAGTCAGTTTACGCAGCATCAACTGACTGATGCCTTCTGTGGTGGGATAGATGGGTGTGAGATTTTTTTCAATCACTAAGGGAATCTCTGGCGTGATGATGCAATATTCCGGATGAATCATTTCAAACCCGTGCGTTCCACTTCGAATTTCGCCAAAACAACGTATCAGCGTGCCTGTTTTTAACGTATTGCGTTGTGACGCATTCACATAAAAAAAACGTAAATGCAGATGACCAGTCGCATCTTTTATGCGAATAAATAATCGTGTTCGACCGATTTTCGGATTCGAAACCGTATCCACTTTGCCTTCAACGACCACCTGTTCTCCTGGCCCGACCTCATTCATTGCATGTACACACGTACGATCCTGATATCGTGAAGGAAGATGAAACAGTAAATCCTGCACGTGATGAATACCGATATTCGATAGACGTTCGCCAATACGTGTACCGACGCCAGCTAAACGCTGACATGGCAATAGACTAAGATCGATAACTGAATGATTTATTTTCAATATAATTCCAACTGAGAAAGAATGAGTTATTTTTATGCTATAATTTTAATATCTAATAAAAAATATAAAAAATCAAGCGCATCATGCGAGGTGATGTAAGATGGACGGACGTGCATCCTCTGATAATGATAACAATCTCCAGGCATTCGATCGTTTTTTTACGCATCCGGATGCTATTAAACTATTGCTGAGTTTTGAAGATATTAGCCACCATCTTGAAAACGCATCTTCTTTTGATGATATGAGAAAAAGAATAGCACAGCTTAAAACACAAATAAAAGGCACCCGAGAGCTCTTCATGGATGCTCAGGTTTTAGATAAAAATGGAAACATTTTAATTGATACAAAAAATGAAGCGACCCAAGAAAATAAAGAGACTGACACCCCGTTGATCTTATTACGACTGCGTGAATTTTGTCAGCTTTCGGAAGATGCCGTAGATGAAATGGCCATGCAAATACTTTCTCAATCCTGCCAAACCGAGGTCTCGGCACTGCAAAAAGAAATCAGAGAATTAGAACAATCCCACTCAATCAAACAGGAAAAAATGCAACGCTTTGTTCAAAGAAGTTGGTTGGATCAATTGACTGATTTTCGTCGTGACAAGGGTTTGACAACAAAAGAAAAAGGCAGTAGCGAACGTTCCTCAAGATCAGAGAATAAAAATATAACGAGTCAAATTACACTCGCTCAAAAAAATATCACCCAGAAAAAACAACAACAGCACACCTTGATAAAAAAATTGAGCAAAAAGCTTCAAAAATTAAAAATACAACCAACGCTATCAAACACCTTTTTTCAGTCCTTGTCAGATCATCTTCTAAATAAAGAATTGAATTTGGGAATCGCTTTAATAAACGATTTCCAAAATAATACAGAAATCAGTAAAAAAATAATTGGCACACTACCAGAGCCACTATTTGAAACTTTATTTGATATTAAAAGTCGTGTCATGCTATTTCAAAGTATTATTGAACTCGATGATGCTGCATGGTTAAACAAACATTTAACAAAATACATTGTTGGTGATCTTGTCAAAAAAGCCCGTGAAGCTATGTTCACTCCCGAGGGAGCATTGCAAACTGAATTATTTGAATTATTGAATATGCAATCCAATAATGCATTTGGTGAAACCTATCTAAAATTAACTCCCGAAAAACAGAAAGAAATCACGGATTATTTATTATTTTCGCTTGTTCAGGCTGGAATCAAAAAGATGACAGATACCTATTTTAATAAAATTATAGAAGATGAAATTCAGGTACAGAAATTTATGGCGTTTCAACAAGCTTTCTTCATACCTGATCTCATTCATCATGCGATACATCCAATGCATTCACCACAAACTCATCCAGTCGAAGTAACAAGCTTGTATACGAGCTTTTTTAGTCATTCACCGCTTTCCCCGAAAGAAAAATTTCATGCTTTACCACGATATGATGTTGCAGCTTTTCAATTAACAGATTTATGTAAAAAAACATTAATACAGGCACTTGCTATCCCTGAAATAAAAACACAAAGTAAAATTATGGCGGGGTACAGTAATCGTATTATGCAATATATAACGAATAGAATTCTTCAGTTGAAGTCAGTTGAAGAACGCGCTGTTGAATTAGGCTATTGGATACGTGTAGCAAACGAATGCTTCAAATCAGGTGACTTTCATACAATGCAATCCATTCGAACCACCTTAAGTGCATGGCCTATTGATCGATTAAAAAATACATACTCTTTGCTGGATCAAGAGACGCAAACTTTATTGAGTGATCTCAATAAAAAATGCAACTCACATAAAAATTTACAAAATGAAACAATCGAGAAAATAAATGATAGCAAACTTGATACTATTCCTTTTTTCGGTGCAGTCGCTGCTTTGAGCGAAAACAGAGAAGATTTTTCGGGCGTTCGTGCACAATACAAACAGGCTTACCAAAAAATACAGGGTAAAAAAGAGATGGTATTTGCAAGAACCCCTTTACAGGATGCCATTATCAATCTTCCTGCTACGTATAGTAATACCACCTTTACAGAGCAATCAGAGCAATCAAAAAAACTCGAACCTGCTGCTTCGCAAAAAAACAATCAACCCGAGAAAAGCACTCGATCGCCTCGGGCTGGTCGTAAACATTAAAATACAAATAAAAGAGAATTATCGCTTGCTGCCAAGACGAACTCTCTGCTCGTCGTTATTCTCAGCAGTGTGAGTGTCAGCCACTTCGGTATGCGGTCGTTTTTTGCTGCTCTGATAGTGATAGAAATTACCCGGGTTTCCATAATAGGCTGCCATCGTGGTGACAGACACTGTGGGTGATTTAGGCGATTCGGATTTTGTTGATACAGACATTGGCGATACAGGCATGGGTGAAGAAGGTGAGACAGACATGGGTGAATCAGGCGCTGGCGAAATAGGTTTTATTGAAGGAGACAATTTTTTCATTAATTCCGCGGTGGTTACTTCAGTGTTAATGACTAACGTAGGTGCTTTTGGCTCAGCAGATACAACCTCAGGAACTGTTTCAGTGATAGCCGCTTGTTGTTCTTGTT
>CAZEEF010000112.1:0-7104 GCA_964511095.1 uncultured Coxiellaceae bacterium | reverse complement strand
AAAGTGTCACCTATCATCCCGGTTTCAACTGTCACCAATCAACCCGGTTTGTACCGTGCTTTTACTTCTCCCCTTGTGGGAGAGGTAAATGGATGGCATTTCGCGCCAGCGACTGACTATTCCATCTAACCTGACAGCGTCACAATAGGATATTCGTTTATCATAGAATCGCGTGTAATAAAAATTAAATCATTTAATTTTGCCTGGATAATCAAAATACGATCAAATGGATCCGTATGATGCATTGGCAAATCTGCCACACCCAGTCCTTCTTCAGCAGTAATCGGCAATAATTTAAAATTTTCGATAGTAATCATTTCAATTAAATTATGCGGTAATGTAAGACGGCCGATGCTTTTTTTGATAGCCATTTCCCAAAGAGAAGCGCTACTGAGATAAATCAAGTTAGATTTATCTCCAATAATTTTTTGCGCTTTTTTTTGAATTTTCTCAGGCGTAGTCAACCACCAAAGTGCAATATGGGTATCTAATAAATATTTCATTTATTCTTCATTTCCATAAAATTGTTTTAGCAATTCTTCAGGTAAAGGCGCATCAAAATCATCACTGATTTCAATTAACCCTTTTAATTGCCCTCCCCGTCGAATATTGGCTTCTTCTGAATACGGCACAAGTCGAATCAATGGCTTGCCATCTCGAGCAATAATCACTTCTTTCCCTTGTAAAACCTGGTTAATGATTTTAGAAAAATGTGTTTTAGCTTCATGTATGTTAATTTGCATTGCATCATCTCCATTTATCCTATTAAGCATATTAGACTAAGTAAACTTAGTCAAGCACTTTTACCTGGGAAAAGTGAGTTAACTATATGATTAATAGAGAATTTCTTTAATCTTGTGTCACATTTTTCCGTTTTTAATAGCGAAAAGTTAGTTAACTATATGATTAATAAGTATTTTTCAATTTCATGCTAAAAACCGTTACTCAAAAATCGTTTGTGATTCGTTAATAGTATTGTTAAAATAATGAGCATTTATTGATTATTAACATTAAAAGATATACAAAACGACCATGCAAACACGATTAAATTCCCAAAAAAGAAAACCTGACGAATCCTCTTCTCTCATACTGGATCAACTTAAAAAGCCTCGTACGAAAGAAATAAAAGAAAATAAAATTGTTTTTTATGATCCTGCGAGCGTAGCTGATATGGCAGCATTGGAAAAAGCGAGCCAAATTGAAATGCTAGGCGATACCCAAACAAAAGAAAAATGGCCAATACTGATCTATAACAGTCAGACAGGTTATCGATTTGGTGTTGTTGCAAAAACAGACATAAAAAAAGGGGATGTAATATTTCCTTATCTGGGTGACCTGCTTACTCTCAATCAAGAAGAAGAACTTGATGAAAAACAACAAGCTTATGCTTACCAATATGATGAAAACGTACAATCTAAACAATATATTTTAGGACATGAGCGTGGAAGTACTGCTGTGTTTGTTAATCACAGTGCTTTTATTCCGAATGTCTATTGTGAGAAGGTAAATGGGACATTACAGATCAAAGCGCTCTGCGATATCCCGAAGGGATGTGCTTTACTACTGAATTATGGAACAAATTATAATTTTACAACACGGCCCTTGTATTTATGTCCCTATCGAAATGGAAAAACCCCAACAGCCAATTTTCAAGAAAATAAAAAGTTGTATGAACAACGCAAGATAAAACTGACAGACGATTTAAAACGCCTATTCAATATTGCTTCAACTAGTCTCGCCACTCATCTTATTGTGCCAAAAATATATCAAAAACCGACACTCCTGAAATCAACACGTCATAAAAATTTACCGATTTATTTAGCCAGGAAGGTCCGTAATAAAACGACTATTATGCGAGAACAGAATCAACCCTATCTTTCAAGTTTACTGTTAGCAACTGCCGAAAGAGATTCCAATAAAATTAACAAATTACTTGCATATGGTGTAGACGTTTTTTCTGAAACAAACCAGCATGTGAGCGTATTAGGCATCGCTGCCAAGATGCTCTTGGTAAAAGACGATCGTTATAGCGATTTTGAAAAATCTTTTTTATTGATTCTCACCAAAATCCATACGCATTTTAAGAAATCATACGAAAAGCACATCGTGCAATCTAAATTTTTATCTTATATTGATAAACATATTGATGCAGATAATATTGTTGCACGCGATCTGATTAAAGCAACATATCCTCCGCACGTCCCATCAGAAGCGACACGAGAAGCAAACAATCCATCGCGTTTATTACACAACAAAAATCTCGCTATGGCGCCAATGGCCAGGCAACATATTCATTTATTAGCCAAAAATCCCCCGGATCATCATTTGGATCATCATTTGGATCATCATAATACTTGCATGTTGCCACCGATAGCCAGACAGAATCTTAAGTTATTAGGGCGATAACAATAAACATTGTCATTGCGAGGAGCGTTTTATGCGACGTGGCAATCCAGAATGCGGCCATTATTTTTGAATTGGCTACACTCTGGATCGCCACGCCTCCTTCGGAGGCTCGCGATGACGAATTACTTTTGACTTGAGAAAAGTGACTCCCGCTCAACCGCTACCGGTGCAAATGAACGTCGATGTATTTCACACGGCCCATGCTTTTGCAAAGCGGCAAAATGCAGTTTGGTCGCATAGCCTTTGTGTTGTGCAAAGCCATAGTGAGGATATTGTAAATCCAATTGGCACATTTCGCGGTCGCGTGTGACTTTAGCAATAATAGAAGCCGCACTGATCGCAGGTTCCGTTTCATCACCGCGAATAATGGCTTTTGTTTCGCAGACTAATTGAGGACAACAATTTCCATCAATGAGCGCAAGATTCGGTGCGATTTTTAAATTGAGCACAGCACGCTTCATGGCGAGAAGTGATGCTTGCAGAATATTGATTCGATCAATTTCATCGACATCCGCGCGTCCCACACCGACAGCCAACGCGCGCGCATAAATTTGATCGAATAATTTTTCTCTCTTTTTTTCCGTTAACTGTTTTGAATCCATTAATCCTGGAATCACATCATTCGGGGCTAAAATCACAGCGGCAGCCATCACCGGTCCCGCCAAAGGACCACGACCCGCTTCATCCACACCGGCTATTAAATATTCCATTTTTTTCCTTATTTTTATTTATTTTTTATTTAATTTCTATTTGTCACATTCCACGCATGTTGAATAATCGTTTTTAAATCCGAATAGTTTGGAACCCACTGTAATTCGCGCATTGCACGTCTCGCATCGGCCACTAAAACAGCAGGATCTCCCTCGCGCCTTTGGCCATCAATGACAGGAATAGGATGACCTGTTATTTCACGCGCGGCCGTAATCACTTGTTTAACCGAATAACCCTGCCCTGTTCCCAAATTGTAAACACAACTTTTTTCACCTTTTTCAAGCTGCATGAGTGCTTTCAGATGCGCATCACATAAATCTGTCACGTGAATATAATCACGAATACACGTACCATCCGGTGTCGGATAATCTTGTCCATGTATCGTAATCGCATCACGTTGCCCATTGGCCACTTGTAAAATTAAAGGAATTAAATGCGTTTCAGGCTCATGCCTTTCGCGTAATTTTCCGGAAATGTCAGCACCCGCTGCATTAAAATAACGTAATGCCGCATAGTGAAACCCATGCGCACGCATCAAATCAGCGAGTATTTGTTCTACCATGCTTTTGGAATGACCGTAGGGATTCACGGGCTTGATCGGATGATTTTCATCGATGGGCGTGTATTCGGGTTCGCCATACACAGCCGCTGTCGACGAAAAAATAAATCGATTGATGTGGTGTCTTACCATTGCCATCAATAAATTCAACGTATTCACTACATTATTTTGATAATATTTTTCAGGCGATTTAACAGATTCACCGACTTGAATAAATGATGCAAAATGCATGACAGCATCAAAAGAACGCGTTGAAAAGAGATGGTCTAACAATTCAGTATCTGCAATGCTGCCTTCAATCCATTCGGCCTCTGAAACAGCATCCCGATGCCCCGTGGATAAATCATCTAAAACAACAGGCGTATAATGATTTCGCAGTAAAAAAGCTGTCATGTGTGAGCCGATATAGCCCGCACCACCGACAACGAGTATGTTTTTAGAAGAGTGTTTAGTATGCATTTTTATTCACAAAACCACGAAATATCGTGAGAAAAATAATTTTTAAATCGAATGCCAGCGACCAGTTTTCAATATAATACAAATCATATTCGATGCGTTTTTCAAGACTCGTATTACCACGCCAGCCATTCACTTGCGCCCACCCGGTAATACCCGCCTTCACTAAATGTTTTTGCATGTAACGCGGAATTTCTTTTTTGAATTGTTCGACAAAATATTGCCGTTCAGGCCGCGGGCCGACAATCGACATATCGCCTGACAAGACATTAATAAATTGCGGCAATTCATCCAGACTGGTTTTTCGTAAAAAAGCACCGAGGCGCGTGGCACGATTTTCATTTTCTTTTGCCCAGACCGGCCCTGATGTCGATTCTGCATTCACGGGCATCGAACGGAATTTTAACATTTCAAATTCTTTACCATTCCATCCCACGCGTTTTTGCCGATAAAAAACAGGTCCCCGCGAACTCAATTTGATGACCATCGCAATGAGTAATAATAATGGACTGATCAATAATAAAATACAGCCAGCCAACACACGATCTTCAATGGCTTTAATAAATCGATTCACACCGACCATTGGCGTTGAACGAATATTTAAAACAGGAAAACCGGCCAAACTCGTGAGTGAATGATTTAATAAATCCATGCCAAAAATATCCAGCACAAATCGGGTTGTCACGGTGTCATGACGCAGTTCGTGCAAAATGGCTTTGACACGTTTTTCCGCATGGAGTGGCAGTGCTAACCAGACTTCATCAATGGATTGGCCGGATTGATTGAGATAAGCGCTGATATCTTTCGGTGTTTTAATCACAGGTATCCCATGCATTGTGCGTGAAGTCTTTGTGTCAGCCTGATCATCCAATATCGCAATCACTTGAAAACCCGTCCATAATTTATGCTGTACGGCTTCCAGTAATTTTTCGCCCAATTCACCTGCGCCAATGATAACAGCACGCCGTTCATTCCAACCGTGTGAACGCATCATCCGAAGGACAATCAGTAAAGAGCAACGAAAAATGATTAACAAACTGAATGAAAAACCACCCAGTAATAAAAACCAGGAACGCGAATAGGTTTCACCCGTTTTGGTTAAAAAAGCGAGACCCGCTAACATCACCCATACGATAAAAATCGCCTGAATAAGCCGGTTCACGTGTTGCCAGACATTTAATGCGCGGATGGAATCGTATATATGGAAAAAAGAGAACACAATCGGGGTTAAGACAGCCGCAATGATCAGGGCGGACTGGTATTCGGTATTTAAGTTCAGGGAGCCGAATTTACAATAATAAGCGAAAAGACCCCCCAGAACGACGGCTAAAACATCCATCATACGTAGCAGGATAGCCAGAAATTGGGAATATTCTTTTAGCAGGCCGCGAGGTAGCATAGGGTTCTTAAGATTATAAAAATTAGGTTAATTCTAGCCTGTTCAGTAAAGTCTGTCACGGATCTACCAACCCTCATCAGAATAAAATGCAATTGGCGCGTGGTTGTTGTTTGACCACCATTAATGTTACAATTTCGGCCTTTATTATCATCGAGAGTTGGCCGCATCCATGAAAGGAATTATTTTAGCCGGCGGGTCTGGGACGCGCTTATACCCGGTTACCAAGCATATTAATAAGCATTTATTGCCAGTGTATGATAAGCCCATGATTTATTACCCTTTATCCAATCTCATGCTGGCTGGGATTCGTGATATTTTAATTATTACCACCCCCAAAGATACTACTACTTACCAGGATTTACTGGGGGATGGATCGCATTTGGGTATCCATATTTCTTATGCGGAACAAGCCAAACCGGAAGGATTAGCCCAGGCACTCATTATCGGCGAATCGTTTATTGGCAACGATAATGTTTGTCTTATCCTCGGGGATAATGTTTTTTATGGCCAGGATCTCATGCGTAAACTGGAAAATGCAGAGAAAAAATTACCGGGTGCTGTGGTCTTTGCCTATTATGTCGATGAGCCGGAACGTTACGGTGTCGTTGCCTTCGACAAAAATAATCGCATTGTCGATATCATTGAAAAACCCGCGCATCCCCCCTCCCATTATGCCGTCACTGGATTGTATTTTTATGATGCCAATGCCGTTCACTATGCAAAGTCATTACAACCCTCTGCGCGCGGCGAACTGGAAATTACGGACTTAAACCGGATTTATCTCAAACAAAATAAATTAAGCGTGGAATTACTCGGACGGGGTTATGCGTGGCTGGATACAGGTACCTGTCATTCACTCTTGGAAGCATCCCAGTTTGTTGCATTACTCGAACAACGTCAGGGATTAAAAATTGCTTGTCCGGAAGAAATCGCCTGGCGAAAAGGTTATATTACGTCGGATGAAATGATTCAATTGGCTGAACCGCTGAAAAAAAGTGGTTATGGACAATATTTGCTGAAAATTATTGATAAACAATTTGCTGAGCAAGCCATGGATAAAGCGTATTTTGGCACGCTGGATATTACGGTATGACCGCGTCTCATGATTTTCTCATCATTGGCGGCGGCATTGTCGGATTAACGCTCGCCAGAGAATTACTGCAACAAGGTGCCGAAAATATTCTCATTATAGAAAAAGAATCAGAATTGGGTTTGCATGCTTCCGGTCGTAACAGCGGCGTTTTACATGCAGGCATCTATTATCCGCCGGAAACACTCAAAGCCAAATTATGCTTGCAGGGAAATTTATTATTACAAGCGTATTGTCGCGAAAAAAATTTGACCCTGGCAGAGGTCGGGAAAGTCATTGTGGCTCGGACCGATGATGAAATTCCCATGGTTGAAACACTTTACCAGCGC
Organism: uncultured Coxiellaceae bacterium; assembly: GCA_964511095.1. GTDB lineage: Bacteria > Pseudomonadota > Gammaproteobacteria > DSM-16500 > DSM-16500 > DATIJJ01. Next base: position 154 of record CAZEEF010000112.1, on the reverse strand, counting down.
GCACTGCAAAATGGCGCAAAAGTCGATTTAATGGATGAAACACAATTAGCAGCGATTGAACCCCATGCTCGCACGTGTCAGAAAGCACTTTATTCACATTATACAACCCTCGTTGATAATAAAGCGATTTTGCATTCACTGCAGGATGATTTAA
>CAZEEF010000111.1:0-7121 GCA_964511095.1 uncultured Coxiellaceae bacterium | reverse complement strand
GTCCTACAGCAAAAAATACCTCACCCTATTTAACCGGTGACACTTTATTTAAAAAACCATTAGCAGATATCACCGAAGAAGATAATCTCAATAATTCGTACGCCAGTTTGAATATCAGTCACAGCTCACAATGATTCATTTCAGGGCCTGTTTAAAATCTTTTAGTTGACACTAAGGCTTTGGAGAACTTTGATGGATAGGTTTATTAAAAATATCAGTCCAGAGATGATCATTATAACTTGGAAACCAGGCTTGATTGGTTTCTCCCGCCTTTTTGATTAAATCTATTTCTTCAGAAGATGCTAATCTTGCTTTTAATGATAAACTCGGCAAATTATGGCTACCTAAATCTCTCGGAGAAAAACGACAATTTCGTATTTGTAGTATATAGCATGGAATTGCTTGGCATAACTTTCCTCCGCTTTTATTTGGAATCGATACTAACTCTTCACTAACATAGGCAAACATTTTTCCCATAATGGTATAACTGGCTATACGAAAAGACGTGATTATCTCAGATACCTCGAATGAAATTATTTTTCCTACAAATTTCGCTAAATCTGATGTGGTTTTAATTTCTGTCATCATAGCATCGCTACTTGAACCACCGGGTTTAAATTCAGGTGCTTTGGCACTGAATCGAAATTTACTATTGCTTGCGTAACTAGATGCTTGAGTTTGCTTTTTTTGTAAACTGATCTCTCGATCATACTTGAATTTTTTAGTTGGATTTCCTAATACATCATAAGCTTCTTGAATTACTTTAAATTTTTCTTCCGCTTCTAATTCTCGACCTCTATTCTTATCAGGATGATGTTGAAGTGCTAATTGACGATACGCTTTTTTAATGCCCTCTCCATCAGCTTCTGAAGTGACTTCCAAAATTTTATAATAATCAGGTAAAGGTCTGGTGTTTGACATCAGGTGCTCCCATGTAATCAATTTTACATTTATTGAGCGTAGATTGTACAGAAATGCCAATTAAAATACAAATAGTAGGCCCACTGTGAAGCAAGCTCCGATAAGCCGCCAAGTGCCCTGTCATTTACCCTGGGAAAAGTGAGCTAACTTAATGATTATATTAATATTTTTTTCATTCTGTGTAACACTTTTGTCATTTTTCGTGCCAAAAATCACATAACTTCATGATTAATATAAAATTTTTTATATAAAACGGTCTGATTTCACGCGTTTTACACCCGCTTTTTCCATCTCTTTTATTGCATTGGCAACATCACCTGCCCGTAATTCCACTCCCCGACAGGCATCTTCAATGACATGCACGTTAAAAGCCATCTGTGATGCATCCAGGCAGGAATATTTCACACAATAATCGGTCGCAAGCCCCATGATGTAAATATCCGTTATTTTTTGTTGGGTTAAATACTCTTCTAAACCCGTCGCGCGTAAATGTTCGTTATCATAAAAGGCACTGTAACTATCGACAGCAGGATCGGTTCCCTTATAAAAAATTTGCATGATGTGATCTGTATTCAATCCGGGATGAAATTCGGCACCTTTGGACGCATTAACACAATGATCAGGCCATAAAATTTGATTAAAACCATGGACTTTAATGATATCCCCTATTTTTTGACCAGGATGATTGGAGGCAAAACTCATATGGTTTTCTGGATGCCAGTCTTTTGTGGCGACGACCACATCAAAAAGCGGTTGCAATCGATTTGCGAGTGTTATCACCGAATCACCCTCCGGCACCGGTAAATTGCCCCCGGGGCAAAAATCATTCTGTAAATCCACCATAATCAAAGCTGTTTTTTTCATCATTCATCCCTTCTTATCAAGACAAATCGCAGTATAATACGATTATTCAATGAGAACTCAAGAATCTGACATGACAACTTTTGGCTTAGTAAGCATTGCTGGCGAACAGGCAAAAAAATTTTTACAAGGGCAATTGACCTGCAACCTGGATGAAGTGACTGCATCCAGGCCGACCCTCGGTGCGCATTGCAATCCGCAAGGCAGAGTCATCAGCTTTTTTCTGCTTTTTTTTCACGATGATCGTTATTACCTGCAAATGCCGCGCGCACTCATCCCCATCGCCATGCAAGCCTTACAAAAATATGCCGTTTTTTTCAAAGTCACATTGACCGATGTCAGTGATACTTTCAATCCATCCGCTATGTTGAAAAATTTACCGACCATGAAACTCTCTGAAGGCATTCCTGCGATTTATCCTGAAACCAGTGAAAAATTTTTGCCGCATGAATTGAATTTACCCGCGCTGGGCGCAGTGAGTTTTAATAAAGGGTGTTACACAGGACAAGAAATCATTGCACGCATGCAGTATCGGGGAAAATTAAAAAACCATTTGTATCGGGCAATCGTCGATTCACCCCTGGTATTAACACGCGGCGCTGATATTTATTCAGAAGGGAAAAGTTGCGGTACTCTCGTCGATTATTGTCAAACAGAAAATAATCGTTATGAATTGCTTGTGATAGCGAATGAAAAAGACAAGGAAACCGGTACATTGACGGTTGACTCCGACAAAAAATATAAATTACTTATTTCAGAATAGGCCTTATACCCATGCCAAAAAAATTACGAATTGTTGCGGCTCAATTAAATTTAACAGTCGGTGATATTCAGGGAAATTTAACCAAATTAATGCAGGCTGCCAAATCAGCACGTGATACGCTTTCTGCAGACTTGATTGTATTTCCAGAACTCTGCCTGACAGGTTATCCGCCGGACGATTTATTGTTACGCAAATCATTTATTGAAGAAGTCAATGAAGCCGTCAACACGTTCAAATCAGAAGTGGATGGCATTTATTGCGTCATCGGTCACCCGCATGCAACGTCTCAGGGACTTTATAATTCCTGTTCTGTTATTTATAACAAAACCATTCTCGGAAGATATGCCAAACAACATTTACCCAATTACGGTGTGTTTGATGAATGCCGTTATTTTGTGCCAGGCAATACAACTTGCGTGATTCCCATCAATGGTATTTCTGTCGGCATTGTGATTTGTGAAGATCTCTGGTACGCAGGACCGACACACCACATTGCAAATCATGGCGCGCGTTTAATAGTAGCGCCCAATGCCTCACCTTTTGAACGAGATAAACAGGAACAGCGTCATGTGACGTTAGCCAAACGCGCGAAGACAACGCAACTGCCGATTGTGTATGTCAATTGTGTCGGCGGTCAGGATGAATGGGTATTTGATGGCGGTTCCATGGTTATTGATCAGACGGGAAAAATTTGTCAGCATGCCGGTTTTTGTCATGAGACATTATTGCCCGTTGATATTGAAACGACCACGACAAATACGTTGGTGAGTCAAAATGCCTTCACTTTACCCAGCGAAGAACAACGAATTTATGATGCGCTTGTTTTAGGTGTTCGCGATTATATTTTAAAAAATCAATTTCCAGGTGTACTGGTCGGTGTCTCTGGCGGTATTGATTCTGCCTTAACGCTTGCTATTGCAGTGGATGCGTTGGGCAAAGATAAAGTGCATGCTGTCATGCTGCCATCACGCTACACCTCTTCGATAAGCATGGAAGATGGTCTTCAACTGATTAAAAATCTCGATGTCACACACGATATTATTTCTATTGAACCTGCAGTGAATAGTTTTATTGAAAGTTTAAACCCGATTTTTCCTCAGGGAAAATGCGCAATAGTCGATGAAAATATTCAATCACGTTGTCGTGGTGTTATTTTGATGGCCATTTCAAATCAAACAGGAAAATTAGTGTTAACAACGGGAAATCGCAGTGAACTCGCGGTGGGTTATGCCACCATTTATGGTGATATGGCGGGTGGATTTGCTGTATTAAAAGACGTGCCGAAAACAGTCGTTTATCAATTAGCCGCGTTACGCAATCAGGCAAATCCTGTCATTCCAGAACGTATCATCACACGAGCGCCCAGCGCAGAATTAGCGCCTGATCAAAAAGATGAAGATACTTTACCGCCTTATGATGTGCTCGATAAAATGCTTGAGCTTTATCTCAATCAAGAACAAAGTCTGGAAAATATCATTGAGCAGGGATTTGATCGGGACGTGGTAAAAAAAGTCATTTCACTCATTCATCAGAGCGAATATAAACGACGACAATGTCCTCTGGGTCCACGCATCAATCATAAATCATTCGGCCGCGATCGTCGTTATCCTGTCACGTCAGGTTTTAAAAGATAATGACAAAAAAAATCGCGCCGACAATTTCACTGAAAGATATTTGTCTCTCTTATGATAATGACAATTTATTTAATCAGTTAAATTTAACGCTTCCTGCCGGTCAATTGACTTGTTTATTGGGTGCAAGTGGCGTTGGCAAAAGTACTTTATTAAATATACTGGCGGGTCTCGAAAACTATCACGGTAAAATAACGTGCGATAATACATCGGCTATCACGGGGCAAATTGCCTACATGGCGCAAACCGATTTATTACAGCCGTGGTTTAATGCGCTGGATAATGCATTGATTGGTTATCGATTGCGTGGAACCCTAACAGCTTCTGTATTAACGAATGCAAAAAAATTATTTACTCGAGTGGGTCTAGCAGGTGCAGAAAAAAAATTTCCACATCAATTATCAGGCGGCATGCGGCAACGAGTTGCCTTGATTCGTACATTACTTGAAGAAAAACCGATTGTATTAATGGATGAACCTTTTTCGGCGGTTGATACGCTTACACGCTATCAATTACAAACGCTCGCTGCGGAATTATTAAAAGATTGTACGGTATTACTGGTCACACACGATCCATTGGAAGCATTGCGTTTGGCAAACGATATTTATCTTTTGTCAGGAAAACCAGCAAAATTAAATCGAATGATGCAATTAGACAGTGCGACGCCGCGTGATATGAATAACCCTGAGCTCATGCATCATCAAGCCATGTTATATGCGGCATTAACACAGCCCAAAGAGGCAGTATGAAATTATTTTTACGCGGATTCACTGTATTCATTGGACTGATTGCCATTTGGCAATTCGTTATTATTATTTTTGCATTACCTGCTTATATTTTACCAACACCACTCAGTGTATTACAGATATTGACGAATCGTTTTGCATTGATTATGCAGGAAACAAAAATAACGGTGATAGAAACGTTGTTAGGATTATTCATAGGCATCGTATTCGGCAGTCTCGCAGCATTGTTAATGGCTTCGTTCAAATCGATTAGCTTATGGATATTACCTGTGTTGGTGATCAGTCAAGCAATCCCGACTTTTGCGATTGCTCCTTTATTCGTGATCTGGTTTGGCTATGGAATGACATCAAAAATTGCGACAGCCGTTATTATGATTTTTTTTCCAATTGCCAGCAATTTTTATGATGGTTTGACTCACACGCAAACTGGATGGATGAATCTTGCCAAAACAATGAATGCCAAAAAATGGCGTTTTTTTTGGTATATTCGAATACCTGCCGCACTGCCAAATTTTGCATCGGGTTTGCGTGTGGCCACTGTCGCAGCGCCAATAGGTGCTGTGGTCGGTGAATGGGTCGGTGCAAGTCAGGGATTGGGTTTTTTAATGTTGAATGCGAATGCGAGAATGCAAATTGATTTAATGTTTGCTGGATTATTTATTCTCGTTGTTTTTTCGTTAGGATTATATTTTATTGTGGATCATGGGTTAAAACGGTTAATTCCCTGGCAAACATTTTAGGAAAACACATGAAAAAAATGATATTTTCGTTGATTATTTTATTGAGTTTATTGGCAGAAACAGCACAGGCAGCAGAAAAATTAACTGTGATATTGGACTGGTTTGCCAATCCAGATCATGCACCTTTATTCGTGGCTGAACAAAAAGGCTATTTTAAAGAAGCGGGCTTAGATGTTAATTTAATCGGTCCAGCAGACCCCGCTGATCCACCGAAACTGGTTGCGGCAGGAAAAGCGGATATGGCCATCACTTATGAACCTCAATTCATTGAGCAAGTAGAACAAGGCTTGCCCCTGATTCGAATAGCGACATTGATTGATAAACCCTTAAATTGTCTGGCTGTTTTAAAAAAGAGTTCTATTAATACAATAGCCGATTTGAAAAATAAGCGAGTGGGTTACAGTAGCGGCGGTGTGACAAGCGCAGCGCTAAAAACCATGCTGGAACATAATCATGTCAATGTAAACGATGTACAATTCATTAATGTGCATTATGATTTGAGTCAGGCATTGCTTTCTAAAAAAGTGGATGCGGTCACAGGCATGATGCGTACATTTGAAGTGATTCAATTAGAATTAGCAGGAAATCCCGCACGTATTTTTCTTCCCGAACAAAATGGTGTTCCGACGTATAGTGAACTGATTATTGTCATTAACAAAAATAAAATAAATGATAAACGGTTTCCAAAATTTATAGCTGCCTTACAAAAAGGTGAAGACTATTTGCAGCAACATCCTGAAGAAAGCTGGAAATTGTTTGTGAAATCGCATCCAGAATTAAATGATCCACTGAATCAGCGAGCCTGGTTTGCCACGCTACCCTATTTTGCAAAAAAACCCGCCGATTTCAATGCACGAGAATGGCTGGCATTTGCGGAGTATTTAAGGCAAAATGGTATCATTCAAAAAGTGCGGCCCGTGGCGGAATACGCTGTTAATTTAAAATAAGGGAATTGATATGCCCATAATGACTATCGTTTTTGCAATTATTTTATTATTAGTCGTCACTGTCATCATTTTGTTTTTACGCCAACAAAATAAACAACAGGATTTACAAACCTTAAAAATATTGCATGACACTTTACATCAAGGTTTTCAGGAAACGCGCGTCCTCGTTAAAGAAGCTTTAAATGATTACTCAACCGATTTAGGCAAACGCGTTGATCATCTGACCAGTACGACGGATTTACGCTTAAAAGAAATTAATCAACAAGTCGAAAAACGATTAGCCGACGGTTTTGAAAAAACCAATCAAACGTTCAGTGATGTGATTAAAAGACTTGCTTTAATCGATGCGGCGCAGAAAAAAATTACTGAATTATCCAGCAACGTCGTTAACTTACAGGAAATTTTAACAGACAGACGTACGCGCGGTGCTTTTGGTGAAGTACAATTGTCAGCACTGATTCGCAATGTCATGCCTGAATCGAATTTTTCATTACAACACACATTGAGCAATG
>CAZEEF010000110.1:0-7130 GCA_964511095.1 uncultured Coxiellaceae bacterium | reverse complement strand
GTGTAATTATCATACCGATTTACCGGACGACAGTGCGCCTGCGCGGGAATGACAGTTTAGTTGTGTAGATACCTATGATTAAATTTCTCGGGTACATTACGGACACCGTCTCGTAAACGTCATCGCCGCCTCATGCGCTGGTTTCAATGTTCCTTCAAAATACGTTTCAAAAAAAATGCTGGGATCCTGATCAGGCGTCATTTCCAATTTAAAATTAAAGCGTTGGATGAGTGTTGCAATAGCCAGTGTGGCTTCTAAAACAGCAAACCTGCCGCCAACACAAATGCGCGCGCCGTCGCCAAAGGGAATAAATGCACCCGGCGCATAAAGATTTGGATTCTTTTGTTTATTCCACCGACCAGGATTAAATTTTTCCGGATAAGCGCCGGAAACATCTTCCCGCAAATGCGTCATCAAAGGCGAAATGGTCAAGAGGGTACCTGCGTGAATAAGCCTGTCTCCCAGTTTAAAATCCTGCATCACTTTTCTTGCAAAGACCGGCACAGGCGGATATAACCGCAATGTTTCATTAATCACACTGTTAAGATAAGGCAGTTGTGTTTTAAGATCATCCGTTGTCAACGCGTTCATATCCACTGCACGCAGCTCTTCTCTTATTTTTTCCACCATTTTAGGACGACCACTCAACTCCCGCAAAATAAATTCGATTAATTTGGATGTCGTTTCGTGACCGGCCAATAACAGAAACGTTCCATCACAAAGCGCCTGCTCTGATTTTAAATCTTCAACACGGATTTCATCCGGTGATCTGTTTGCTGCCCGTGCAGTCGTGGCTCTGAAAAGATTATCTGTTTCTAAAATGCGATGCGTATGTGCTTCAGTCACAATATGTTTTAGAAATTCATTTTGTAATCCTGTTTTTGCTTTTTCCGTCGGGCCTGACAATGGCAAATGCAATTTTTGACTCAGCATGATTCTCACTGAATTGCGATAATCGGCTACTTCGTGCATCGTTTTCGCGATAGTGGATTGCAAGTCTCTCAGAGACTCGCTCAGAGGAATCTCCGTTCCCATTCGCGTGGTAGCAATCACGATCATCGCTAAATCCGTGCAAAACTGACTTAATTTGATTGTACGACTGTCGCATTTTTCTTCCGTGAGCGTTTCAACATGATGATCAATAGCAGATTGTATTTCTGGCTTGAGATTTCTCAAGGCATTTTTTTTGATAAAATAATCATTATACATTCGTCGCTGTCTATTCCATTCATCTCCTTCCGCAATAAATACATTTTTTCCAAACACATGGCCAAACGCTTGCAAGACTTGTGATTTACTGATGACTTCACCTTTGCGATCGTATTGCATGACGCGATGTATCTCTTCCGGTTTCGTCAGCAGCAGCAATAGCTGATTCGGTCCGATATATTCATAACACATACCGCTTGGATGATTGATTGCGAGTTCACCCATCCTTTTCATTTCTTCACCTAATTCACGGCCTACCTGAAATAAACGGCCTATCAAAACATGACCGCGTAATTGTGGAATATCGGGATAATGGGGATGATCGGAACCCGTCAGCGTGGCTAACGTTTCACGCGATGCGCGATAAGTCGATGTTAAAAAATGTGTGATGCGTGCACAGCTGGATGCTTTTCCTCGGGATTCAGTCATTTGAATAAAATTCCTCTAACAATTGCCAACGTCTTCCATTCACACCATAATGGCCCCATGAAAAATAAAAAACAATCTTATCATAAAATAGCCAAATTAGATGGCACAGAACGTGAAGCGCTGCTTGTCACGACGTTCGGTCTGCATGCTGAAATTGAAGATGAAAATGGCGCGCTGATCCGCTGCCATATCCGTAAAAATTGCGATCCCGTGATAACGGGCGACCGGGTTTACTGGATACCGGAACAGGGAGCAGAGACAGGCATTATCGTTGGACATTTACCGCGAAAATCACTCCTTTTTCGTCCTGAAGGTGCTCATAAACAAAAATTAATCGCAGCAAATCTGGATGCCATTATCATCGTCTCAGCACCCCCGCCTGTTTTATCAGTCGACATGATTGATCGCTATTTAGTGGCGGCAGAAACGTTAAAAATTAAACCTGTTATTTTAATTAATAAAATAGATTTGCTCGATACCGCCGAAAAAATGGCGCTCTCAACACAACTCGCTATCTATCAAAAAATCGGTTATACGCTGATTTATTCCAGTGCCTACACGATGGATGGTCTCAAAGAACTCGCTACCTTTTTACAAGATAAAACCTGCGTTCTGGTTGGCGCTTCCGGCGTTGGTAAATCATCGATTATTGCTGCATTAACCTCTCTATCAACCATTCGTATCGGCGAAACTTCCGCGAATGGTTTAGGTAAACACACCACGACAAGCACGCATTTATATCATTTACCTGAAAGCGGCCATTTAATTGATTCCCCGGGCATCCGCGAATTTGGTTTATGGCATATCGATAAATGTGACTTATTGTCTGGATTTATTGATTTCAAACCTTTCTTCAATCAATGCAAATTCCGCAATTGCCAACATGAAAAAGAACCCGATTGCGCCGTGCAGGCCGCATTACAATCCGGGGAAATCGATGCGCGACGCTATGCCAGTTATTTGAAAATTCTTAAGGGAAAAGGTGAAAAATATTGATATTAATCATATAGTTAACGCATTTTTCGCACAAAAATTCGTAAAAGTGTTACACAAAATTCAAAATTCTCTTTATTAATCATGAAGTTAACTCACTTTTCCCAGTAAAATTGACTATTTAAACGCCTGCAATCCCGTCATCGCATGACCCAAAATTAACGTATGAATATCCACCGTCCCTTCATAGGTTTTAACCGTTTCCAGATTCAGCATATGACGAATCACATTATATTCTTCCATAATGCCATTCGCGCCCAACATGTCGCGCGCTTCCCGGGCAACATCCAATGCGATCAATGTCGAATGACGTTTGATCAGTGAAATCATGGGCGTCATGAGTTTGTCTTCGTCTTTCAAACGACCTGCGCGTAAACAGGCTTGCAACGCTAATGTAATTTGCGTTTGCATCGTCACTAATTTTTCCTGAATCAGTTGATTCGACGCCAACGGTCTATCGAATTGTTTGCGATCTAATACATATTGACGCGCAATATGCCAACAACATTCGGCCGCGCCCAAAACGCCCCACGCAATACCGAAACGTGCATTATCCAGACAACCTAATGGCCCTGCTAACCCATCCGCATCCGGTAATTCATTTTCTGCCGGCACAAAAACATCGTCCATGACAATTTCACCGGTGATGGATGCACGCATACTCAGTTTGCCGTGCATGACTGGCATGGATAATCCCTTCATGCCTTTTTCTAAAATATAACCGCGAATTCTTCCCGCTTCATTTTTCGCCCAGACAATCAGCACATCGGCAATCGGGGAATTCGTAATCCACATTTTCGTGCCTGTTAGGCTAAATCCGCCGGCTGTTTTTTTTGCCCGTGTTTCCATACCGCCTGGATCCGAACCGTGATTCGGTTCTGTTAATCCAAAACATCCCACTAATTCTCCACTCGCCAATGTCGGTAAAAATTTTTCGCGCTGCGCTTCACTGCCATAACGATAAATCGGATACATCACTAAACTGGATTGCACACTCATGGCAGAACGATAACCGGAATCCACTCGTTCAATTTCACGGGCCAGCAATCCATAGGAAACGGCATTAATGCCAGCACATCCATAACCTTTCAGGGTCGCCCCCAAAAATCCCTGCTCACCCATTTCACGTAAAATAGTACGGTCAAATTTTTCCTCCCGAAATGCCGATTGCACACGCGGTTGCAGTTTTTCCTGTGCATAAGAAAAAGCGGCATCGCGAACCATGCGTTCTTCTTCTGTCAGCTGTTCTGCAAACAGTAAAGGATCATTCCAGAGAAAATTCATACTGATTTTTTTGTCCAATTAATTAAACCGCCGTGAAGCAATATGTCAATTTGACGATGCGATAATTGATGTTCTAACAACATATTAATATGTTTACCTTCAATCGTGGCTGTGAGCTCATGATTTTTTTGAATGCCGTCTCGCACATTATTTATCACAATAATATCACCCATTTGAATGTGATCGTAATCGGTGGGATCTGAAAAAGTCAGTGGCAAAATGCCAAAATTCACCAGGTTTTGCCAATGAATGCGTGCAAAACTTTTTGCAATGACTAATTGCAATCCCAGATAACGCGGCGCCAAAGCTGCATGTTCCCGACTGGATCCCTGTCCGTAATTCTCACCCGCAATGATGGCATGTCCGCCTTCATGCCGCATGGCTTTTGCCCTTCTTGCATAAGTATCATCCAGGACATCAAATGAAAATTCACTGATTTTGGGAATGTTGCTGCGATACGGTAAAACTCTCGCACCTGCCGGCATAATTTCATCGGTTGAAATATTGTCGCCCATTTTTAATAACACCGGCAATCGCAATGTATCCGGCAAAGGTCTCGTTTCTGGAAGGGATGCAATATTCGGTCCTTTCACCAGGGCAATTTTTCGCGCTTCTTCTAATGGCAAAGGCGACTCCAACATACTGCGATTGATGGTCGGCTGCTTGGGTAATTTCACTTTCGGATAAGGGATATCCAGTGTCCGTGGATCCGTTATTTTTCCGCGAATGGCCGCCGCTGTCGCGGTTTCAGGACTGCATAAATACACACTGTCTTCTAATGTACCTGAGCGGCCCGGAAAATTACGCGGGACCGTTCGCAAACTATTTCGACCCGTTGCGGGTGCCTGACCCATTCCAATACAACCATTACAACCTGCCTGATGGATGCGCGCACCGGCATGAATTAAATACGATAACAAACCACTATTCGCCAAATCTTCTAATTGATTGCGTGAAGTAGGATTAATGTCGAATGAAACATCCGGATGCGCGCGCGTTGCTTTCACCATGAGTGCCGCCATGGCAAAATCACGAAATCCGGGATTAGCCGACGATCCGACATAACTTTGATAAACATCCCGCCCTGCCACTTCACGCACAGGCACCACTTTGCCTGGACTCGATGGCAATGCAATCAAGGGTTCGAGCGTCGATAAATCGATTTTATCTTTCAAGTCGTATTTTGCGCCTTTATCAGCAACCAGTTCGACCCAATCCTGTTCACGTTGTTGTGATTTCAAAAATTTGAGTGTTTCTTTGTCGGAGGGAAACACGGTAGCGGTTGCGCCCAATTCGGCGCCCATATTGGCAATGACATGTCTGTCCATCGCCGTCAGTGTTTTCACACCCGGTCCATAATATTCTATTATTTTATTGACACCGCCTTTCACATCGTGACGACGCAGCAGTTCTAAAATCACATCTTTTGCACTGACCCAATCCGGCATTTTTCCAACGAGTTTGACACCGAAAATTTTTGGCATAATCACATGAAACGGCTGGCCCGCCATACAGAGCGCCACTTCCAATCCGCCTGCACCCATCGCCAACATACCTAAACAGCCCGCAGCACACGTATGGCTATCTGACCCTAATAATGTTTTCCCCGGTTTACCGAAATTTTCCATATGAACCGGATGACTGACACCATTTCCCGGACGACTGAACCATACACCGAACCGACGCGCAGCACTTTGCAGAAATAAATGATCGTCGGCATTTTTATAATCTTCCTGAATGAGATTATGATCGACATATTGCGCCGACACTTCCGTCTTGACCCGATCAACACCCATCGCTTCCAGTTCCAGCATGACGAGCGTGCCGGTTGCATCCTGGCAAAGCGTCTGATCGATTTTGAGTGCAATTTCCTGGCCGGGGATCATTTCACCTTCAAGCAGGTGTGCCTGAATAAGTTTTTGTGCAACATTCATTGCCATGAGCGAGCTCCTTGCTAAGCGAATGGATCGGATATGGTTTAATCTTAACATAACCTGCATAGCCAATTAATTTGAAAATCTATTTACAACGTCATCCATTATAGTATAATAATTGATCAAAAATACGAGGATAAAAACATGTTTGGTCATTTCCCCCATGAAGCAAAATCTGAATATGACATAGAAATTATCATTCTTGATATTGATAATACAGCCTGTTCATACTCTCGGGCACACAATGGAAAATGGTTAAAACGTATCTTGAATGAAAAATGCCTGTCGCCTTATATAGTTAGGCTTGTTACTGGCAAGCAGGGGGTTTATTTTTGTACGCATCGCACTGATATCAATTTCTATCACAATGTTATTCAACACCAAGAACAGACCATGAGTCATATCAAGTATAGAGGGGAGATTAAAGAGCGTTATGACCGTGTTCAATCCAGTGACGATGAAGAAAAATGGTATAAGACAATGACTCAAATCTCCAAGAATCCATCTGATCATCCCAATCTGATGTGTACCGATTTGAATCCTGAAGATTTCTTCACCCACAAAATTATTGAAAACCTCACTCAAAAAACTGGTGTTCCCTGTTTAGGCGTTGTCACGCCAGGATTTGCAGCCGATATTCTTTGTAAGATGCAAACATTTTCAGAAAGTCGATTCTATGATTTCTACACCCACCGAAGCGACGAGGAATATCAAAGCAATTATGACTTGGTAAAAAACATGAAAATGTATCTCAATTATGAAGACATTGACTATGATCGCGATTCTAAAAACAGGCAACTCCAAATCATTCTAGACAAAATTGCTGCAAAATATCCTGGCAAAAAAGTAAAAATCACCTATGCAGATGATGTGAAAAAACTCTGTCTCAATGCGGCGGCTGAATTACAAGCTTATTGCAATGAATTGGCATCCCAGAATCAAGGACTCATGAAGTTTGAAGTCATACACCATATTGCTTTTGAAGAAGTCGATACACCGACCTATCAGGGTACTAACATTCCAGTGATGAGAGATGCAGAGGATTATTCGCCGAAGCCTGTTGTACTGTCTCCTAAACCTTTTAGAGAAGCGGCCCCCTCAAACGCTGGGGAACCGGTCGCTGAGGAACCGGTCGCTGAAGAACAGGTTTGTTCTCTTTGCAATGTGATGTAGCACCGTTTCAATTTAATTTTGACAGATTCTTGTCATTCCCGCCCCCGCCTTCGCGGGAATGACAAAACTCTCCCTATCGTTCTATCGTTATTCATTCAATTCAAGTAC
>CAZEEF010000109.1:0-7135 GCA_964511095.1 uncultured Coxiellaceae bacterium | reverse complement strand
GGTCGGACCATATAATGAAACCGTCGGTACATCCAATGCAGCAGCCAAATGACCAAGTCCCGTATCGACCGCCACCACCGCTTTTGCACCCGCCAATACGCTCGCCATGCCCATTAATTCCAAACGCGGCAACACATCGGCTGATTGACAATTCGCTGCAATACGCTCTGCGCGCTGCTGTTCGTCTGCATTTCCCCAGGGTAATTTCACACTGAACCCCTTTTCATTCGCCATCCTGGCTAACTCGATCCAATACGCTTCAGGCCAATGCTTCGTCGGCCAGGTTGTACCATGTAAAAAGACTAAATAATGACGTTCCGCATTCGATTTAATAAAACCTTGGCGATCAATGCCATAATCCGCCATCGAATCCGATAACGGATATCCCAACGCCTGACTAAACAAACTGCGCAAACGCGTCACCGCATGCCATTGCCACGATGCAGAATATTTTCGACGATAAAATAACGCCGTTAACGGTTCACGTGCAGAATGATAATCCAAACCACACAATGGACCTTTCGCTAAGGCAGAAATCCACAATGTTTTAAACAATCCTTGCGCATCAATAATGCAATCATAGTGCACAGAACGTAGTGTGCCGAAAAATAATTTCATTTCCTCACGTGTTTTTTTGGAAACTAATTTTTTGCGCCAACGACGAATTGCAACAGGAATAACGCGATGAACAAGCGGATGCCACGCTGGAATTTCTTGAAAATTTTCTTCAACAACCCAATCGAAACGAATGTCAGGATACCTTTTTCCTGCATCGGTTAACGCAGGTAACGTATGAATAATATCGCCCATTGATGATGTTTTTACGATTAAAACTCGCATGACAAATCCACCATCGCCGAAATAATTTTTTGGGGAGACAATTCATTCATACAACGATGATGCTTCAACGGACATTCACGCTGAAAACACGGTTGACAGGCTAATGATAAATTTAACACTCTGGCTTCTGGATTCAGCGGCGGTGTAAAAGCACTCGTTGTCGGGCCATACACTGCAATTAACGGTTTTTGCAAAGCAGCCGCTATATGCATTAAACCCGAATCATTACTCAACACAACATTCGCCATCGATAATAAATCAACCGCTTCTTCCAGCTTTGTTTTACCCGTTAAATTAATACAGTGTTGCTGCGTTAATACCATGATTTTTTCAGCCACCGACTGATCCTTCGCCGAACCCAATATCCATACCTGCCAACCCTGCCGACGTTTTTCATTCGCCACCGTCGCATAATGTTCTTCCGGCCAACGCTTGGCTGGACCGAATTCAGCCCCTGGACACATGACCAGAATCGGACGATCGATTGTTAACTGATAATGCGCGAGCAGCCGTGCACGATTGTCTTCTGAAATGCTCAACTGGGGCAGAGGATATTCTTTGGGTAATGACGCATTGACCGGTAATCCGAGCGCCATGAATTGTTCAATCATGAGCGGGTAACGTTTTTTATTTAATTGACGCACGTCGTTTAAAACGCCATAACGCATTTCGCCGCGAAAGCCTGTTCGCACAGGAATCGTTGCCCACCAGGGAATTAATGCCGATTTGAAAGAATTAGGAAGCACAATGGCTTGTTGATAGTGTTTTTCACGCAAACTTTTGCCAATGCGACGACGCTCGCCCAAGCCTATTTTTCCATGCCCAAGCGGCATCACAAGCGATTCCGTCACTTCCGGCATACGTGCCAACAAAGGCACGCTCCAGCCGGGCGCAAGGACATCAATCCTCACCTCTGGATCGCGCTGTTTTAACAATTTGAACAGACACTGGGCCATGACCATATCGCCAACCCAGGCCGGTCCTATGATTAATATCTTATTTTCTATCATCTTTTAACACAAACTCCGCCCCACAATAAGGACAAGTCACTTGACCCGCTTCTTCAATGGGTAAATAAACACGCGGGTGCGCATCCCAAACCCGCATGTCACTCATGGGACAGGACAAGGGCAAATCAGCTCGTGTGACTTCATAACAACGTTTGGTACACGCTTGCTCTAACGTCTGGACTGGCTGCATATCCTCTCCTGGTTTCAAAAGAGGTTAATAATACCCGATTTCAAGCACTGTGTGGACTGAAAATGGAGATGCCGTGTGGCTTTATCCGTCGTCGCAAAGGATTTTGCGATATCACCCAAGCGCCTGGGTAAAAAGATTTTTTCTGCCGGTTTCTTGCCAGCCATTTCAATATAACTAATTAAATTTAAAAGTGTTTCTGCCTTGCCTGTTGCTATATTTAATACGCCCGTGTATTGGCTTTGTAAGGCCAATAAATTAGCCCGCGCCACATCGGATACATGAATAAAATCCCGCGATTGGTGACCGTCACCAAAAATCGTAATAGGTTGAGTCTGTTGATAACATTCGATAAATTTAGAAATCACGCCCGCATAAGGTGAACTCGGATCCTGACGTACACCGTACACATTAAAATAACGCAAACCCAATGATTGAATCCTAAATAAATCATTATACAAACGGGCATACCGCTCATTATTTGTTTTTTCGAGCGCATAAGGTGACAAAACTGTTTCAGGCAGTGAATCTTCATCACTGCAAGGTAATGTTGCATTATTGCCATAAACCGCTGCACTGGAGGCATAGACGAGACGAATCGATTGATTACACTGACGAATGGCCTGGAGCACATTCAAAAATCCTTCGGTATTCACTTTTAATGAGGTCAGAGGATCTTCAATTGATTTGGCGACGGAAGGGAGTGCCGCTAAATGCAACACCGCATCGCAATTCTGTAACAGTCTGACTAGCAAAGAGAAATCAAGGATATCGCCTTCCACAAAAGTCAGATGCGGATGTTTCAGATCAAGATAAGTTAAATCACCTGAAATTAAATTATCGAGCACAACGACTTCCAGTTGATTTGCCAATAACAAATCGACTGTGTGAGAACCAATGAAACCCGCCCCGCCAGTTACCAAAATTCGTTGCATCATTTTTTATCCACCATTGAGAATATCTGCGGAATAGACAGCTTTATTGCCCCGTTTGTAGCATAACATCAGAGTAATGCCAAATAGAATTGAGAAAAAATCCTGCCAATAAACGTCGCGTTTAACATTGCATGGGATGATCACATTAACGCACACTTTTTCTGTTCTTCTAACAATCGCGATTGAGATGGCGCGGGAGGCGCAGCCGGCTGAGGCGGTAACACAATGGGCGCCGCAAGCAAAATATTGCTTGACGATGCAAGACTGGGGGCGGGTGTTTTAGTTAAGCGGAATCGTTTAAGCCAAGTCCTTTCTTTTTCATGCAATCGTTTCCAATCGTCAATCTTGGCCTGAAGTCCGGGATTTTTTAAAATTTTTTTACCTTCTTTGGATTTACCTAAATTTTTATAGGCAGATTGCCCAGCATACATGCCTAATGTGACAACGTGCATTAATGTATTAATATCGATTAAATCACATAATCTATTATTATCTTTTGCTAACAATGCAATGCCCCGAGGATGCCTCACACACCAAAATAAAGCCGATAATCCATACGGCGTAATGGCATTGAATCCTTGTGCATTAATATTGGCTCGTAACAAATCATCTCGTTCTAACTTCTGAATTCCCGCAGAATGTTTTAAAAAGAGCATCACGGGTGTTATTCCAACAAAATAGTCTTCCCTGGATACTTCATTAAAAAATTGGGAGGTTCGCAAAAGAGAACAGAATTTATCAAGTTCATTGGTGATACTGAAATTAATTTGCGGTTGTTTTAATACATAGGACAACCGTTCGATTGAAAAATAGCGTTGATTTTGAAAGCCTGGATGACAGTTGACGGCACTATCGAGTAATTTGTTGAGTACAGATGACGGTTCAATTTTTGTTATTGATTCCCTACAAACAGGACAGTCATCCCCTAGATAAATACTTCCTTTTTCAAATGCATGACCGCAATTCGTTGTCATGGGTTCGAAAAAAATAGTTAACCTGATAGGACAAACAAGAAGCTCAACGACTTCATTATAAAACCGCCTTAGATTTTCTTCAGAGGGTTCGTCATTTTTTCTTTCGAACATAGTCATCCCAGTTTCTTAGTTTTCTTCTGCCAAATCCGTCTCTTTCATTTTCCTACTTTCCTGCCAGGTCTGCAACATCACGTAAAATACGGGTACAAACACCACCGCAAGACACGTCGATGCCAGCATTCCACTGCTCACCGCAATCCCAATCGAACGCCGCGCATTTGCGCCCGCACCGGTTGCAAACACTAATGGCATCACACCCAGAATAAAAGCAAATGACGTCATGATAATGGGTCGAAAGCGTGTTTGTGCACCGATTAAGGCAGATTCCATAATGGATTTTTGATGAAGTTCACGTTGTTCGCGAGCGACTTCAACAATTAATATCGCGTTTTTGGCGGCTAAGGCAATTAACAACAAAATACCAATTTGGGTATACATATTATTTGCGATCCCCAATAAGGTTAATGCTGCAACTGTTCCTAAGAGTGCGAGCGGCACACTCAGTAAAACAGATAATGGTGTCACCCAATTTTCATATTGTCCGGCGAGTATCATGTAAACCAAAACTAACGATAAAGCAAAAATCAGATAACTTAAATTTCCCGCCAGTTTTTCTTGATAAGAAGTACTCGTCCATTCATAAGAAAGACCGCCCGGCAATACGTGACTTGCAATCGTTTCCATGGATTGAATCGATTGACCTGAACTGAATCCCGGAGCCGAAGCACCATAAATATTGCTGGAAGGATATAAATTATAAAGCGAAATAATCGCAGGTCCGACAGCCGGATTCATATCCGTTAACGTACCAATCGGAACCATTTCACTCGATCGATTTTTTACGTACAAATGCCGCACGTCATCAATCGTCATGCGCGAATTCGGCTCTCCCTGCACATAGACTTGAAAAACCTGACCGTATTTCGTAAATAAATTCACGTACGATGAACCCACATACGTTTGCAGTGCATCCATGGCATCCCCGACAGTCACACCCAGTGTCTCAGCTTTCACACGATCAATGGGTGCAAATAATTGCGGCACAGAAGCACGAAAAGATGTCATTAAATGACTCAAGCCCGGACTTTGACCGCCGTATTGAATCATCAAATCGGTTGCCGCCTGCAATTTACGATAATCAAATGACCCATCTTGTAATTCAACCTGCATCTGAAATCCACCGCCATTTCCTAAACCCTGAATCGGTGGAGGCACCATAACTAAAATTTTTGCATCGACTGTTTTTTGCGCGATGTCATTCAATTTATTGAAGAGCGCACGCAAATCTTCATTTTTTCCTCGCACACTCCAATCTTTAAACATGACATACAAAACACCTGCATTCGCTAAATTGGCACTGTTATCCAGTAAAGAAATTCCATTAATGGCTATCACATCCTGAATGCCATCTATTTTTTGCACTTGCTCGGATAATTGTTTTAATAACGTTTCAGTACGACTGAGCGATGCACCATCCGGCAACTGAACATTCATCATTAAATAACCTTGATCTTCTAACGGAATAAATCCCGTTGGAATGCGGCTCAACCCAAAAATAGCCAGTCCCACTAATAGTAATCCGATTAAGCTGACGAATTTATGATGATGAATCAATTGATTGATGAATCTGAGATAAGCTGATTCGGTTGCATTGTAAATTTTATCGAAACCGCGATAAAACCTGTTTTTTTCGTGATGCGGATCAATGGGTCTCAGCCATAACGCACATTGTGTCGGTTTCAATGTCATCGCATTAATCGCACTAATAAAAGCGGTCGCTGCAATCACCAATGCAAATTGTGCGTACATCGCACCCGTTAATCCTGGCATAAAACCCGCCGGCACAAACACAGCCATTAATACCAACGTGATACCGATGATAGGTCCCAACAATTCTTTCATCGCAAAAATAGAGGCATTTTTTGGCGATTCTCCTTTTTCCACATGTTGTGTGACACCTTCCACAATCACAATTGCATCATCCACGACAATGCCAATGGCCAACACCAATGCAAATAACGTGAGCAAATTAATCGAATAATTTAATAACAGCATTGCAAAAAAAGCGCCAATGATCGTGACAGGTACGGTAGTTGTTGGCACCAGCGTCGCACGAAAATTTTGTAAAAAAACCATAATCACAATGAGCACTAAAATCGTCGCTTCAAAGAGTGTTTTATACACTTCATCCACGGACGCTGTGACAAATTTTGTCGTATCAAATGGAATGGAATATTGCATGCCGGGCGGAAATTGTTTTGCCATTTTTGCGACCGTTTTCCGCACTTCTTTCGCGACATTTAATGCATTCGCGCCCGGCAATTGATAAATACCAATGGCT
Organism: uncultured Coxiellaceae bacterium; assembly: GCA_964511095.1. Classification (GTDB taxonomy): domain Bacteria; phylum Pseudomonadota; class Gammaproteobacteria; order DSM-16500; family DSM-16500; genus DATIJJ01. The sequence goes on along the minus strand of CAZEEF010000109.1, from coordinate 788 downwards.
GCTGTTGGTTTATTATTTAAATTCGCTGACATGCTGTAATTGGATGAACCCAACTCGACTCGACCGACATCCCGAATACGTATCACTCTCGCTGTGATATTTTGACTCCCCGTTTTTTGCGAAGTCTGATTGGGTTGTGTGGTATCTGTTTTAATAATAATATCAGCAAATTCCTCGGCATTCGCGAGCAATCCCGGCACATTGATTGTAAATTGATACGCCTCTTTTCCGGTAATGGGTGGAGAGGCAATTTGTCCTGCTGAAATCGCTTTATTCTGTTGACTGATGGCATTGACCACATCGGATGGATTGAGTGCATAAGTCAACATTTTTTGAGGATCCAGCCAAACGCGCATGGCATACGAACCCGAACCAAAAATTAGTACATTACCCACACCCGGCAATCGGGCTAATTCATTTTCCATATTAATCGCTGCATAATTATTTAAAAATAATCCATCATACTGATTCTTGTCAGACGTCAACGTGATAAATTGCAAAATAGCAGTCGATTTTTGCTGCACAACAACACCTTGTTGTTGCACAGATTGAGGTAATTGCGCCATGGCAGCCTGCACTCTGTTTTGCACTAGCACTTGCGCAAAGTTGAGATCCGTACCAATTGCAAACGTGACGATTAATGTGTAATTGCCGCTGTTTGTGCTCGTCGATTGCATATACAACATATTTTCGACGCCATTGACTTGTTGCTCAATCGGTAATGCAACGGTATTAATCAACGTTTTGGCATCAGCACCCGGATAAGTCGTTGTGACTTGAATCGTTGG
>CAZEEF010000108.1:0-7195 GCA_964511095.1 uncultured Coxiellaceae bacterium | reverse complement strand
TCGCCTTCTACAAAAGAGATGCCCTTTCAAATATCATGAAAGGGCTTATTTTATAGGGATGCTGCAATCAAGTCTGGCGATTTTCGACAGCACACACACAAAAAATAACAACAACCAACCCCACCTGATCTTTTACAACTGATCAATTCGACTAACAATTTTTTTTAAATGTTTCACCTCATCCGGCGGGAATTCTTTATAACCTTCTGTTTCTATATTCAATACCAGATAAATTTTTTCATTAATTCCCGCAATCAAATCACGCCCATTCACTTCAACATAATCAATCAGGGAAATTTGATCTTTCGCCCAGTGGGTTAAACGATCCAGCGTATCAAATGCCAGCATAAAATAATTATCATCAATCACTGCGTAGAGCGGATGGAAGGGTTCTTCCTTCTCTGCGTGGTTCGGCGCTTCTTTTTTGACAGGCAGAAACAAGCGGGATTTTAATAACGTAAGATAAACATGATTGACGTCTTCCTGCTTTCCCTGACTTGCATAGGCTTTGGAAATTGCCTGATCTAATTCTGTCATTTGCCATGATTCCAGATAGAAAACTTCTCTTTCTATTTTCCTGCAGCGCATGAAATAGTCAAGCAAAACATAGTGTATTGTACGAATTTTGGGTACAATACCGCCTTTTAGATCTGAGGCTAGGGGAGAAAATGCAATGACAGAAAGTAACAATGTAATTAAAAAAAATAAAGTTTATATCAATTTATCAGCCTCCGAATTAGTTGATCTCGCGCTTTCCCGCAAAGAAGGTGTGTTGGCATCTAATCAAGCCTTAACCGTGACAACAGGCGCCCGCACTGGCCGCTCACCCAAAGATCGTTTCATTGTCAAAGATACCCTGACAGAAAAAGATGTCGACTGGAATACCATTAACCAACCCATTCAACCCGATAAATTTGATGCTCTCTGGCTTCGCGCTGAAGCCTTTCTGCAACAACAAGACTGTTCATTTGTTTCTTATCTGGAAGTAGGCGCTGAAAAAAAATTTACGCTCACTGTTAAAGTCATCACTGAACTGGCTTGGAGTAATCTTTTTACCCAAGATTTATTTATACGCCCTGAAACACCCATAACATCCGATCAACCTGATCAGTGGACCATTTTATGCGTTCCCGGTTTCAAAACCGATCCAACACGCGATGGCGTCAACAGTGATGCGGCTGTGATTCTTAATTTTAGCAAACGACGTATTTTAATTTGCGGTACTTATTATGCCGGCGAAATGAAAAAAGGCATGTTTTCTGTTCTCAATTTTTTATTACCCAAACAGGAAGTGCTTCCCATGCACTGTGCCGCAAACGTCGGCAAAGATGGCAAAACAGCGCTTTTCTTTGGATTATCGGGTACAGGCAAGACAACGCTTTCTGCTGATCCGGAACGTTATTTAATTGGTGATGATGAACATGGCTGGAGCGCTGAAGCAGTATTCAATTTCGAAGGCGGCTGCTATGCAAAATGTATTGATTTGTCAAAAGAACGCGAACCTGTTATTTGGGATGCCATTCGTCACACGGCCATTATGGAAAATGTTGTGCTGAATCCCATGACGCAAGAACCCAATTATGCCGATGGTAGTTTAACTGAAAATACACGCGCTGCTTATCCACGTGAACATATTCCATTACGCGTCAAAGAAAATAAGGCAGGATTGCCAACCGCGGTATTATTTTTAACGTGTGACCTATATGGTGTTTTACCACCGGTCGCACGTTTGACAAGAGAACAGGCTGCTTACTATTTTCTGAGTGGTTACACGGCACTTGTTGGCAGTACGGAAGTAGGACAGGGTAAAGGTATTAAACAAACATTCAGCACTTGTTTTGGCGCACCTTTTTTTCCGCGTCCAGCGAGTGTTTATGCTGATTTATTAATGAAACGTCTTGACCATTCGGATGCACAAGTTTATCTGGTCAATACGGGTTGGACGGGTGGCGCTTATGGCGAAGGCGGTCAACGTTTTTCAATACCGGCAACACGTGCTGTCGTCAGCGCGATTGTTAACGGAGAATTACGCAATGCCTCCTACGAAACACTGCCGGGATTTAATATGGACATTCCAACCACTGTTCCAGGGGTTGACAGTCATATTTTAAATCCCCGCAATACCTGGTCTGACAAAAATGCACATGATCGCCATGCGAGAGAATTGATGAACAAATTCATTGAAAATTTCAAAAAATTTACGGTGAGCGATGCGATTCGTCAGGCGGGTCCAAAGGGCGTTGTTGCGTAAATCACTTTATACACCTTGTCATTGCGAGGAGCGTTTTGTGCGACGTGGCAATCCAGAATGCGGCCATTATTTTTGAAATTACCATTCTGGATCGCCACGCCTCCTTCGGAGGCTCGCGATGACGAATGAGGGGGATTTGATATGAACACTATTCAACACAATCTCCAACAGTTGAAAACCCAAATTCTTCAATGGGAATTGCAATACCAACGCCATCCCTCATCTGTTTCATTACTCGCTGCGAGCAAACAACAATCCATCGAAAAAATTCGCGAAGCCATTCGTGCAGGTCAAGTTGCATTCGGAGAAAATTATTTGCAAGAAAGTTTAGAAAAAATAATCGCGCTTTCTGATGAAAAGATTGAATGGCATTTCATCGGCCCTGTTCAAAGTAATAAAACTAAAAAAATAGCCGAACATTTCAGCTGGGTACACACAGTCAGTGATGTTAACATTGCCAAACGATTAAATGATCAACGTCCGCTTCATTTACCCCCTTTAAACATTTGCATACAAGTCAACAGCAGTTCTGAAAAAACAAAATCAGGCGTCACTGAAGAAGAAGCTGTTTTTACACTGGCAACATACTGTTTAACCTTACCCCATCTTAAATTGCGCGGATTGATGACGATTCCGGTACCTCAAACCGATTTTGATGATCAACGTCTGGAATTACGAAAATTACGTCGAATTTACGATGACTTAAATCATCGTGGTTTTACACTGGATACTTTGTCTATGGGTATGTCTCAAGATATGGAAGCAGCCATTGCTGAAGGTGCAACCCTCTTGCGAGTGGGTACAGCCATTTTCGGTAAGCGAATGTAACTCGATATTGAGCTTATTTCGAATTCGCGTATTATATTTTTCAAAGCTGGAGTCTCTAAATGAATACGAACACGATAGCGATTATCGGGGCTGGCAATATGGGCGGAAGTCTGTTAACCGGTCTGATGACAAACCGATTTCCACCCGAGCAACTCTGGATTGCGGATCCAGACACAGAAAAATTACACGTTTTAAAGCAGCAATTTACTATCCAAACAACTCAGCATAATGACGAAGCCCTCCAATACGCCGATGTCGTTATATTGGCAGTGAAACCTCAAATCATGCATGCGGTGATAGAATCCATTGCGCCTGTCATTCGACAAAAAAATCCGTTAGTCATCTCGGTGGCGGCTGGTATTCGCGAAGCCCATTTACAAAATGGATTGGGGGGCAATGCTGCGATTGTTCGCTGCATGCCAAATACACCGGCATTGATCGGTGCGGGAGCCAGCGCACTGTATGCGAATGATTTTGTCACTGCAAAACAGCATGCATTGGCAGAATCCATTTTACGCGCCGTCGGTAAGGTGGTCTGGTTAGACCATGAGAATGAAATGGATGCCGTGACAGCCTTATCCGGTTCGGGGCCGGCTTATTTTTTTCTCGTCATGGAAGCCTTACAGGCAGCCGGCGAAAAACTGGGACTATCGAGCGAAACAGCACGCTTACTCACATTACAAACAGCGTTCGGTGCTGCACGTATGGCGCTGGAAAGTAGTGAATCCGCAACAACATTACGACAACGCGTCACTTCCAAAGGCGGCACAACAGAAGCGGCTATTCATGTATTGGAACAGGAAAAAATTCGTGACACCTTTAAAAAAGCAGTGGATGCCGCTTGTACGCGCTCAAAAGAATTAGCCGAATTATTGGGTAAAGAGGTTTCATAATGTCAAATCATTTCACTGAAGCAGGCCTATTTTTAATTAAAACCGTATTTGAATTATATCTATTGGTTTTAATGATTCGCCTGATATTAGCTTATGTACAAGCAAATTATTTTAATCCCATCACTCGTTTCATTGTGAAATTGACGCAACCGCTCGTTCATCCATTGCGACGCCTGATTCCGAATTATCGCCGCATTGAATTTTCGACTTTAGTATTAATTATTATTTTTGAATTAATCAAAATTTCACTTTTATTGACTATCACAATCGGTTTGCCTGATGGTTTGATCCTGATATCGCTTGCCTTTACAGAAACACTGAAACTGTTATTGCAAACATTTTTTTATGCCATTTTATTGCAAGCGCTCATGAGCTGGTTTCAACCGGGCGAAACGCCCGCGACTCAACTATTGCGGCAAGTGTCTTCACCTATTTTATATCCTTTGCAACGCTTGATTCCGCCTGTGGGTGGTTTTGATATTTCGCCCATTCCCGCATTATTGTTGTTGCAATTATTTATTATTTTATTGCCATGAGATGTCACTGATGAAACACAAAATACTGTTTGCCAGCAGCAATTCGGGAAAAATTAACGAGTTGCAATCTATTTTGCAAGCGTATGATTATGAAATCATTCCGCAAGCACAGCTTGGCATTCAAGATGCTGAGGAAACGGGCTTAACGTTTGTCGAAAATGCCTTGTTAAAAGCCAGAAATGCCTGCCGGCACAGTGGAAAACCTGCAATTGCCGATGATTCGGGATTGGTCGTACAGGCACTGGATGGTGCACCCGGTATTTATTCGGCGCGCTATGCGGGAAAAAATGCCGATGCCCGTGCCAATATTCAACAATTATTAAAAGAGTTGGAAGAGGTTCCCACGGCAAATCGCCATGCGCATTTTCATTGTACGCTGGTTTATCTCGAGCATGCAGAAGACCCTGCACCCCTTATTTGTGAAGGCATTTGGCACGGAATGATTTTGCATGAACCGACAGGTCATCACGGTTTTGGTTACGATCCCATTTTTTATGATCCGAACGAACAAGCCAGTGCCGCGGAATTGTCCGCCGCCAAAAAAAATCAAATCAGTCATCGCGGCCAGGCGTTGCGGGCATTGGTCGATAAATTGAAAATTTCATAGAGGTCATGAAGCATGTACGCTCTTCGCGTGGAAAATTTAAAAAAAATATATGCCAATGGATTGGTTGCACTCAAAGGGATCGATTTAAACGTTGCAGAGGGCGATTTTTTTGCGCTATTAGGTCAAAATGGCGCGGGCAAGTCAACGACCATCGGGATACTCTGTTCGCTTATCAATAAAACAGCAGGACACGTTCGCGTTTTTAATTACGATATTGATCACGATCTCGAAGCTGCCAAATCGTGTATTGGTATCGTTCCACAGGAATTTAATTTCAATCCCTTCGAAAAAATTTTCCAAATCATTATCAATCAAGCAGGTTATTACGGTATTCCTCGAAAAATTGCCACGAAACGGGCGGAAGTCTATTTAAAAAAATTAGGTTTGTGGGAAAAACGTGATCAAATCGCGCTGCGCCTGTCAGGCGGTATGAAACGTCGTTTGATGATAGCGCGGGCACTGGTGAATGAACCTAAATTATTAGTGTTAGATGAGCCGACAGCGGGTGTTGATATTGAGTTACGGCATAGTTTGTGGGAATTTTTACGCGAGCTTAATCAACAGGGTACGACGATTATATTAACCACGCATTATCTGGAAGAAGCGGAGCATCTTTGTAAAAACGTTGCCATTATTGATCATGGCGAAATCATTGCCAATGCGGATATGAAATCACTCATTAATCGATTACATATTCAAACACTGATTTTAGATTTGGCTGAACCACTTGACACTGAACTTAAACTCTCCGAGTATCCTTATCGTTTGCTGGATAAATCATCGCTTGAAATTGAACTTCACAAATCGCAATCGTTAAATGCTTTGTTTGATGAATTAAGCCGTCAGGGTATTTATATCAACAGCATGCGTAACAAAACCAATCGGCTGGAAGAATTATTCATCCGTCTCATTGCGGAAAATAAGGCAAAATCATGAATAAAAATCTTATTGCGCTTCAAACTATTTTGATTAAAGAAATCACCCGCTTTACGCGAATCTGGACACAAACATTATTGCCGCCGGCTATTACCATGACTTTATATTTCATCATTTTTGGAAAATTAATCGGGTCACAAATCAGAGACATTAATGGTTATAGTTACATGCAATATATTGTGCCTGGCTTAACCATGATGTCTATCATGACGAATGCTTATGCGAACACATCCTCTTCTTTTTTTAGCGCAAAATTCAGTAAAAGCGTTGAAGAAATGCTGGTCTCTTCCATGCCAGGTTACATTATCTTGCTGGGTTATATGATTGGAGGTGCGTTGCGTGGCATTCTGGTTGGGATGATTGTCATTTTGATTTCACTTTTTTTTACGCATTTACATTTCATGCATATTGGCATTATTGTTGGGATGGCTATTTTATCCGCCATGGTTTTTTCACTCGGCGGATTAATTAATGCGATTTTTGCGAGAAAATTCGATGATATTTCATTTATTCCTACATTCGTTTTAACACCCTTAACGTATTTAGGCGGTATTTTTTATTCGATATCACAATTGCCTTCCTTCTGGCAAAAAATTTCCATCTTCAATCCTATTTTAAATATTGTGGATACATTTAAATTTGGCATGCTGGGTGTTACCGATATCAATATTTATTTTGGTTTTTCATTGACGTTTTTTTTATTCATCGCACTGTTTGCCTGGTGCCTGGTATTGTTATATCGTGGCACAGGTTTAAGAACGTAAAAATTTATGCTATCTTTTTTTAAATGAGACTTCATGAAAAGGAATCAACAAATGTTAAATATGTTGAAACATGTTCTGGCTATTGTCATTTTAAGTATCATTGTCATCGTAGGTATGTCTTATGTTCAACAAGGCTTACAATTTATTTTATCCTGTCATGAGTGGGTCTCGAATATACTCAAAGATGTTTTTTCTGGCGGACAGGCGGGAAATATCATTAGACAGTTAATTGCCTTGTTGGCGATACCCGTCATCATCGCATTCATTCCTGCTGTGATTTACTGGTTGGTTAAACGATCATGGTTTCCTTATTACATGGAACTGGTTTGGATTATCTGGTTGGTTCAGACGTCTGGGTTGGTGATGATTTATAAGGTGGG
>CAZEEF010000107.1:0-7230 GCA_964511095.1 uncultured Coxiellaceae bacterium | reverse complement strand
CGCCAAAAACTGATGCAGCGCTTTTGTTTCACTGTATCGTTCACTGACAGTTAAAATATAATTTAATGTTCGGGGAATATGTTTTAAATAATTCGCATTGTTATCCCGACGGTATTTTCGCGAAAAAGTCAGCAAGGCTTTCAAATGCCGCTCTATCCCCATCCAGTCAAACCAACGTGAAAATTCATCCAGACTGATGTCGGGTAATGCCCGTTTTTCCCAAAAATATTTCACTAATTCCTGAACGAGATTGTCAGGCCAATCGATATAACAATCGCGCAAAAGCGACACTAAATCATAAGTCACAGGACCGATGAATGCATCCTGAAAATCTAAAATACCCACCTGATTATCTGGCAATACCATTAAATTAGCCGAATGATAATCACGATGCATAAAAACATAAGGTTGCGCTGCAGCATGGCTCGCTAAAAAATAAAAAGAATGTTCTAACATTTTATGCGTTGAATCAGTCAGGATTAAATGCAAATGTTTTTCGAGAAACCATTCTTTAAATAAATTTAATTCATTTTGCATGAATGCTTGCGTAAATGGCTTTAAGGTCCAATCGGTTACCTGACAGGATTGCATGCGGAGCAATGCATCCAGCGCACGACGATAATGCATTTCTGCATTCGTCCTATTCAATTCATTCAGATAAAGCCGATCGCCAAAATCAGTCAATAATAAAAATCCCTGCGTGAAATCACTTGCCAAAATTTCCGGTGTCGACAACCCTTGTTTACGTAACGCATTGGCAATCGCCACAAAGGGCACACAGCTTTGTTTTTCAGAAGAAGCATCCATTGCCATATAAGTCCCGCCCGCCTGTTGCACGCGGATATACTGGCGAAAACTGGCATCACCGGGTAAGGGATCCAACTGGTAAGAGGTTAACTGGCAAGGCCCCGTTAACCATTGTTCAAAAGGTGTCATCATAGGTTAGTGATTTTATCACAAAACAATTTTCTGTCATGATCGACTATCTGATACACTTTCAGGAATTTTTGCTTATCGTAAAGGAATTCGTTTACAGAATGTATAATCACAAAATAATCCTCTTATTTTTGACCGTGTTAGTCAGTTTTTTTTCTTTAAAGAGTACGTTTGCCGATAATTTGTGTTCGGTGAAATCGCCGACACTTTATACCCAAAACCTCGCCGAGTCTGCGATGGCCAAAGAGTTAGGCTGGATTTCCTGTGACGAAAATCGTTGCGGCGGATTCTATCTGGAAGAACCTTTTGTTTACATAAAAGAACTGGCTAATTCCGATAAAGTGCGAGTCACGGCGAATGAAATGTTATTCGCACAGCATGGCACCTCCATTGGGCAGGGCAAAGTGACCATTGCCCGTTTTGACCAGCAAATTGTGGCGAATAAAGCCTATCTTTATCGCGATCCTGTCACCGGAAAACTGGCTTCCATTGATTTGGTCGATAATGTCATTTTGCATGAACCTGATAGTTTAGTGATCGCTAAAACAGGTCATTTTGATTTAAAAACAAAAGGAAAGTCACTGCATGATATTTTATATCGCACAGTGATTTACAGTGATCGCAGACAGCAAAAAAGCGTTGTCTATACCAATGAACAGTTAGAATCAACCCGAAAATTGACGCACTTAAGCGCATGGGGAAAAGCGGATCAGTTTGAACAAACGGCACCTAACCATTATGACTTCGAGAAAGCGAGCTATAGCACCTGCCCGCCTGATTCAAATACATGGCAAGTGAAAGCCAGTCGAATTGATTTAAATAAAGATACCGGACGCGGCATTGCAAGAAATGCCCGTTTATATGTCAAAAATGTTCCGATTTTTTATACGCCTTATCTGAATTTTCCGATTGATTCACGTCGCCAAACGGGCTTTTTGACACCGACCATGGGAACATCCAGTAAAACAGGGGTCACGCTTCGTACACCTTTTTATTGGAATACGGCGCCGAATTATGATTCGACCATTACACCGGCTTATTTGTCCACACGCGGTTTGCAGCTCGAAGAATTATTTCGTTACCTGACACCCACCAGTAACGGTCATGTGATTGTCGCGGCCTTACCCAATGATAGAGCCTTCGCCAACCAGCAAGAATCGTATCAGACCAAATACCAATCCTCGACAAATCCTTTCGTCCTGGCCGATTTGAAACGCCTGGAAAATGACAGTGATACGCGAAAATCCCTTTATTGGCAAAATAATAGCCGTTTTAATGAAAACTGGTCGGCCAATATTGATTACAGTTATGTCAGTGATGATTATTATTTAAGTGATTTTAGTAACAACTTTGATGTTGTCACCAATAATCAATTATTACAACAAGGCCAGGTCACTTATCAAAGCCCGCACTGGAGCGTAATGACTCGAGCGCAAGGTTATCAAACACTGCATCCCGTGGATCAAAACGTTATTCAAAATCAATATACCCGATTACCGCAAATTGCGATTGATGGGGATTATCCGAATGAACCCGGTAATCTGGATTATTTCGTCATGAGCGATCTCACGCATTTTGATATTTCAGGAACGCCGGGCAGCAGTATCATTCCACCCGTTGGAAATCGTTTGTATCTCCAGCCAGGTATTTCCCTGCCCTTCAATCGTCCTTATTTTTACTTTACGCCGCGTTTACAATTTTCGCTGACGAAATACGAATTGGGACATGTGACAACCGGTGCTTCAACAGGACCAACTCGTTCATTACCCATTTTTGATATTCATTCAGGATTATTTTTTGATCGTCAAATGCGATTCTTGAGTAACCCTTATCGCCAAACACTCGAGCCGCAAATTTATTATACGTATGTGCCTTACAAAAATCAGGATAAGATTCCTGTCTTTGATACCATTACAAATACGCTCACTTACGATGAATTATTTATGTATAACCGGTTTAGCGGGTTGGATCGTATCGGGGATGCGAATCAGATCAGTTATGGGGTGACGACCCGTTTTATTGATGAACAATCAGGCTATGAAAAATTGCGCGCCGGCATTGGTCAAATCTTTTATTTCAGAGACCGTAAAGTCACTTTATGCAGTCCATTGAATTCGATTAATTCAACCGTACCCTGTGTCGAAAATCCGGCGGACAATGCAATAAATACTTTCAATAAATCGCCGCTCTCTGGCATATTGAATTACAACTTGAATCCCAATTGGGGTTTAACAGCGAGCAGCATCTGGGATGTGCAAACAAATCAGTTTAATAATCAAAGCATTGCATTACATTACTCGCCTGAACCGCGCAAAATTGTCAATTTGGGATACGGCTATGTCTTTAACGGTGATATCCAAGCGAACGATATTCCTGGCAGCAGCGCGAGTAACCTTTCCCAGACCGACTTTTCTTTTGCATGGCCTCTGTCACGAGATTGGAGTACGGTCGGCCGCTGGACGCAAAATTGGAATCACCACCATTTCCAGAATCTGTTATATGGTTTACAATATGACAGCTGCTGTTGGGCTGTACGCTTTGTTACCGGCCGAGCCTTTGCAAACTTAAGTCCGAGTAACACTTATCAATACAACACCCAATTTTTTATTCAGTTTGCATTAAAAGGATTGGGCAATTATGGTAATCAAGACCCCAGTCAATTGCTCGGCAGTAGTATTTCGGGTTATCAAACTAATTTTGGACAGGATTATTAAATGATTAAGCCATTTCGATTCACACTGATTGCTCTTTGCCTGCTCATACTGAATTCCGCCGTTTTTGCAAAAAAAAATGAACAATCCCTGGATAAAATCGCGGCCATTGTCAATGATACACCGATCGCCCAAAGTGAAGTGACTGCGGCGACTAACACGGTGAAGGCACAAATGAGGAATTCAAACATACCGTTGCCGCCTGAAACTGTTTTACAAAAAAAAATGTTAGAGCAGGTCATCGATCGCAAATTACAACTACAAGCTGCTGAGCAGGCCGGTATCAAAATTACGGATAAACAAATCGATCAAACCATCGATAATATTGCGAAAGAAAATGGCGTGACGGCGGATGTGTTGTATAGCAAAGTAGAAACGCAAAATTTAACGCGTTCAGAGTATCGAAAAGAAATTCGTGAAGAACTCTTGTTACAACAAATTCAGCAACAACAAGTGGCTTCCCGAGTGATGATGAACCGTGAAGAAGTCAAAAATTTCATGCAATCGAAAGAATGGCAAAAAGCCACCGTCCAAGAAACAACGCCTGCCATGAAAGAATATCATGTGGAAGATTTGGTTATCCTTCTGCCAGATGGCGCGAATGCTGAAGCAATTGCCAATGCCAAAACGGCGGCACAAGCTTTATTTACCCAGGCAAAACAGGGGGCGAGCTATAACAGTTTAATCAAACCGAATGATAAAACGATGGAAAATAATGATTTGGGCTGGCGTAAACTAGATGAAATTCCTTCTGCCTTTATGAATCAGGTAGCGAATGCTGAAAAAGGCAGTGTGATGGAACCGGTTCAAACAGGGAATGGTTTTCATATTCTGCATTTGGTGGATGCGCGGCAGTTCAAAAATCCGGCAGCCAATGCAACACCTCTGCCTACCGAAAAAGAAGCGCAGGAAATGGTTTATCAACGTAAATTTGCTGAAGCCTTAAAAAAATGGGTTGCGAAATTGCATAGTCAGGCGGTCATCAATTTGCATCCGGATTCGATGGTGTAGCCCTAGTCAATCGCTGAAAAGCGAAGGATCTTTTGATCATGAAAAAAATAGCCAGAATGATTCTCACCCCCGGCGAGCCGGCTGGGATTGGCCCTGATATCGTGATTAAAAGCGCCCAGTTAACATGGAACGCCGAATTAATTGTCATCGCCGATCCCGCATTATTACTCGAACGTGCCAAACAATTAAATTTGCCGTTAACACTGATGCCATTCGATCGAGAGGCGCCCAGCGAAGCACAACAACCCGGCTTTTTAAAAATTATTTCTCTCCCCTTAAACCAGACAGTGAAAGCCGGTCATTTAAATCCGGAAAATTCAGACTATGTCATTCAAAGTCTTACGATGGCTTCTGATTTATGTCAGCAAAAGATAGGTCAAGCCATCGTCACAGGTCCCGTACACAAAGGTGTCATCAATGAGGCAGGCATTCCTTTCACAGGTCATACAGAATTTTTCGCTCGCCAATCGGGAAAAAATTTATCCTTGATGTTGTTTGTCACCCCACAAACAAAAGTCGCGCTCATGACGACACATCTTCCTTTGTCGAAAGTACCGGCAGCAATCACGCAAGAAAAATTAAGAGCGACTTTACAACTTTTATACTCTGAATTATCACAAAAATTCGGGTTAACGCATCCCAGAATGACAGTGTGCGGTTTAAACCCCCATGCTGGCGAACAAGGTCATCTTGGCCGCGAAGAAATCGATATTATTTCACCCGTCCTGAACGAATTACGAAATCAGAATAGGAATATCACGGGGCCCGTGCCAGCCGATACTGTTTTTACAGATCAATCATTGCAAACATGCGACGCAGTGCTCGCGATGTATCATGATCAGGCTCTCCCTGTTGTCAAATATATGAGTTTTGGTCATGCCGTGAATGTCACACTGGGACTTCCTTATATTCGAACATCCGTGGATCATGGTGTCGCGCTGGATGTGGCTGGAACCCAAAAAGCCGATGAATCCAGTCTGGTTGAAGCGATTAAACTGGCCATCGCATTAGCGCCATAAAAAAGCAAAACGAGGAAAAATGATTATGTTAAAAAAAATAGTTAAACTATTTGTCGTTTCCGCCGTGCTACTCTGTATGCATACGAATGCGTTGGCATCGGCTGATTTATTACAAGTCTTCCGCCAGGCACTCGTCAGTGATCCGACATTTCAACAAGCCATTTCGGTGCGACTGTCCACGCGCGAAGGCGTTCCCATTAATATAGCCGGATTGCTGCCGACGATTTCCGCTAACGTCGCCATCCCAAACTACACGAAATACGCTTCGTCCGGTTCCGCTTCAGGACATCTTTCGGGTACACAACGCGGCTATGACGTTAATTTAAATTTAACGCAAACTGTTTTTGATTTTGGCAAACTGGCGGGATTGGCGAGTGCAAATGACTTGGCACACGGAGCCGATGCCACGTTGAGCGCTGCTACACAAAATTTAATGATTCGCGTGGCACAAGCGTATTTCAATATTCTAAAAGATCAGGATAATCTCGTTTACATTAAATCCACGCGCACCGCTTATGCAAAACAATTGGATCAAATCACGCAGCAATATCGTGTCGGCTTAAAAACAATTACAGATGTTTACACGGCACGTGCCTCTTATGAAACTTCTGTCGCAAACTACATTGCAGCCGATGCGACACTTGCGACTGACAAAGAAAATTTACGTGCGATTACCGGTGTATTTTATCCCACCCTCGCGCGGCTTCGGGATGATTTTCCACTCATTACGCCGCAACCTGCCAATATCGATGAATGGGTGACAACGGCGGGTAAACAAAATTGGGCGGTCAAGGCATCACAATATCAGGCAGAATCTTATCGAAATATTATCAAACAACAATTTGCCGGTCATCTTCCCAGCGTGAATGTGCAGGCAGGTTATCAGGATAACTATTTCGCTGCATCCGGTAATACTTTTTTCCAAACCAATGGCGCGAGTCAGACGCATACCTCAACAGCCAGTTTGAATTTTTCCATTCCGCTCGTTGCTGGCGGATTAGTGGTCGCTGAAACCGATCAGGCGAAATATAATTATGAAACCGCCTTGCAACAATTGGAATTTCAATTACGCAGCACACTCACACAAACCCGTCAAAGTTATTTAAACGTCGTCGCGGGCATCAGTAAAATTGCAGCAGACAAACAATCGATTCAATCGAATATCAGTTCATTACAAGGCATGCAAGCCGGTTATCAAGTGGGAACGGAAATTTTGGTCAATGTATTAAATCAACAACAAAATGTTTTTGAAGCCGAACAACAATACGCGGCGGATCGTTATGCGTATGTCAATAATTTGTTAGCCTTGAAACAGGCCGCCGGTACATTAAGTGAAGAAGATTTAGCCGCGATTAATACCTGGTTAAGTGAAAATGCGGAAATGTACGGTCAGATTATGGATGAGACCCGGTATCAGATTCCGAAGCGGAAAAAGCAAAAATTACCTTATTAATCATAAAGTTACGTGATTTTTTGCCTGAAAAATGCTGAAAACTGTAACACAGATTGAAAAATTTATTAGTATAATCATATAGTTAAGTGATTTTTCCCAG
>CAZEEF010000106.1:5423-7280 GCA_964511095.1 uncultured Coxiellaceae bacterium | reverse complement strand
CAAGCGTGAGTACTTTGCCGAGATCACCCGCGCCACCTGTTAATAGTATTTTCATTGTTTGCTCTCTAAATATGTTTGTAAATTTTCAACAAGGGTGCTCACCCGCGTTTTTATCCAGTTAATAAACGTTGTACTTGTTGTAAATCGTGAAACGCTTTGCTTTTCTCTTTCGGACTCCGCAATAAATAGGCTGGATGATAAGTGATGATAAGCGGTGTATGCAAAGGGCCATACGAATGGACTTTCCCGCGTAATTGCCCTAATGCCGTTTTTGTATTTAATAAAAAATGCGCGGCAATGCGGCCGACGGCTAATAATAAAATGGGCTGAATCAAGGCGATTTGTTTGATCAGGAAAGGCGTGCATAAATTGACTTCGTTTGGTTGGGGATCTCTGTTCTCAGGCGGTCTGCATTTTAAAATATTGGCAATATAAACCGAGCTGCGATCAAAGCCGATGGATTCCAGCATGGCATTCAATAGTTGACCCGCGCGGCCGACAAACGGTTCGCCCTGTTGATCTTCCTGTGATCCCGGCGCTTCGCCAATCACCATCAGTTTGGCGTTACGGCATCCGGTACCAAATACCGTCTGTGTTCGGGTTTTATCCAAGCCACACGCCGTGCACTGAATAACCGCTTGGTGCAGCACATCCCATTCCGTTGTATTGACTGGCTTATTTTTCAATTGCCAGGGTTGAATGCCCATCGCGTGCAGATATCGGATTTGTTCATTATTCATGCCATTTTGCCTATTGGATAAAACTAGCCATACTATATTATAATAACGCGAATTTTTCGACTGAGGCTGACATGAAAAATATTGTGGTTTATCCTGGCACGTTTGATCCCATTACGTATGGTCATATGGATTTAGTCGATCGCGCTGCCCATTTATTTGATAAAGTGATTGTGGCGATTGCGATCAGTACTAACAAACGGCCCTGTTTTCACATTGATGAACGAGTTCAATTGGCACAAGCCGTATTGGCGCATCATCCCAATGTGGAAGTGTATGGTTTTGAATCGTTGTTATTGGATTTCATGAAAGCGCACCAAGCGAATATTATTTTACGCGGTTTGCGTGCTGTATCCGATTTTGATTATGAATTTCAGTTGGCTGGCATGAATCGTCAGCTGGATCCTGCTGTTGAAAGTTTATTTTTAATGCCTGCCGAAAATTTGATGTATATTTCTTCCAGTTTTGTTCGTGAAATTGCACAGATGAATGGGGATGTCAGCAAATTTGTACCTGACCTTGTGACGAAAGCATTAACGCAAAAATTCAAAGGGTAGTCTATATGGCCTTGATGATCACTGATGAATGTATTAATTGCGATGTCTGCGAACCAGTCTGTCCAAACAATGCGATTTATCAGGGTGAATGCATTTATGAAATTAATCCCGATTTATGCACCGAATGTGTCGGTCATTTTACGGAACCCCAATGCGTGACAGTTTGTCCGGTCGATTGTATTCCCCTGAATCCCGATCATAAAGAAACAGAACAGCAACTACTTGAAAAATATAAAAAATTAACAAATCAGTCTACCTAGATCGCCTTCGCATATATAGTATTTATGCTATAATCCTACTATTGACCAATAAAAGATCGTTGTCCAGTGATGAACGAGGAGTTTTTAAATGCTCACGCAAAGGTCATTCGACAGTATTAAAGTTTTAAGGTCAAAAATATCTCAGAGAGAAGCCCTTTTAAGAGAGATTCAGGCAATGAGTGATCTGGCTGAGTCGATCAATGTTGAACAAAATTTGCAGCAGCTTCGTAAAGCATACGAGCCTGACATGACTGTCGCACAACAAAACGCATTATCCACACAACTCAAAACCAAAATGGAAGC
>CAZEEF010000106.1:0-5323 GCA_964511095.1 uncultured Coxiellaceae bacterium | reverse complement strand
AGATATAGCCATTTTTTCCGAAGAACTTGATACCAATATAGGGCAGTTAATTCAGTTACAAAATCAACTGAATGAGCAACTGACTAGTATAAATCAGGCGACGGAAGAAGCTCATAAACAAGCTGCGGAAATTATTCAAAGTGCCGCAGCAGAAAAAAATCGCATGGAAGAATTAGAAAAAAAACGAATGGCAGAGGAGCAAGAACAAAAACGACTGGTGGAGGAAAAACACATATCAGAATTACGCATCGCTTTGGGGCATGTTACAAACGCACAATCCAAACTGGATCAATTTTTTGCGAACGAAGCGAATAACGCTGTTGTCCGTCGTGATTTAAATGAAATTCGTACTTTATTTCAAGGGTCAGCTACCCCTAATGAACTTGAGGCAAACGTTAGCAAAATAAAAGCGGGGATACAAGACACCAGAAGTCAGTTACGGGAAGAAGATGTTCTGAATGCAGATGGGAAAATTGCTATCGAAGAAAGAGTGAAACAATTGAGAGATATTTTGCAAGCGATTGAAAACGCAAATGAAGCTCCAAAAGATAAAAAATCTGGATATGATGAAGTTTTTTCTCAGGCAAAAAAAATTTTACAGCGTAGTGAAAGCTTCAATGAAAATTTAATACTCTTGCAAGGGTTTTGCGGGCTTTCCGATAAAGAGATAGAAAAAATCGCTTCATCTACTCGGGATGCTCAAACAAAAAAAATAGAAGAAGAACAAAGTCAGAAGCTGCAGAAGTTTGAAAGTTACCGGCAGAAAATTGTGGCACTGCAAATAGACATTAATAAATTAACAGAAAAAATCGAGGCGGAAGAAAAAGAAAAGCATGATTATGCTCATAAAGATCCTATCACTAAGCTACATGATCGAATAAAAGAAGGTCGTCGTGCAATACAAATTGGCGGCAAACATCCTTTTACGAGAAAAAAAGAAGGTGATCCGAGGCTGACGGCAAAAGAAAGAAGAAAAAACCGAGAGGGTACGCTTGGAACAAGTCAGTTAGGCATTTTACAAAAAAGAAAGGAACAGAGTGACTTAATAAAAGAATTAAATACAAAAGTTAAAGCATTCAAGAGGGAAAAAGACGCTTTAAAAGTTTTACAAAATCGGGAGGTAAAATCGGAAGTTAAAGAAGTTGTTATACATACGGCTTCACCCGATACTGTTTTTGCACCTTTCTCAGCGCATCTTTCGGAGGAAAAAAATAAAAAAGCGAAACTGCAATTTGAAAAATCATTGGCGAGTGGACTTGAAAAAAATGAAATAACGAACAAAATTGTTTTGAAAACAGGTCTGATCGAGAGAATATTTGATAGTATACCAGATAACATATTATCAACTGTATTTGATTTTGAAAGCGGCCTCATTTTATTAAATAGTATTTCGGAAATAAATGATCCAGAATCCAAATGGTTACAAAAATTTCTTATCAGTGATCTTGTTGAAAAAGCGCGTGAAACAATTCTCACAACAGAGGGAAAATTACGCCCTGAATTAATGGTGTTTCTCGAGAAACACTATCCACAGTTTAGTCAGCAATATGATGGATTAAGTTCATTAGAACAGGAGAAAATGAAACGTTGTTTAATTTTTTCTCTCGCGTTTGCCGGAGTTGCGGCCATTGAAAGAATGTGTATGCAAGAAATAGCCCAAAGCACGGACAAGCCTCGCCAGGAAAGATATACTGAATTTAAAAAATCTTTATTGATACCAGATCTCATCAATCATGCAATGGATTCACGAAAAACTCATCCATTAACACAGGCCGGTTTATTTAGCCAACCATCCTCCCCCTCGCCATCTTCTTCTTCAGAACTGGGCGAAGCTGCTGCACGATCACGTACACCATCACCGCGTAAAAGTGGAGGTGGAGACCCAGGATCAGATTAAATTTAAGATTACGTTAAGTTTACCTGCGTAAATTAAAAAAGGTTAGGGATGACAATCAGGAGTCAGCATGAATGGACGAACTCGCGGGTCGCATCACAAACCGATTATTTCTTTTGCAGACGTTAAAAATAAACCCATCGATAGAACTCATTTTTTTAAATCAAAAACACGTTTTATTTATTCCTATTTTTCAAAAACATTAAATGAATTGTATAACGGCATTTGGTCAGCATTTGCATTTGATCATGTCGACATGAATGATTTGAAACGGGCGATGTTGCCTGTCGCCTCATCCGGTGCCCTTATTTTAATGGGAAATTATACGACAACGAGATTGAGTCAGTATTATCATGAAACGGAAGATTACGATTTCATTTATAAATTTATGCTCGCATTTGCCATCTTGAGTTATTCTGCACTTCATTGCGTCACCGATAAAAAAATCAAACAAAATCCTGCCTATTCTGCGGCAGTCGCGAGTGAAATCATGGCGGTGGCTTATTTATATTATTCCACATATCAAGCCACGGAATTTTTAGTAAAAGATACCTTATCGGATAATTACGCATTAATTGCCGGATTAGGTGTCAGTGGGTTGGGTGTGCCGGGTGCGATGGCTTATTCAGCGCAGAAAATTCAGAATGGGTTAGTCAAAAAAGACTATGCCAAAGGCGCACAGCGATCCGATACGGCATTTATTTCAAGTGGGTTAACCGCCATCGCCAATACATTTTTTTTGGCGCATTATTATTTAATTTCAGAAATGACAGTGTCACATATTTTTCAATTAACTTCCATTGCACATGCCATATTGCATGATATTCATATTAAAAAATTTCGTGATGTGCCTTCGTTTGTCATCGATCGATGTCCATTGATCACCAGTGAAATTCAAAAGCAGCAAATGAATATCGAACACGATTATCAACATAATACCGCCAGACATCGTGTATTACGCATGACGCAAAACGGTCCTGTTTTTTTCACAGTGCCGCGCTACCAATTGCGATACGGTGATTTTGTGTTATGTGATGCTGAAATGGATCTTTCATCGATGCCTATTTCAGGCGAGGTGATTTCACTGGAAGATAATTCAGACAAACTTCACATTTTTCCATCGGCTGTGTCTAAAAAAATCAGTACGAATTTAATTGCATTGACAGGCGAAAATAAATGGATCATCGGAAAAACAGGTGATTCATTCAGTGATCATCAAGCAGTTGATTTGCATGCGGTTCGTGATGGCAAACAGACAGGTGTTTTAGTGGGAAGTCAATTGAATGTGTATGGGGGCCAGCATTTTTTTGTCCGAATCATGCCTGAAAAAGAACATACAACGAGTCAGGGCTATCAAAAAAAACCGGTGATTTCCGATATTATTACGCAACATAAAACGAAAACAGTTGTTTCTGCCGTGTTACTGTCCATTTTACTGGGTGGTATGCTGTCACGAAGTGACGTCACCTTGTTGCCAGAAAATGCATTGCGATTAATGTTTCATGTTTTTCAGATGA
This sequence comes from uncultured Coxiellaceae bacterium, assembly GCA_964511095.1. Classification (GTDB taxonomy): domain Bacteria; phylum Pseudomonadota; class Gammaproteobacteria; order DSM-16500; family DSM-16500; genus DATIJJ01. The sequence continues at coordinate 1,912 of CAZEEF010000106.1, read as the reverse complement.
TGATTCCTTTTTCAGAAGTGCTGTTAACCAAAGTGGTCATGAATCGTTTGATGAAAAAAATCAATGCGCATCTCGATCAAGAGCCGATGGATGTGAAAAGTATTTTACGCAATGTGGATTTTTGTAATGCGGTTTCTGGCTATTATGAAAAAGAATTTCCTGCAGGCGTTGCTTTTGGAACGGATAAAACAGGCACTTTGACCACATCCGACATGAACGTTGTTGGCATCTGGACTACAGGGCAAAATAATTCGACGATCACACAGGCTGAATTGTTTGCCTGGATTTTTACGCATCAGGAAAAAGAATTTGAACCCGAAGAATTTTCAATGAAAGAACATTTTGCAAAAGAATTGGAGGACCCTGATTTTTTAACCATCGAAACACGCGGCAGCAATCATTTCATCAAAAAAATCAAAACACGGGATGCGTCTGTTGAAGCTGAGACATGGCATTTGGGTTTACATCGTCCTGCGGGCGGACGATTTACGCTGGTGGATAGAGAAGGTACTTACTATCTGGCTTTTTGCGGTGTGCCGAATGAAGCATTTCAATCGACCCCTTTATTCGTTGATTATGCCAAGATGGGTGTTAGAACGGGTGTTTTATCGCGCGATTGGTGTATTGCACACAGGTCAATCGCACCTGAATTGTTTTTACAATTAAAAAATGGGTTTGAACAAAACGATGAAAAATTCATCCAGGCATTTTTCTTGAATTCGGATATTCTGTTTTTATTTCATCATGATTATACCTGTCAGATTAATAATCCCGTTAAAAAAGACGCTGAAAAATTGATTGATCGTTTGCTTGAAAAAGAAATAGAGCCTGTGATTTTAACAGGTGATACACCTAACGCGTGTATCAATATCAATGATATTTTATGTCCTGCCAATGCAGGCAAAGCGCGAGTGGTGAAGAAAGACACGCTTTCTCTGTTAGATGTCGCCTCATTTAATCGTCAGATGACGCTCATTTTTGTAGGGATCAATGCTGAAAATTTAGCATTATACAAACGGATATTGGCGCGTCAACCAAAAGAGCGTCCCGTGATTATTTTTTCTGAAATGAGCACGGAAGGAAAAGGCATGTTAGTTTCATTCTTAAAAGAAAATGGATTTTTTGTTGCGTTTAATGGGGATGGCACAAACGATACGCGTGCAATGGCCGAAGCGCATGTTGTTTACGCGCACAAAACATCGAAAGGCACTTATGCGCCTGGTGTTGAACAATATGCCGATTTGAATGACAGACAGTTACAAAAAATGTTTCAGTCAGATAAATCTTTTTATGAATTATTTGATATGCATCAATCACAAAGCGCCTATTATGAAAGATTTGCTGAAACCGCAAATTCCATCGAAAAATCGGTCACCGTATTAAAAATAAAAGGCGGTTTCAAGATGAGTTTTGAATTATTGAAATCGATGGGTTGGTCAGTGATAGACATGGCGTATTTCCATCCTGCCAATATGTTGTTCGATGTCATTTATTTCGCGATGGCTTCCCGGGAAATTATAGAAAGTGCAGATCGCCCAATGGATAATAAACATTTGGGTGCATCGGATTTTCCGCTGAAATTACAAATGGCCACATTGGCATTCGCCGCATTACAGGCATTTGCGACGTTTGCCTTGACCGGTGAATCAACGAATATCTATTGCATGGTGCTCATGTTGGCTGCTGTACCCGTTATTTTGAAAAGTCTTTTTTCAGCCTTTGGACAAGTGCAGGAAGAGCATTCCATGAACAAGTTAGCGGAAGAAAAAAATTCGGCGGGTTGTGGCCATCGATTGTTTGATTATCCGGTCAAATTATCAGAGAATCAGGATGCCGAGCCTCCCATGCTACGATGTCGTACAGCTCCGATGCCGCGCACTGGGAAAAGTGAGTTAACTATATGATTATACAG
>CAZEEF010000105.1:0-7357 GCA_964511095.1 uncultured Coxiellaceae bacterium | reverse complement strand
AATTAAATGAGATATTGAAAAAGAAATTGAATGGTTAACAATTCTGTCATGCCAGGATGCTTTTAGCTGGCATCCAGAGTGACTTTGATGAGGACTGGATGCCAGCTGAAAACATGCTGGCATGACATAAAGTTTTTCAACTGCCTGAATAATGAAAAATCCTCTTATTAATCATAAAGTTAGATTACTTTCGCTGCTAAAATTGCAAAAACTGTTACACAAAAGTATAAAAACTTTAATAAAATCATATAGTTAACTCACTTTTCCCAGTGTGAATTCCTAAAAACAAATCAATTTTTAATCCGTCGCAAAAGATAATAACCAATACCCATAAAAAGCAATATCGGCAATAACGCAGCAAAAAATGGCGGGAGTTGGTAAACAATGCTTAACTGGCCTAATAATGAATCCAGCATATAAAACATAAATCCAACGACGACACCCAATACCATTTGCCATCCAAGATTAATAGAACGGGGTGCCGTGAAGACAAACGGGACAGCCAGTAATAACATGATTAAAATCGTCAATGGCTGCAACACACGCTTCCAAAATGAAAATTGAAACTCGGTTGACTGCACACCATTTTTTTGAAGATGTTTGGTAAAACTGGATAATTGAGTCAGCGGCATTTCTTCCGGTTCCAACAAACCAATACTTAATACATTTGGATTGAGTGTCAAATTCCAGGTCGCTTCGGGTAACAATTCACTATGAGTATGATTGTCGCTGAATGTCGTTTTAGCCAGATTATACAATTTCCATTGCCCATTTCGATAATCCATTGTTTTCGCAAAATAAGAAGCCAGCAAACGGTGCTGGTTATCAAATTCATAACGCGTCACGCCTTCCAGGTGTTTATGTGCCATGACACGATCAATATGCACAAAACTATTACCCTCATGCACCCACAAACCCGCCGCCGTAATCACCGCTTGCCCGCCGCTTTGATCCGTCGATTTATGCACATCCGCCAAATAATGCGTTCGCGGCGCAATGACTTCACCAATCAACATGCCAAGGATAATTAAAATAATCGCTGCAGCAAAAACGGATGTGATCACTTGACGAATGGAGAAACCAGAAACACGCATGACAATTAATTCTTGATGAGAAGCCAGTAAACTTAAACCCAACACCCCGCCTAACAAGACTAACATGGGAAAAAACGCGTAAATGTTATAAGGCAACTCCAGTAATGCATGCATGGCGGCTTGCATCAAACCATAATCCCCCACACCAATATCACGCAGCTCTCCCAGCAAATTGATAAAAAAAGCCAGTCCCAACACGACCACCATCACAAGCAGTGTTGCCAAAATAACGGTTTTTGCAATGTAACGATGCAGAATTGAAATCATGGTCGTCGTGTCCGCCAAAGCAATCCCAACAATAAAAAAAATGCGATGGCATGTACCCACCACAAACCGATCCATAACGATATCATTTTCTGTTCGATCAAATTGCGTCCGGCAAATAATAAATTCATGTAAACAACATAAATCAAAATAGCCGTCAACAAAACGGCATAACGCCCTTGACGCGGTTTCACCTGAGAGAGTGGAATGGCGAGCATCGCCAGCAAGAAAACAGAGAGCGGAATGGCTAAACGCCATTGCAATTCGGATGCGTTTTCAACGTTGTGATAATTTTGAAATAATACTTTGCTGGGAATTGCCTGTTGAATCAGCCGTTGCGTATTCAGTGCCATATCAGGCGTTCTGATGGCGTATTTTTGAAATTGAATAATGCGATAATCATTTTGACCGGGCGCACCGGCATAGCGATACCCTTCTGTTGCAATCACAAACGGTTCTTTCGTTGCAGGATCGATGGCCTGATAACCATTTTTCGCGGAAAGCACAATCCAGGGCGTGCCCGTCATGTCCACCGCATTTTTTTCCTGTTCTGCAATAAAAATATTATCGGCTTCTTTACGGTTACGCGAAATTTTTTCGACATACGCAACGCGTTTGCCATCACTGCTCACCTGAAAACGTCCGGGCATTAATGTATCTAATAAATTATCGGCTGAACCGCTGGTTAATACTTTTTGTTTATCGGCTGCAATCGTCGGATTCACCCACCACATTAAAACACCGACAATCACCGTTACTGCAACCGCCAGTGTAGCGGTGATCTTGATCAATTGCCTGAGACTGAGTCCGCAGGCATGCATCACACGCAATTCATTGTCTGCATAAAGACGGCCATAAACCAATATGACACCGAGAAATAAACCTAAGGGAAGGAGTAAAGCCAACAAGTTGGGAATTTCAAATCCGATGATCTGGAACAGGATATTAGCCGCTATTTTGCCGGATGCGGCATAACTTAAATAGCGAACCAGTGTCTGACTGATAAAAATCAGCAGCAATACAAAAGTCACCGCTAAAAGTGTCGTAAAAACTTCCTTGATAAGATAACGAGAAATAATCATTAATGCTTTCACACACCGCTACATTCTTATAAAATCGGATTTCATCGAATACGTTATTATACTGAATCGGGGACTAACATGAAATGTAAAATAGAGACAGCTGATCTCGATCGGGTGGCAAGCGATTGTATTGTTATTGGTATCCATGAAAACAATGAGTTAACGCCTTCTGCTAAAAAATTAGATAAAATCAGTCATCATTATATCAGCAAACTGCTTGAATCCGGCGAAATGGAAGGGAAGCCCGGGCAAACCCTTTTATTACATCATGTACCCTCTATTCACGCCAAACGCGTTCTACTGGTCGGTTGCGGCAAAAAAAATGACTTGAATGCCGGTCATTATCGTAAAATTATCCGCTGCAGCACCCAAGCCTTAAACCAGGCAAAAATCAAAAATGCCCTGTTTTGCCTGACTGAATTACAAATTGAAAAATATGATCTTCCCTGGAAAGTGAAGCAGACGGTTGAAGTGAGTTCGGATGCTTTATATCAGTTTAATGACTATAAAAGCCAGAAATCCAAGGTTTCATTACAACAACTGACGATTCTGATTGCTGAAAAATCGGCAGTCAAATCGGCTGAAATGGCCCTGAAACAGGGTTTGGCGATTGCAGCCGGTATGGCATTCACTAAAAATTTAGGCAATCAACCGAGTAATATTGCAACGCCTGCTTATCTCGCCGAACAGGCCAAACACTTGGCAAAGCAATATAAATCAATCCAGGTTAAAGTCCTTGAAGAAAGTGATATGAAAAAACTGGGCATGGGCGCTTTTCTGGCGGTTGCCAAAGGAAGCGATCAGGATGCGAAGCTGGTTTGCCTGGAATATAAAGGCACGTCCAAAAAACAGGCGCCTATTGCGTTAGTCGGCAAAGGGATTACTTTTGATACGGGCGGACTCTCATTAAAACCAGCCGACAGTATGGTCGGGATGAAATATGATATGTGCGGCGCGGCGACTGTCTTGGGAACATTAAAAACCGTGGCAGAATTAAAATTGCCTTTACATCTAGTGGGTATATTGGCGGTGGCTGAAAATATGCCGAGCGGCCATGCGACAAAGCCGGAAGATATTGTGACGAGTCTCTCGGGCCAAACCATCGAAATTATGAATACGGATGCGGAAGGTCGTTTGGTGTTATGTGATGCCTTGACTTATGCTGAACGGTATAAACCCGACGTGGTGATTGATATTGCCACCTTAACCGGCGCAGTAGTGATTGCACTGGGGCACCATGCGACGGGTTTGTTATCCAATCATCAACCCTTGGCGGATGCGTTATTGGCAGCCGGTATTGAAAGCCATGATCGTGCATGGCAAATGCCATTATGGGAAGATTACCAGGAACAGTTGAAAAGCCCGTTTGCCGATATGCAAAATGTGGGCGGTCGAGCAGGTGGAACGATTACAGCAGCGTGTTTTCTATCCCGCTTTGCGAAAAAGTTTCATTGGGCGCATTTGGATGTCGCAGGCACGGCCGCGATGATGATGGGCGGGGATCGTTATGCGACTGGACGGCCGGTGCCGATGTTGGTGCAATTTTTGTTGAAAAAGTCAGAAAAAAATTAACATAATTCACCCCGTCATCCCGCGCATGTTTTTGGCGCGGGACCCAGTGCCTTTTATGGAGCATTATAAAAGACGCTGGGTCCCGCGCCAAAAACCGCGCGGGATGACGCTTCGGTTGATGGATGCCCTGATTATTAAAATGAAATGACCAAGTAATAACGGAATACAGTATGCCAAAAATTGATTTCTACATTCTGTCAGAATCTTCTGCCAACGCCCGTTTGCAGTTTGCCTGTCGTTTGATAGAAAAAGCTTACAAGCAAAAACATTTCATCTACATACATACAGAAAACCGTGCCATGGCACATCAACTGGATGAAATGTTGTGGACATACCGTGACGACAGTTTTTTACCGCACCATCTTTACGGTGATGGCCCGGAACCCGCACCACCGATTCAAATCGGATTCGATGTGATTCCTGAAAAACAGCGCGATATTTTAATCAATCTCCATTCAGCCATTCCTGCATTTTATACGCAATTTTCACGCGTTCTGGAATTAATTGTCAATGATCCTGCCGCGCAGGAAACTGGACGGGAGCGTTATCGTTTATATCGCTCAAACAATTTCGAAATAAATACCCATAAATTACAACCGACTGAAATCTAAAGAAGACCATGGACAAAACATATAATCCGCAAGCTATTGAACAACACTGGTATACCCTCTGGGAAAATAACCATTATTTTAGCCCAACCCTTCAGGGAAATCCTTATTGCATCATGCTGCCGCCACCCAATGTGACGGGTAGCTTACACATGGGACATGGTTTTCAACATACACTGATGGATATTTTAATTCGTTATCATCGCATGCAGGGCGACAATACGTTGTGGCAACCGGGCACGGATCATGCCGGTATTGCAACGCAAATGGTCGTCGAACGCAAACTCATGATCGAGGGCAAAACACGACATGACCTGGGGCGTGATGAATTTGTCAAAAAAGTATGGGAATGGAAAGAAGAATCCGGCGGAACGATTACCCGTCAATGCCGTCGTTTGGGGACTTCCATGGATTGGTCACGTGAACGATTTACACTGGATCCCGCTCTTTCTCATGCGGTGCGAGAAGTGTTTATCAAGTTATACGAAGAAGGTTTAATTTATCGCGGCACACGGTTAGTCAATTGGGACCCGAAATTATTAACTGCGATTTCAGATCTGGAAGTGACTAATCACGAAGAAGAAGGCAAGTTATGGCATATTCGTTATCCATTAACAGATAACTCTGGACATATGACCGTTGCAACAACGCGTCCTGAAACGCTCTTGGGTGACGTAGCCGTTGCCGTGCATCCGGAAGATGAACGTTACGCACATCTCATCGGAAAACAGTTACAACTTCCACTGACAACAAGAACCATTCCGATTATTGCAGATGATTACGTCGATAAAACATTCGGCAGCGGCTGTGTCAAAATCACACCGGCGCATGATTTTAATGATTATGCCGTCGGTCAACGTCATCAATTAACTCCCATCAATATTTTCACGCCCGATGCACATCTCAATGATAATGCACCGAAAGCGTATCGCGGCTTGGATCGTTTTGTGGCGCGTGAACAAATTATCAAAGATCTGGAATTTTTAGGATTATTGGAAAAAATTGAAAAACACACTTTGAAAATTCCGCGCGGTGAAAAATCGGATGTCATTATCGAACCGTATCTCACGCAACAATGGTTCATGAAAATGAAACCACTTGCCGCACCGGCCATTCGTGCCGTACAAGAAAATAAAATTCGTTTCATTCCGGAAAACTGGTCTAAAACGTATTTTCAATGGTTAGAGAATATCGAAGACTGGTGCATTAGCCGACAATTATGGTGGGGACATCGTATTCCCGTCTGGTATGACAATGAGGGCACTATTTATGTCGGTCAAGATGAAAATGCTGTTCGAAAGCGTTACACATTAAGCCCCACTGTCACATTGACTCAGGAAACCGATGTGCTCGACACTTGGTTTTCCGCGGCATTATGGCCATTTTCAACATTGGGCTGGCCTGAACAGACAACTGAATTAAAACTTTTTTATCCGACGAGTGTGTTAGTCACGGGTTTCGATATCATCTTTTTCTGGGTTGCCCGCATGATCATGATGGGTTTGAAATTTGTTGGCGAAGTGCCGTTCAAAGAAGTGTTTATTACGGGATTGATTCGTGATGCGCACGGTCAAAAAATGTCGAAATCGAAAGGCAATGTGCTGGATCCATTGGATTTAATCGATGGTATTTCACTGGAAAAATTATTGCAAAAACGTACCTATGGTTTAATGCAGCCTGCCATGGCGCAAAAAATTGAAAAACACACGCGTGCTGAATTTCCGGAAGGCATTGCAGCCTATGGCACGGATGCATTACGTTTTACATTTTGTGCGCTCGCCTCCTATGGGCGCGAAATTCGTTTCGATCTCGGTCGTCTGGAAGGTTACCGTAATTTCTGTAATAAATTATGGAATGCGGCGCGTTATGTCATGATGAATACAGAAAATAAAGAAATCCGTTTGGGTGAACTTTCACTGCCTGATATCTGGATTTTGTCGCGCTTGCAAACCACCATTCAATCAGCACACGATGCATTGGCAGATTATCGTTTTGATTTATTGGCACAAACGATTTATGAATTTACCTGGAATGAATTTTGTGACTGGTATCTTGAATTATCGAAACCTATTTTACTCTCGAGTGAGAGCACGGAAGCCCAATTGTGTGGCACGCGCTGGACGCTGGTCACTGTGTTGGAAAATGTGTTGCGTTTATTGCATCCTATCATGCCGTTTATTACCGAAGAAATTTGGCAACGTATCGCACCGCTTGCGAATATTTCAGCAAAATCCATTATGCTTCAACCTTATCCTGTATTTGATAGCGCATTAAAAAATAATTTAAAAGAAGCTGAATTGGAATGGTTAAAAAACATTGTGATATCCATTCGAACGCTTCGCAGTGAAATGAATATTTCACCTGCGAAACAGTTATCTGTTTTATTAAACAAAGGAACAGCAGAAGATAAAAAACGTTTTATTGAACATCAACGATTAATTATGACGTTGGCTAAATTAGAAAAAGTCAGCTGGTTAACAACACACGATACCATTCCCGAGTCAGCCACTGCGATGGTCGGTGAATTGGAAATTTTAATTCCGATGGCGGGTTTAATCGATAAAGCGGAAGAATCCAGACGCCTTTCGCGCGAAATTGCGAAATTGGCAAAAGAAGCAGAACGTGCTGAATCCAAATTACAAAATTCGAATTTTATTGATCGTGCACCGAGTGACGTGGTTGAAAAAGAACGGGCAAAATTGACGGATCTTAAAAAGTCCTTAGAAAAAATGAAACA
>CAZEEF010000104.1:0-7397 GCA_964511095.1 uncultured Coxiellaceae bacterium | reverse complement strand
ACAATATATACTATCTCCATCCCTCTCGCTTATTTTTCGTCTTAACCCCCCAGCAAACCCCCCCTACACCTCGCCCTAAAAAACGCCCGCTGGCATGACAGAGGTGTACGTTTGAAGCAACGATATACTTGCAAATGATCATTTCATCCCCATATCCGGTATAATTGATGATTGTTTATAAACAGGAGAGATACCTTGGAACAATTTCGCGGGACAACGATTTTATCAGTGCGTCGACATGGCATGGTGGTGATTGGTGGCGATGGTCAGGTCACTCACGGGCATACCGTCATGAAATCCAACGCGCGGAAAGTGCGTCGTTTGTATAACAATAAAGTGATTGCCGGTTTTGCCGGCGGCACAGCGGATGCTTTTACTCTGTTTGAAAAATTTGAAGCGAAACTCGAAACGCATCAGGGAAATCTGGTGCGCGCGGCCGTCGAATTGGCAAAAGATTGGCGGACGGATCGGATTTTACGAAAACTGGAAGCTTTATTGGCGGTCGCTGATGCAAAAAGTTCATTAATGATTACCGGAAATGGCGATGTGATTGACCCGGAAAACAGTTTGATTGCGATTGGTTCTGGCGGGGCTTATGCCAAATCGGCCGCGCAGGCATTATTGGAAAACACAGAAATGGATGCGAAGTCAATTGTGGAAAAAGCATTGGGCATTGCAGCCTCCGTTTGTATTTATACCAATGCCAATTTCACCATCGAAACATTAGAAACAGATTTGAAGAGTAAATAATTATGTCACATATGACCCCAAAAGAAATTGTTACGGAATTGGATAAACACATCATAGGACAATCCGGTGCAAAACGTGCTGTCGCTATTGCATTGCGTAATCGCTGGCGCCGCATGCAATTACCCATCGAATTGCGTGATGAAATTATGCCAAAAAATATTTTGATGATTGGACCGACTGGCGTCGGTAAAACGGAAATTGCCCGCCGTCTGGCGAAATTAGCGGATGCGCCGTTCATCAAAGTGGAAGCCACCAAATTTACGGAAGTGGGTTATGTTGGCCGCGATGTGGAATCCATCATCCGTGATTTGGCCGATATGGCCATCAAAATGATGCGCGAAAAAGAAATGGCGAAAGTGCGTTCACTCGCCGAAGAAGCAGCGGAAGAACGGATTTTAGATGCTTTATTACCGCCCGCACGCGCAAGCTTTGCCGGTGAACCTCATGAACCCGAACCAACGGATTCAGCCACACGTCAATTATTTCGTAAAAAATTGCGTGAAGGAGAATTGGATGATAAAGAAATTGAAATTGAAGTGTCGGCCTCCGCGATTGGCGTTGAAATTATGGCGCCGCCCGGCATGGAAGAAATGACAAATCAATTGCAAAGCATGTTTCAAAATTTATCGACAGATCGCAAAAAAATGCGTAAAGCGAAAGTAGTCGATGCACGTAAAATTTTACGTGAAGAGGAAGGATCAAAACTCATTAATGATGAAGAATTAAAAGCACGTGCGCTGGAAAGTGTAGAACAAAATGGCATCGTCTTTTTAGATGAAGTCGATAAAATTGCGAAACGTTCGGAAACAACCGGTGCGGATGTTTCACGCGAAGGTGTGCAGCGTGATTTATTGCCTCTCATTGAAGGTTCAACCGTTTCGACAAAATACGGTATGGTGCGTACCGATCATATTTTATTTATTGCATCCGGCGCATTTCATTACGCTAAACCGTCCGATTTAATTCCCGAACTACAAGGCCGTTTACCCATTCGAGTCGAATTAAAAGCATTAAGCACAGATGATTTTGTTCGCATTTTGACAGAACCCACGGCATCCCTGACGGAACAATATATTGCATTGTTAGGCACAGAAGGTGTCAATGTGACATTTGTTCCAGAAGGCGTTAGACGAATTGCGGAAGTCGCATGGGTGGTGAATGAACGGACTGAAAATATTGGTGCGCGGCGTTTACATACGGTGATGGAGCGATTGCTGGAAGAAATTTCGTTTGAAGCCACGGATCGCGGTGGCCAGATGATTGAAATTAATGCGGCGTATGTCGACAAACATTTACAACATTTGGTGAAAGATGAAGATTTGAGCCGTTATATTCTATGACCGACGACAATGTACCAGTCCCACGACAATTGACATTGCATAAAAAATCGCGAACGCTCGAGGTCGAATTTTCGACTGGCGAGCGTTTTGTTTTACCAACGGAATACTTGCGCGCCTTTTCTCCGTCCGCTGAATCGCATCACCCTGATAGGCAGTATGAACATGTCAATATTCTTGCGATTGAGCCGGTTGGAAATTATGCTGTGAAACTGATTTTTAGTGATGGTCATCGAACGGGTATTTATAGCTGGATAACGTTATATACACTGGGTGTGAATCAAAACAAACACTGGAAAAAATAATGATGGATAAGGAAGCATTAAAAAAAGCGGCTGCCAAAGCGGCCCTTGATTATATTGAATATGGTACCGTATTAGGCGTTGGCAGCGGTACGACAGTGCATTATTTTATTGATGAATTAAAAGCAGTGAAAGGAAAAATTGAAGCAGCGGTTGCGAGTTCGATCGAAACAGAAAAACGTTTAAAGCAATTATCCATTCCTGTTTGGGATTTAAATAGCGTAGATGAATTGCCCATTTATGTAGATGGAACCGACGAAATTAATTCGGCAAAACAAATGATAAAAGGCGGTGGCGGTGCGTTAACGCGCGAGAAAATTGTTGCGACCGTCGCAAAAAAGTTTATCTGTATCGCGGATGCTTCCAAGAAAGTTGAATTGCTCGGCGCATTTCCGCTGGCTATTGAAGTGATTCCCATGGCGCGCAGTTATGTTGCACGCCAACTCGTCAAGCTTGGCGGCGATCCTCAATATCGTCAGGGATTTGTGACGGATAATGGGAATGTCATTCTGGATGTCTATCACTTGAAAATTCGGGATCCACTTGCGATGGAAGAAAAAATAAATAATATAGCCGGTGTTGTGGCAAATGGTATTTTTGCAAGACGTTCAGCAGATAGTTTGATATTGGCAACTGACTCAGGCATAAAATATGAATAAACAACGTAAGTCCATTTGCATTCTTTCGACAGGCGGCACGATTAGCATGCAAAAAACAGGCGAGGGTTATGCACCCAAACCCGGGTTTTTAAAAAATGCCATGTCAAAAATTCCGGAATTACAAAATCCGGATATGCCTGATTACACTATTCATGAATGGGATCATCCGATCGATTCAGCCAATATGACACCGGCGGAATGGTATAAAATCGCGTTATTTATCGAAAAAAATAATGATTTATTCGACGGATTTGTGATTTTGCATGGTACGGATACGATGGCCTATACGGCTTCTGCGCTGTCATTCATACTCGAAAATCTAAGCAAGCCTGTTATTTTGACCGGTTCGCAATTGCCTTTATTTGAAACCCGCAATGATGCACGGGAAAATTTAATCAATGCGTTATTGCTCGCAGGCCATCAGCCCATTCCGGAAGTGTGTGTGTATTTTCATAATAAATTATTTCGCGGTAATCGCGTGAAAAAAACAGATGCCGCAAGCTTTGCTGCTTTTTCTTCACCTAACTTTCCTGCGCTGGGTAAAGTCGGCACGGATATTCGTATTCGCCGTGAATTGTTGCGCAGCATGCCAGAAAATAAATTAGTTGTTCAACCACTCAATCCCGCAGCGATTCATACTTTGAAAATATTTCCGGGTATTTCGCTCGAAATTTTGCAGCATTTTCTGCAAACACCGGTGCAGGCGCTTGTGCTTGAAACCTACGGTGCTGGCACTGCACCGGAAGATAAACAGTTCATTCATGTCATAAAACAACTGACTGAAAAAAATATTTTAGTCATTAATTGTAGTCAATGCTCACATGCAAAAGTTAGAATGACCGATTACGCTTCCAGTCATTTATTGCAAAAAGCCGGTGTCATTTCAGGGGGTGATATGACAGTGGAAGCCATTATTGCCAAATTATTTTATTTATTGAGTCATTCATTATCACTGGATGAAATAAAGTCACGTATGACAATGAATTTGCGTGGTGAATTATCGTGAGAGGTTATTGAATATGTTATACAAAGTTAAAAAACAATATGCACGCGGTGCGAGTACGTTAGTGGCTGAATTTGATACGATGAATGATGCTAAATTATTTATTGCCGCAAACCTGGCAGAAGATGCCCGCCTCAAAGTGAAAGCCATGTATCAATTGTTGGAAGGCATGGATGTGATTGAAGAGTTTACCGAAGCCGAACTGCCCAGTACTTCTTCCACAGAGAGTTCCGGTGGTGCTTCAGGCGGGCAGGGACAGCGTTCAAGCTTCCAGCCGACACCGTTCAATGCGACCCCGAGACCGCCGGGAATGCCGCATAGCTGGATAAAAGACGATGATACGAAAGAGGATGATAAAAAATAATTCAAAAAAAACCCGGCTATCAAAGAATACGTTATTTACACGTGGCGGTAGCCGGGTAAGCGAGGAACGCTAGTTTATACAGAACTTGTTGCTAAAAGTTATTTGCTTATTTTCATTATTTACGTTGGTCTTTATCCCAAGGATTAACTTGTTTACCACCTTGTTGATGGGTTGTACCAGTGCTTTGTGTGGTACCACCTATCTTGCCTTTTTGTGAAATATCACTACCCGACGTTCGACCCGTGTCTTGTCGAGCACCGCCTGGCAAAGGTTGTTGTTTATTTTTATTTAACGATGCATCGGTATCTTTTCCAGGCATCTGGTTTGGATTTTTCTTATCGTTGAAATTTGGCATAACGAACACCTCCAAAGTATGATCCATGATTAAGACTACCCCTTTATTATACCGCGGTTAGCAGGTCTTTCGCAGTTCAAAAAATGACTTAATGACGGTATTAATGATTAAAAAATGATCATACTAGGGTTTTTTAAGCTTGGGATAATAAATGAATTGAACCACATTGCCATCTGGATCCGCACAATAGAAGCTGCGGGTGCCATCGCGGTGATCTTTAGGGGTCGCTTTTATAGTAACTTGTTGATTTTTAAGATATTCAAACCAGGCATCCACGTCTTCGCGGTCATAAAGAAAAAAGCCAATATGGTCTAAATGTTGATATTTTTCAGGCATAAAGTCAGCGGGTGCCCGATGCAAGGCGAGATTATCATTACCAGAAGAAGAGAGGTACAGATTATCCGAATCAGGCTGCCAATCGACTGACATGCCTAATAAATGCGTATAAAAGTGGGCACAGGCATCGAAATTTTTGATAAAGAGGGCGACATGATGCATGCCGGCGGTCGGTTTGGGTTTTTGCATGTTTATTTTACCTTTTCGAGTTCTTGCCGCATGTGTTTAATGACTTTTGCATAATCCGGTTGCGTAAAAATAGCAGAACCCGCAATGAAAGTATCGGCTCCTGCATTGGCGACTGTAAAAATATTGTCAGTTTTAATGCCGCCATCGATGGCAAGACGTATCGGTTTACCGCTGTCAGTAATTAAGGCGCGTGTTTTTTTTAATTTTTCGAGTGTACTGGGTATAAATTGTTGTCCGCCAAATCCCGGATTGACCGACATCACTAAAATCAAATCGATTTTATCCATGACATATTCCAGGCAGTGCAAACTCGTGGCGGGATTCAATGCTAAACCTGCCTGACAGCCGTGTTTGCGAATGAGATCAAGGCTTCTGTCAACGTGTTCTGAGCATTCCGGATGAAAGGTAATATAAGATGCACCTGCCTTGGCAAAATCGATAATCAATCGGTCCACGGGATGTGTCATTAAATGAACATCGATCGGCGCTTTAATACCGTATTGACGTAATGCTTCGCAAACCAGCGGGCCAACCGTGAGATTGGGCACGTAATGATTGTCCATCACATCCAGATGCAGCATATCGCCGCCCGCGTCAAGCACATTGGCCGCTTCTTCCCCGAGACGCGCAAAATCGGCAGAAAGCAGAGAGGGGGCAATCAAGTATTCTTGCATGTTTTGTTCCTATTTATGAATAAGAATTGTGAACTTATAATAACCAATAAACAGGACTTGTTTCCATCGAAATTCGCGTTAGTATGTCTACCTCGGTCAAGAAGGAAAAATCATTTGCGCTACTTATATACTTTTTTGTTTTACCTCGCCCTGCCATTTATTTTTTTACGATTATTATGGCGCTCGCGCCATGCGCCGCTCTATCGAAAACGTTGGGCTGAACGGCTGGGGTTTTATTCGAAAGAATTAAATCAATGCATCTGGATTCATACGGTTTCACTGGGTGAAACCATTGCGGCCACCCCGTTGATTAAAGCATTAAAAGAAAAATATCCCGGAGAAAAAATACTGATTACCAATATGACGCCGACCGGTTCAGCGCGTGTGAAAGCGGTGTTTGGAGACAGTGTTTATAACACCTATATTCCCTACGATTTGCCGGATGCCTTGTCACGATTTTTTAAAAAAATCAAACCGCGCATACTGATTGTTATGGAAACTGAATTATGGCCGAATTTATTTCATGCCTGTCAAAAAAGACAAATTCCCATTGTGGTCACGAATGCGCGATTATCTGAAAAGTCAGCAAAAGGTTATCGAAAAATTGCATCGCTCACGCGAGAGCTATTTTCCGCGATCACTGTATTATCTGCGCAAGCCGAAGCGGATGCAGATCGTTTTATTGCATTGGGTATGCCAAAAGAACGTGTAAAAGTCACGGGCAGTTTAAAATTTGATTTGGAATTACCGAACGATTTGCCCGAAAAAAGTATCGAGTTACGCAACACATTGGGCAATGATCGTTTGATTTGGATCGCGGCCAGCACACATCCCACGGAAGATGAGATGATGTTAGCCGCGCATCATCTTGTGCGTCAGGCATTTCCACAAGCGCTTTTGATTTTAGTACCGCGTCATCCTGAACGCTTTGATTCAATCGCCGCATTAGTGGCTGAAAAAAAATTGACGGTTGTCCGTCGCAGTCAAAAAATCGCTTGCGATGAAAACACGGCGGTGTATCTGGGTGATACGATGGGTGAGATGATGCTGATGTATTCAGTCTGCGATGTGGCCTGTGTTGCCGGTAGTTTCGTGCCTGTCGGCGGTCACAATGTCATCGAACCTGCCGCATTGCATAAACCTGTCATCACAGGATCGTATTTGTTTAATTTTGCAGAAATTACCGATTTGCTGTTAGCGGCTAATGGAATGATAAAAGTTACGAACGCAGAGGAATTGGCACGCGCTGTCTTAGCGTTTTTTGAGAATGCAGAATATCGGCAAAAAACGGGTGAAAATGCGTATCGGGTGGTTGAAAAAAATCGGGGCGCATTGCAACGGCAATTACAGGCTATTCAAAAACGACTGAAGTGAGTTATTAATTCTTTGGAAGTGTTCACAGCCTCCATTCTGTCATTCCCGCGCAGG
>CAZEEF010000103.1:0-7496 GCA_964511095.1 uncultured Coxiellaceae bacterium | reverse complement strand
TTTGGATTATCTGGTTGGTTCAGACGTCTGGGTTGGTGATGATTTATAAGGTGGGATAGAAAACCAACCATAGTCCGTTATTTTAAATTAAATCCAATACGCCGTTTTCACCATTATTTTAGAGGCCAGCTCCATTATTTTTTTTACCGAAGCAGGCAGTGTGGCTGCACCGTAATGCATGGCATCATCTCGATGATGTGCTTCATCCTCACGCATTTGCGATAATATTTTATAGCTTCGTTCATCCTTTTCAGGCAATTGCTGTAAATGGTTATCCAAATGTTTGACGACTTGTGTTTCTGTTTCTGCAACAAAACCCAAACTCCATTGATCACCGATCAAGCCTGCTGTCAGTCCAATGACAAATGCACCGGCATACCACAATGGATTAAGATAACTGACGTGGCTGCCAAGCTCCGTCAGCCGTCGTTGACACCAGGCCAAATGATCGCCTTCCTCGATCGCAGCCTGCTGCATTTTTTGTTTGACCTCCTGACGACGAGATACGAGCCCCTGGCCGTGATAGAGCGCTTGCGCACAGACTTCACCCGCATGATTAATTCGCATCAATGCTGCCGCCTCTTTGCGCTCCTCGGGCGTGATATCCTGCTCCCGTTCACTTTTTCCCGGATAGACTCGATCTGACGTCTTTGCATTCGCTGAAACGGCTCGTACAGCCTGATCCAGTCCAAGGCATATTTTATCAAGTAGCGTATAATGCCGTTTTTGAAACATATTTGAACTCTTTACCTGATTTATAGGATAATGCCCCATTTTCTAACGATATCGATGACTATGCAAAATATATTTAAAACAGAACTCATTAAGCAACATGCTCGTCTACCCGCTCGTGTGACACGCGTCACAACACCGCACGGTGAATTCATGACGCCGGCCTTTATGCCGGTTGGAACGCGTGCTTTTGTCAACTGCCTATCGCCGGAAGATTTGGTCGATGCAGGCAGTCAGATTATTTTAGGCGGTAATACTTACCATATGCTATGCGCACCCGGCACGGATATTATCCAAAACGCAGGCGGCATGCATCCCTTCATGAACTGGCACAAACCCATGTTAACTGACAGCGGCGGTTTTCAGGTATTCAGTCTTTCCAAAAACGGTAAAATTTGCAAAATAGATGCGAAAGGTGCGCATTTCAAGCATCCTGTGTCAGGACAAATTATTCATCTGACACCGCAATCCTCCATTCAAACGCAGAAAATCATTGGTGCCGATATTATTATGGCCTTCGACGAATGTACGCCTGAAAATGGCGGCCGTGACAGTGCGTTGCAGGCGATGGAACGCACGCATCGCTGGCTGCATGAATCGATCGCTGAACAACAAAAAAATCCAAATTCTGCTTATGGAAATCGACAAGCGCTGTTTGGCATTATTCAAGGCGGTAGTTTTAAAGATTTACGTCTGGAGAGCACACAATTTATTGTAGAAGCGGATTTGGATGGTATTGCGATTGGCGGTGAAGTGATCGGTTTTGATATGCAAAAAACGGCTGAAGTGATTGATTGGGTCAGACCGCTATTGCCTGATCATAAATCCCGTTACACGATGGGTGTGGGTTTAAATCCTCAAGATTTAATCGATGTCACTTCCAAAGGGATTGATATTTTTGATTGCGTCGCGCCCACGCGTAACGCGCGTCATGGTTCGTTGTATTGCGGCAAAATCGTTGAGGAAAATCAGTGGTTACGTTTCTCAACCGAATCAGAACAGGGAAAAATTCTCATTAAAAAAAGCATGTATGCAAAAGATAATGGTCCCATTATGGAAGATTGTCACTGCTATACCTGCCTGAATTTCACTCGATCTTATTTGCATTTTTTATTTAAACAACAATCGTTGGCTTACAATAATCTGGCTTGTATTCATAATATTCATGTGATGCAAGACGTTTGTCTCAGAATGAGAAGATTGATTTTGGAAAATTAAGGGTTATGATGAAAAAGAGTTAGCTGGTATTCATTTAAGGATAACGCATGACCATCATGGAATTACAACCGGATTTCGAAGTCTTTACGCGTATTGTTATTGCATTTTTATTAGGTGCATTGATCGGCTGGGAACGTGAACGTCATGGTATTTCGGCCGGTATTCGAACCTATGGTGCCATTTCGCTGGGCGCCTGTGTGTTTGGCGTGTTATCCATCAGTATCGTCGGCGCTGATCCTTCACGCGTTGCCGCACAAATTGTCACCGGGATTGGATTTTTAGGCGGCGGGGTTATTTTCCGTCAAGGGGATTATGTGAGCGGCCTGACAACGGCTGCGACATTGTGGGCCACTGCCGCTGTCGGTTTAGCTGTTGCGTTTGGTTTGTATCTCGTCAGTTTTCTCACGTCCATTTTAATTTATTTGCTGCTTTATTTGCCCCGCTTGCCGTGGTGGAAGAAAGTGACTGGGAAATAGTTTCTGGAACACCCGGCTCATTTGTTATATTTTTATAAATTATAATTTATATTATATTAATTTAATTAACTTTTATTAATTATAATTAATAAAATTAATATTTTATTGATAAATTATAAAATATAGTTTATAATATTATTTTAAATCAACAAAAAATAAACTCTATTTTATGGCTGACGCACTTTGGGGTAAAGTCTATTATCAAGATACTTATGCCGGTATGTTGCAACAAGAACCGAGCGGTCGTTATTTGTTTACGTATGACCCATCCTATCTGGATTCTTCTCAACCGATTGCATTTTCGTTACCCTTGCGTGAAGAAACTTTTAGTTCAGAGCGAGGATTGCATCCGTTTTTTGATAATTTGGCCGCAGAAGGCTGGCTGGAAAATGCGCAAATTAGAGCATTAAAAGCGAATAATACGAATCGTTTTGAACTTTTGCTTGGATTTGGTTATGACTTGGCAGGTGCTGTATCGATTATTGATCCTGAGCCGCGCACCCATTTTCAACTGGATCATATGGATGAGTTAACCCAATTGGCTTCACAAAGTCGAGCTTCGCTTTCAGGTATACAACGTAAATTGCTGGTTGTGAAAGAAGGCAATCAATATCGACCTATCATAAAAGCCGATGAATTAAGTACTCATATTGCAAAATTTTCGACAGGTAATTTGACTGATATCATAGAAGTTGAATATTTGACGACTCAAGCGATTAAAGCATTATTACCGGAAGATTCCATTGTTGAAATGGAAATCGCAACCATACAGTCTATTCCTGAGCCAGCCTTGATTATAAAACGTTTCGATCGAATCATTTCTCATTCCAAAATTACCCGGGTTCATTTTGAAGAATTCAACCAACTTTTAGCGCATTATTCGGGAGATGATAAATATAAAGGTTCTTATGAAATGTTGGGAAATTTTATCAATACGACACCGAATTGTTTACCTGCAGAAACAAATCGTCTTTATCGGCGAATTTTAGCTTCTTTATTATTGGGAAATACGGATGCGCATTTTAAAAATTTTGCCATGTTTCATACCCGAGATGGTCTTCGATTGACGCCTTCTTATGATTTGGTGTCAGCGAGTCGTTACAATCAATTTCAAACAATTGCTTTAAGTATAGGCGGTTCAGCTAATCTGGAGATTGGGGCGCTTAAGCCTAAACATATTATAGATTTAGGACGAGGATTTGGTTTGAATGATAAAATTATTTTGAATAGTATCCAGGAGCTTGAAGAAAATTTAACTTCTGCTAAACAGGCTATTTTAAATTCAGAAATAAATTGTTCTTCGGCACTTCGCAAAAAATTAATTGATATCATGGAGAAACGATGGAAAGGCAGTTTCAGCTTAATTGGCCAGCTATTGTCGAAGAGGCAAAGCAAAGGCGTAAAAAGCAAAATCTGACTCAGGAAAAATTAGCCATGCTTGCTAATGTGAGCACGCCAACGATCTCACGATTTGAGAATGGTTCCAAAGATATTCAATTATCCTCTATTTTAAATATATTAAAAATGTTAGGCCTGTTGGATCAGCGCAGTTTAATTTTTCCTAATGCGCAAAATGTTCAATATGATGGGAGTCGTGAAATTGTTATTTTTTGGGGACAGGCGGAAGGAAAATCGATACGTTGTGCTATTTCTTCTGAAGCACTGGAAGATCATTACAAAAGTAAACATAAAAATCCGGTTAAAATTTTTTTGGAAAATCAGTCTGCCATTGAACATGAAGCGGTTCGAAAGTATTTGAATAATCAATTTGAAGCGGATGATTTTATTTTGATCAAAACGGAGGATTTATAATCTAAAAGATCAGGCGGGGTGGGTTGTTGTTATTTTTGTGTGTGTACTGTCGATACTACCGCCTTGGGAAAAGTGAGCTAACTTCATGATTATACTAACAATTTACTATATCTGTGTAACAGTTTTTGCGTTTTTTGAGGCAAAAATCACGTAACTTGTTGATTAATAAAAATTTTTTGGATATCACTTCTCGAGTAATGTCTGCAATTCGCCGCTTTCATACATTTCACCCATGATATCGCTGCCGCCGATAAATTCGCCGTTAATATACAATTGCGGAATCGTCGGCCAATTTGAAAAAGCTTTAATGCCCTGACGAATGTCAGGTTCTTCCAGGACATTGACTGTTATAAACTTTTCAACACCACACGCTTTCAAAATACTGACTGCACGGGATGAAAAACCACATTGTGGAAATTGCGCTGTGCCTTTCATGTAAAGAACGACTCGATTTTCTTTAATCTGTTTTTTTATCATTTCTTCAACTGACATATCCAATCCTCTGACTCATTGATTGTCGCCATATGTATCACAGATGAGAGCATTTCGCTACAGCTTCTCATACCGCTCCACCACCGGCCGCAAAATTCTTTCCCAATCGGCCTGGGTTAATGCACCCAGATATCGATAACGAATCATGCCTTTTTTATCTACAACAAACGTTTCGGGTATACCCGATAGCGCGAAGGCATCATCTAAAGAACCTCTCGCATCAATCGCAATCATCGCATACGGATTTCCAGCCATTTGCAGCCAGGCCTTTGCATTTTGGATGGTATCTTTATATGCTATTCCGTAGATGGGAACAGCATACGTATTTGCAATCATCAGCAGTGTTGCATGTTCGGTTTGACACGCAAGACACCAGGAAGCCCAGAAATTTAATAAAAAAACATGGCCGGCTAACGATTGATTTGTGACGCGTGTTGCAGAATCAAATAAGGAAGGTAAACTAAATAGAGGTAATGGTTTTCCAGAAAGTAGGGTTCGTTCGGCACGTTGAGTCATTTCTTTTTGAAAAATAACGATTGCAATGAGTATCGCAATAATGATTAATCCAACAAAAAAGGAAGCATTATTTTTAGAGTGAATGGGTTTCATGCACTCATCATAATCCAAAGCGTTTATACGAATCAATTTTAAAAAATCTTTGTAAAGGATGATGAATTATGTCTGATGTTTTGTCTTGTCCAGCCGCGTTTATCAATGAAGAACAGTATAACGAATTGTATGCACGTTCTTTACGCGATCCCAAACATTTCTGGAGTGAACAGGCCGAAAAATTTGTCACCTGGTTCAAACGCTGGGATGAAGTGTTAACGGGCGATTTTAATCAGCAAAATGTGCGCTGGTTTCGTAACGGAAAATTAAATGCCTGCTATAATGCACTGGATCGGCATCTGGAAAAAAAAGCAAAACAGACAGCCATCCTTTGGGAAAGCGATGATGGCGAAAAAACAAAAAAAATCACTTTCGCGGAACTGCACGAACACGTTTGTCAATTTGCCAATGTTCTGAAAAAAAATAAAATTAAAAAAAGTGACCGGGTTTGTATTTATATGCCAATGATTCCTGAAGCAATCATTGCCATCTTGGCCTGTGCGCGAATCGGAGCGGTGCATTCTGTCGTATTTGCCGGTTTTTCACCGGATTCGTTAAGCACTCGCATTCTTGATTCGGACTGTCAAATCGTTATTACAGCCAATGAAGGTCTCCGTGGCAATAAAATAATTCCGCTCAAAAATAATGTCGATGAAGCATTAAAAAAATGTCCGCGCGTTCGACATGTTATTGTCGTTAAACACACGGACAATGCGATTGGCTGGCAGGAAAATCGTGATATCTGGTATCACGAAGCCATGAAATCTGCCTCAAAAAGTTGTCCGTGTGAAATGATGGATGCGGAAGATCCTTTATTTATTTTATATACGTCAGGTTCTACCGGAAAACCGAAAGGGATTTTACATACCACGGGCGGTTATCTCGTGTATGTCGCCATGACGTTTAAATATGTTTTTGATTATCACGATAATGATGTGTATTGGTGCACCGCCGATATTGGCTGGGTGACAGGGCATTCTTATCTGATTTATGGTCCTTTGTGTAATGGCGCAACCAGTCTGGTTTTTGAAGGGGTGCCCAACTATCCAACGCCGAGTCGTTTTTGGGAAGTGATCGATAAATACAAGGTTACTATTTTTTATACGGCACCGACTGCCATTCGTGCATTACGGCGTGAAGGTGATGAGTGGGTGACTCGTACGCGTCGTGACAGTTTAAAATTATTGGGAACGGTCGGTGAACCGATTAATCCGGATGTGTGGGAATGGTATTACACGGTTGTTGGAAATGCGCATTGTCCGGTTGTTGATACTTGGTGGCAAACGGAAACGGGCGGTATTTTAATCAGTCCATTGCCGGGTGCAATGCAATTAAAACCGGGTTCGGCAGCCAAACCCTTTTTTGGCATTGTGCCTGATATTGTTGATGATCAGGGTCAATCTGTCGAAAATGGAAAAATGGGAAGACTCGTTATCAAACAACCCTGGCCTGGTATGATGCAAACCGTCTATGGTGATCGCGAGCGTTTCGTGAATACGTATTTCAAAGAGGTGCCGGGTTGTTATTTGACGGGTGATAATGCGAAACGGGATGCAGAGGGCTATTATTGGATAACAGGACGCAATGATGATGTGATTAAAATATCCGGTCATCGTATTGGCACAGGTGAAGTGGAAAGTGCTTTTATCGAATCGCCGTCTGTTTCAGAAGTCGGTGTTGTGGCGGTGCCCGATGACGTGAAAGGTGAAAGTATTTATGCCTTTGTCACTTTAAAATCCGGTATCAAACCCAGCGACGAATTAAAAAAATCACTTGTTCAACAAGTAAGAAAATCCATCGGAGCAATTGCAGCGCCTAAATATATTCAATGGACCAATGCGTTACCTAAAACGCGTTCTGGAAAAATTATGCGGCGAATATTGCGAAAAATAGCGAATGGTGAAGGCGATGCATTAGGCGATGTTTCAACGCTGGCGGATCCGGGGGTAATTGAAGAGCTTGTTAAAAATAAAATAAAGTTAGAATAAATGCTGTTAATCAGTAAGCGTTTGCCAATATACATTGGGCAAACGCTTACGTTTTTTTTCACGCCCCTTTCGTTGTATTTCTGAAACTCGCAGCAAGCGTAGGTTCTTTTGGATGATGGTTGGTCTCTGCTGGAGGTTGTGGTTGTGGGGCACGAAAAGAAAATCGGTC
>CAZEEF010000102.1:0-7517 GCA_964511095.1 uncultured Coxiellaceae bacterium | reverse complement strand
ACCGCTCATGCGTCATTTTACTCATTTTGCAAGCACCTCCTTCATACGTTTTCTTGCCAGCTCAAGTTCCTTTTTTGGCGTTTTCTGTGTCTTCTTAATGAAGCAATGCAGCATATGAATTTTTTTACCTATCATAGTGCAATTAAAAACTCTCGCGATACCCTCTTTTCCCTTTAATCTCAATTCGAATAAACTACTCCCCAATGCTTCCGTATGGGGTTCTCCAAGATTGGATCCGTACTGTTTCATCAAATCAGTTAACCTAAAATATCTGGCTAGCAATGTTGCTGGCAGATTCAGTATTTCCTGTTGAAGATGATCGCTGTAATAAGTTATTTTCCATGTCATAAGTGAACTATAGCATATATGCTATAAATAAATCCTGTAAATTAATATATAATTTTTTAGTAATAGCAACCCTGGGAAAAGTTAGTTAACTTGATGATTGTATTAGTATTTTTATAAACTTGTGTAACAGTTTTCTGTTTTTTTAAGCGAAAAATTATCTAACTTGATGATTTTTATAGATATTTTTCGCTTTTCTCGTCTGTTTCTAGTGTTTTTTAAAGCCTTTTGATTCCCTTGCTTCTATTGCGCTTATTTCATCCTCACGCTCGCCTTTATAGTGCGATAGTTCACCCGATTGCTTATCAACCAGAGCTTTGGCACTTGCAATAGATTGGAGCCTATCCTTGGCCGTTTTAACTACCCCATCTACATCTGGATTACCGGGTGTTTGCACCGCGCGCTCTTCGGCAGCTTGTAAAATGATTTGCGCTCTGGCATCCAATTCTGCCAATTTTTTTTGCTGTTCTGTGACGAGTGTTTGTAATGACTTAATGTGTTCGAGCAGGAATGGATTTCGGTGGACCTCATCCAGTTTATTTTCATCGCGATATTGATCTTCTTCGGCAATTTTTCCTTGTAAAGCTTCTAATTGCTTTGTAAATAGATTCTGAGCCTTTGTCACGTTCTCCATGTCTTTTTTTATTTCTTCCATGTTAGTGTTGATCGCGGTGACCAATTCAGCATTAATTCTTTTTGCATCCACAGGATTGGCTGCTAATGCATTTTTATTTACCTCAAAATCTATTCCTAAAACAGCATCACGAATACCTTTCAATTTCGCATCCAGTGGAACTTTTTTCTGAATAGCATCCAGCAGATTTTTCGATTCAATCGCAACGGCTTTATACAGCGCTTTTATTTCTAACTTGCTTACTTCATCTTTAATTTCTTTTTGCATCCTGGGTGCCATCTCACCGATCGCCTGTGCTCTCGCTTTCAATTTTTCCGCATTTTCCGGACTGGTGACAAGAGAATATATTTTATCAATCGCACTGATCATTGATTGACTGGGTAAACCCATCTTGTCAATAAGACCGATATTTGCACCGGGTGCTTGCGCTTGTTCATATTTAACTTTCAAACCATTAAAATAGTTATTCAATTCAGGATCAATCGTAATCGGAATGCCGCGCTTATGTGCTTCCAACATGATTGGAATGAGTTTCTTTTGTATATAAGTTTCATTCACGAATCTGGGATCTTCTTTTCCACCCTTAATGCCCGGTACCTCGAGAATCACACTGCAATTCGCCGGATTTTTTTGTCGCATCAATTCTAACGCGCTCGCGTAGAGTTGCGCGAAATTTTCATCTTTGATCGGTGGTACAGGTCTGCATCCATTTTTTGAGTATTGATATAAATTATTGTATCGATCGAGATAATACTCATCACCCGATTCTTGCAATCGTTTCATGTCCTTATAAGCCATATTTTTATCGACTAACACTGCACTGTTACCCATGGCGGCTATTTCTGCGGGTGTCGGTTGATAGGATCTCGGTCTAAATGCAAATTTATTGCGATTCATGACGCCTGGCAAATAACCATCCCGATCCATTTCATGCACTGCCTTCAGTGCCAGTAAATGCGCGCTTAATCGTGCATCTAGCCTCGAAAGCTCTTCATTGAAGTGCTGTTTATTGGCTTCTAATTTTTTTAATTGATCTTCGAGTTGTTTTCTTATCTCATTCTGTGCAGTAGTCGCTTTAGCTTCTTCGGGTAATGCTTTGATGTCAGCCTGGATCGCCGTTTCGAGTAATTTGAAAGCGTTATCGAATTCCACTTGTTGTTTTTTAGCCTGAGCCTCATCCGTTGTTGTACTGCTCAAACAAGCCACGGCCTTATTTTTTATCTCATCCAACCCGGCTCTATATTTGTTATCTATCGCTAACAACCCGTTTGTATAAGCAGCTAACTCCTTCCCATAAGCGGTGTGATCCAGGTTAGAACGATCAAATTGTATCTCGTCCGCACCACCTAAGCTGCTTTTAACGCTCTCAATGGCTTTCGCGTGAGCAGCCAAACTCACAACATGATCCGATAACGTTTTCCCTCGCTGCTGCATAGGTAAGACCCCTCTTGAATTTTAACTCTCAAAAAATAGACTCATATTTAGACAATTATAACCGAAATTGCCGATTAAATATCAAAAAATCATATCGTTGGCCCAATATTTCTGCTTTTGGCTTCTGCCGCGAAAATTTTAATATCGCCTTCTGTCGGCGTATAATGTAATACTTCCAGGAACTTACCATTCTCTTCACCCATCAATCGGAGCTCAACCCAAGCGGTACGCACCATTTTGTCAAACCCGGCAAATTCAATGACCCAACCGCGTTTATAGACTTCCCGAGCCATCGCCCGAGCCGTTTGCAAGGCATCTTCCAGCGTTCTTTCATGTGAAAACAATTCTTTGGGGGCACCGACTATACAACAGCCGCGGTCATAAACATGATAGTGTTTACTCGCGCCCGGCAGAGTTAAAACCGTTTTTTCGCCGGGATAATCCAGATTATAAACATCCCAAATGGTCAATGTCGCAAATCGTTGCAATAAGTAATAAATTTCTGTCAGGGTGATCGGCCGATCGAGGATTTCAGCCATATCGGGTAACGGCAGATTTTTCCCTAATGCATCCCACACTTCGGATTTCAACTTTTTAAAAAGCTGATTTTTATCATCATCCATCGTCATTCGGGGATTGATGGTAAAATCAAATTCCGCCGTCAATTCATCCAATTCTTCATTCATTGCCGTCAGGATCACTTTATAACTGCCTTGCGTTCCTGCCGCTGGAATACCGTTGATGATGCCATCACTGGTACAAATCAATCCTTTTGGCAAGGCATTGCCGTTTGCCAATTCAGCGCGAATCGTCATTTTGCTGTCAGATTGGATAAAATCATGAAGATTCAAAGGACCATACGTGGCGCCCTCGTTAACAATTTGGGCGGGGATCGGTTTTTTGAGACTGATAGTACTGAAATCGGGTTGATCTGTCATAGTAATGAATGCCTCAACTCATAAAATGATTATAGCGTAGATGAGATGATCCGGAAGTACAATAGAAACAACGGATGGGCTGATTAAAGCGGTCAAAAAGCCGCTGAATGATTCACACTTTCCACCCACTCATAAATCTCCAAAACCGGCGGCGTTGCACACTTCCCACACGTTTTCTGACACGCAGACGGTTGAATAAATCGACGAATACAGCCTTTACGCAGCCAGTGTCCCATCATGGGGCGTAATACTTCCGAATCACAATTAAAATGCGCGGACAAGGCAGTGATACTCGCGATTTTGACTTGTTGCAAATACTGTTTGATTTCCAGCAAATTCATGCGGCCTCCAGGGAGACGGATTTCATTTTGACATTTTTCACAGCCAGCACTGTAAATAACATGGCAGCTGTCACGCCGATCAACCAATAAAACGATGAAGCGGGATGCTGTAGAAATGTCGCGGTTTGGTAAAAGCCCACTGCCACACAGTAGGCAGTCCCCGTTGTCCAGCACACCGAAAAAATAGCCCAGCCGCGATGCACTTCCCGTAACATGGCGGCCGTTGTCGATACGCACGGGAAATACAACAAGACAAATAATAAATACGCAATTGCATTCACTTGCCCGCCAAAACGTTGATACATTTCGCCATAAACATCTTGCGTGAGTGTATGCACCGGTGCTTTCGCCAACACAGGATTCGAAAGTGATGAACCGAGTTGGCTTAAATTCGTGGCAATCGAGGCAACTGCATCCGAGAGCCCACCCCAAAAATGAAATGCTTCTGTTGAGGCAGAAGCCAAATGACCGACCTGGCTATAAATCGTATTCAGTGTTCCCACCACCACTTCTTTCGCTAACACGCCCGTGACTAATCCAACGGTCGCTGGCCAATTATCCTGTTGAATACCCATGGGTGCAAAAAGAGGAGTCACTGCGCGTCCGACAGCGGATAATAACGAATTCGCACTGCCATCGCCGCCATTCACAGAGCCATCCAGATTCAATGCATTCAATGCGCCGATCAAAATACAAATCGGCACAATTAATTTTCCTGCGCGGAAGACAAACCCTTTCAGTCGCTGCCAGGCATGTAATAAAACCGTTTTTAAATGCGGCAGATGATAGGGCGGTAATTCCATGACTAACGGTGCGGGATCGCCTTTTAATACGGTTTTTCGTAACAGAAATCCGGTGAGCATCGCCATGACGATACCGATCAGATACAACATGAAAACAATATTTTGTCCGCCTTTCGGAAAAAAAGCGGCGGTAAATACCGCATAAATGGCAAGCCGCGCGCCGCAGGACATGAATGGACTCATCATGACAGTCAAAATGCGATCGCGTTTATTTTCCAGCGTGCGAGTTGCCATGACAGCAGGCACGTTGCAGCCGAAACCGACAATCATGGGTACAAATGATTTGCCGGGTAATCCGAGTGCGCGCATGAGGCGATCGACGACAAATGCAGCGCGTGCCATGTAGCCGGAATCTTCCAGAAAGGCGAGAAATAAAAACATCGCGCCAATCACGGGAATAAAAGTAATAGTGGTATTAATACCTTTGCCGACACCGTTTGCCAATAAAGCGGTGAGCCAAGCGGGAAATCCGAGTTGTGTGAAAAGATAGGCGCCGCCCTGCACGAAAATCGTATCGCTGCCGATATCAAAAAAATCCTGAAATGCGCCGCCGATATTGATCGAAAAGAAAAATAGGGCATACATCACGCCTAAAAAAAGAGGAATGGCGAGTACGCGATTTAAAATAATATTATCGAGTCGTGTTGTCCACGCGACGCGCGGTTCCGTATTTTTTATGAGGCATTGTGTCAGGAGGGTTTGAATAGAACGATAACGCGCATCCGCCAATAAAATATCAGGATCTTCATTCAGTTCTGCGCGAATGGTATGTTGTTGTGCTTTGACGAATGAAATAATTTCTGCGTTCACTAAACTCTGTGCGAAGACATCCTCTTCTAACAAACGAATGGCTAACCATGTTGATAGATTGAATTCCTGTGAAATTTTTTGAATGGCTGGCGTCATATTTCCATAGTGAATGGGAGAATCTGCGACAGTGGATGAAGCGTGAATGATAGCTTGTTTTAATTCCCGAATGCCTTTGCTTTTATGCGCTTCGAGTGGGATGACCGCGCACCCTAATGTTTTTTCCAATGTATCGAGCAAAATCGTCATGCCGCGATAGCGCACCACATCCATCATATTCACAACAACGATGAGGGGGATTTGCATTTCAATCAATTGCAGGGTGAGATAAAGATTGCGTTCAAGATTACTGCCATCGAGAATATTGACGATCAAATCCGCGTGTCGATTTAAAATAAATTCACAGGCAATTTTTTCATCGAGAGACGCTGATTCATTCACACTGGTTAACGAATACGTTCCTGGCAAATCAACGACTTCGACGATTTTATCCTGAACATGAAACACCCCCGTTTTTTTCTCAACGGTGACCCCTGGCCAATTCCCGACTTTCTGTCTGGATCCGGTTAAGGCATTAAAAACGGTGGTTTTTCCCGAATTAGGATTTCCGACCAACCCAATGGTCAGTGTTTTTTTGGCATGAGAAATGGCATTGTCATCACAACAGGATCGTATCAACGTATTCATGCCACGACCTGTTCAATCTGCAAAATCGCCGCTTCATTTTTCCGTAGACTCAAGGCAAACCCCCGAACGGTAATTTCGACGGGATCCCCAAGCGGCGCAATCCGCGTGACTTCAAACACCGTCCCCGGCAATAACCCCATAGAAATCAACCGACTACGATAAACCAATTCCCCCGCCAGCAACCGCAAAATCCGCGCTTTTTGCCCAATTTTTAATTGATTCAACTGCATATAAATCCCTGCTATCATGACACCCGCCCAGTATCTAATTTGAAACAGGGGTTTGTCAATACAATTGAGAATTATTCTCATCTGGGGTAGGATTGAGGGAATAATTAAGCATTTTTTAAGGAAAATCGATTATAATGACTAAAGTAGAAACAAAGTATTGTCATTTAATAATTACCGGATGAAGTTAATTAAATCAAGGTTCCGAAGAATTAAATTATAAATTTATTAGGTAGGAAATGTTATGTCACAATCAAGATCTATATCAAACGCAATTGCTATAATTATAAAAAAGAATTCGATGCTTGGCGGTACTTTTATAAAGCATGAGAATTTTTTGAAGCCTCTTGAAAAAAGTGATCAATTCCCTACTGATCAAGCACTAGCCGACTTTCTTTCTGGTGATTTTCTTTTACAGGCTACTAAGCTTAATTTTGCAAATGGCACCTTCGTAGGAAACGAAAATTTCAGCTCAGAGTTATCAAAATATTCTACAGCATATTCTACAACAACGTTGAAGCAATCAGCAGACAAAACTGCCTTGAATGAACTGCAAAACGACCTAGCTCAGTATCAAAATGTAGTGCGCGCACAACAAGCCAGACAGTGGAACCAAACAGATATTGACCAGAAGCAATCTGGAAAAGCGGCGACTGCTAAAAAAGAAGCAGAAATGGCAGTAAATGCAGTCATTACAAGAATAATGAAACAGTTAAACTCGCAAATCATGGGGCTTTACAAACCATATTCAAAAAGCCTTGAAGATATAGAAGCTTTATTTAATACTCTATCTCCCTATTTAATAACAGCTCTTCAGAATGACAAGAATAAAGAATTCCTCCAAAATAATGATGCGCTTTATAACATAATGCTTGACGCTATCAGTCCGGATAATGCTGTACCCATCCTTGTATACACCCATTTAAAGAAGATTTGGTATCTTGATGACGGTGCAATACAGGCTTTTGGAAAAAATTTTGTAGCATTGACTGATACTACTATTACAGCGACTCAGAGAGCTGCTGAAAAAGCCGCTGCAGAGAAAGCTGCAGCTGAAAAGGCTGCTACCGAAAAAGCTGCTAAAGAAAAAGCCGCTGCTGACAAAGCTGCCACTGATAAGGCCGCTGCTGAAAAAGCCGCTAACGAAAAAGCTGCTGCTGACAAAGCTGCCGCTGATAAGGCTGCAGCTGAAAAAGCCGCTAACGAAAAAGCTGCTGCTGACAAAGCTGCCGCTGATAAGGCTGCAGCTGAAAAAGCCGCTAACGAAAAAGCTGCTGCTGACAAAGCTGCCGCTGATAAGG
>CAZEEF010000101.1:0-7560 GCA_964511095.1 uncultured Coxiellaceae bacterium | reverse complement strand
AATTTGTGTTTTAACAATTAAATATCGTGAAGTGTTTGGTAGCAGCAATTTTTTTGTTAAAGCCGTCACCGGGTCCCGCACAAAAAATTGCTTACACGCCAAATTCTTGTCGAAATAAGTGGGCAATTTTTTTGCGGGATGACAGGTTTTTTTTGATTTGACACGTTTTTGTGTGTCATTATCATACCGATTTACCGGATGCTAGTGCGCCTTCGCGGGAATGACAGAATGGAGGCTTTTATCATGCTTCTCGAATTTTAAGATAGGTGTCAATTGACAGATACCCACACAAAATTTTCTAACTGCTTCATCATCTGACGCTTCGGGTTCAAAAAATTGCGAACCGCGTGGTCTTTTAGAATTCTCATTTAAAAACTGAGTGAGTTTTGAAGCCGATACATTTCCAGCAACTGCATTTTCAGCAATCGTAATGATTTCTGTCAATGCTTGTTTCCAATGTGAGAAAGGTGATATCACTTCTTCTTTGGCTTCTGTCGCGACTTCCTTTTCCCCAGCATGCTTAATTGCGGTAAGCATTAATTTAAACACCGGATAAGCTTCAACATAATTTTTCTTCAGATTATTTTCAATATCATTTTGTATTAATAACACTATCCTGCGTATGACTGCACCGTATAATGCATCAAAGGGAATATCATAGTCCTCTGCTGCTTTGCCTAAATCCCTTTCAATTTTCTCAACAGTATCATTCATGTAAGAAATAGAAAGCAGTTTTGTCTGGTGATAAATACAAGAAGTTCCTGAATAAAATAGATGAAAAAGTCGCTGCGTAAAATAAATTTCCTGGATTTTAAAATCAGTCAGTCCTAATTCAGCCTGGCAAATTTTAATCTGCTCAAGACGCTTTTTATGGGTCTGATATTCACCCGAATCTACGTAGCTTGCAATCACTTGCTCAAGAATGCTTTGAAAATCAATATTAAAATATTCAGAGCTCGTTATTAATCGGTTAAATGTGTCTGGGCTTCCATCAATTAATCGAAAGAAACCTTGAAAGAATAAATCTATTTTTCCATCCAGCAGGCGATCCAAACGCACTTTAATATTATTTTTGATGCGCTCACTGATTTGATTATTATCTAAAATGCGCTTTTTCTGACTTTTCTCAATGCAAAGTATCGGCAAATTATCGTAGATGAGCTTTAAATCATATTCATTGAGAAGTTCATATCTTGCAAATTCAAGGAAATCTTCTATAACCGCTCTAGCCTGTACTTTATCAAAACAAGTGGGTTCGCTATGATCATTTGAAACATCCTCTGAGCGAAATAAGTAAACTCTATATGAATACGATGAATACGGAATATGTTTTAACTCAGCGCTTTCTAAAAGACTTTCTTTGATAAAGTAACGTGCGTAAGGATTCCCTTCTTGCCTTTGAATAGCAAAATCTTTCTTAACTTCCCCGTTGTCGTGCCAAATGTTATTCGAATGTTTTACCATCGATGTTACACCTCGTTAATAAAATGAGGTGCTGATGATAATAGGATGAAAGGGGGTGTCAAGTTAAAAAACACACGATAGCAAGTGTCATTTCTGAATCGCAGCCACCGTATAAAACGACCCAAACACCACCACCGAATCCCCCGTATGCGAAACCGTTAACGCTTCCTCATACGCTTTTTTAATCGAATCATACGAATGCACTTTTTCAATTCTGGCCGTACGAAAACAATATTCCAGAACAGGTAAGGATGCCGCGCGTTCCGTCTCCAAGGGTGCAATATACCACTCATCAATACAATCACGCATGACAAGCAGCGTTGAAATGATATCTTTATCCGCCAACATCGAAAAAACCGCTCTGATTTTGCCGGCACGCTGTTGATCCTGTAAATAATTCGCCAACCATTCAGCGGCGGCTGGATTATGAGACACATCTAAAATTTGAATAACATCGCCGGGTATCACTTGAATGCGTCCAGCAAGCTGAACGGTTGCCATGGCCTGATCCATCGCTGCCCGCTTCACAGGCAATTTATTTTGCATCAATTCAACAACCATCATCACAGTCGACATATTTTGCAGGGCTAAATGCGGTAGAGGTAACTGTTCTTCCCGTTTTGTTTCACTCCACCAGTTCCAGGATGCCTTTTCTTCTTCAAAACCAAATTGTTCACCCTGGCAATATAACGACACTTGATGTTCAGTTGCATAGGCAAGCAAGGTCACAGGCGGATCAAAATCGCCGCACACGGCAGGTCGGTTACTTCGAAAAATGCCCGCTTTTTCAATGGCAATTTCTTCTCGTGTATAGCCTAACCATTCCGCATGATCGATTGCTATACTCGTCACCACCGACACATCCGCATCAATGATATTCACCGCATCCAGGCGACCGCCTAAACCGACTTCTAAAATGCCAATATCCAAATGAGCCCGTTGAAAGATATCCAATGCCGCCAATGTATTAAATTCAAATTGCGTCAAAGTCATTTCACCGCGCGCTTCCTCTATTTTTTCAAATGCCTGAATAAAATCGTCATCACTCGCCTCTTTGCCATCAATACGCACGAGTTCATTAAATTTGTAGAGACAGGGCGATGTAAATGTACCAACCCGATAACCCGCCTGATGATAAATAGCTTCCAGTCCCGTGACCGTAGAACCCTTCCCATTGGTGCCTCCCACCATCACGATGGGACAGGCTGGTTTTAATAAGTTTAATTTTTTGCCCACTTCTCGGACACGGTCCAAACCTAAATCCATCGACAGGCGATGTTGTTTTTTGATGTGTTCTAACCAAACATGAAGTGGCCTTTTTTGCATTTTATTTTTCCAAATTAGGTAAAACAACCTGTAGATATCTGCACTGGTATCCTATTCATTTTCTGTGTAAAAGCTGGATAAAACAACCACCCCCCTCTTTTATCCCCACTCATCCCCCGTCTAAACACATGCCATACGGTGTTAATCCACAGGGTAATACATTTATAACGTTATGAATAAAATAAAGATTTACGTCCTTTCCACAGAAATGTCACTGCTATATAAAAAGAAAAACTAAAAAGAAAAATAAATAAAAGAGTTATATTAAATAAATAAAGACATGCCACTTTTCTAAAAGACCATCTATCCTTTGAAAGACCCGCATACGCATTGACAAAGCCATTAATGATGCCTATCATTGGCCCCCTGATTTAGAATTGAATGATGGGAACGAGCCACTATGAAAAGAACATTTCAACCCAGCGTAATTCCGCGTAAAAGAAAACATGGTTTTCGTGCACGTATGGCTACAATGGATGGTCGTAAAGTATTAAGCAGACGTCGTGCTAAAGGCCGTAAACGACTGATTCCATAAACCATTAGCGTTTGATGACTATTTTGAGTTTTCCCCGTAGTCACAGACTGATCACTCAAGCTGAATTCAAAACTGTATTTGATGAATCGCTTAAAGTCAGTCAACGGTGCTTTTTGATTCTTTTTAAATCTAATCAGAAAAAGCATGCACGAATCGGGATTATCGTAGGAAAACGTGTTGCCAAGAGTGCCGTTGCCAGAAACCGCATCAGGCGGATTGTAAGAGAGAGTTTTCGGCTGAATCAGGAAAAATTAGCCGGTTTGGATATCGTTGTCATTGCACGTCAACAATGCGATACCTTGACCAAAACAAAAATCCGAAAAGGCATAGACGATTTGTGGGAAAAATTACTGACGCAATATCAAAACCATTCATCTTTTTGATACGGGCTTATCAATACCTCGTGAGTCCGATGTTGGGTGACTGTTGCCGCTTCTATCCTTCCTGTTCATCCTACGCCGTTGATGCTCTCCACGCATTTGGGTGCATTCGGGGTTGTTATTTAATCGTAAAACGCATTCTACGCTGTCACCCATGGGGAAAAGGCGGCTATGATCCTATTCCGGAAACCAAACTTCATGCCAACCAATATGATTGATTATTTACGCATTGCACTTTACGCCACTTTAATCGCCATTCTGGTGATATTATTTCAAGCTTGGGATAAAGATCATCCAAAAGCGGTCGCGACCACTTCTTCTGTTGAAACAACAGCGGCCAATAATTATGTGCCACAACTCGCCGCTGACAATTCACAACCCATCAAACCCATTGTGACAGCACCTGGGGCTCATCCTGCCATTCAATCGAATCAGCGCATGATTCATATCACAACGGATGTTGTTCAAGTGGATATCAATCCTGTTGGCGGTAATATCGTCCAGGTTAAATTACTTCACTATCCTGAAGAGCTGAATTCCACGACACCCTTCCTGTTATTGAATGATTCGACTGATACA
This sequence comes from uncultured Coxiellaceae bacterium, assembly GCA_964511095.1. Taxonomy (GTDB): domain Bacteria; phylum Pseudomonadota; class Gammaproteobacteria; order DSM-16500; family DSM-16500; genus DATIJJ01. Next base: position 3,276 of record CAZEEF010000101.1, on the reverse strand, counting down.
CGCTACATCGCACAAAGCGGATTACTCAGTACATCCGGTCCTGATACCCCTAAAGGTCAGGCAAACTATACTGTCGATCAAACAGATTACACATTAACGCCTGATCAAAATGCGCTAACAGTGAATTTGCATTGGCATAATGCGGAAGGATTGGCGATTACCAAAACATTCACATTCCAACGCAATAACTATGAAATTGGCGTCAATTATCAAGTCGATAATCAAACGAAACAGCCTTGGACAGGCAATCCTTATTTACAGTTAATGCGTAAAAATAAACCGCCAGCCAGTAAACAAGGTGTTGTTAATTTTTCAACTTACTTTGGGGCTGCCGTATCCAGTCCGGAAAAAGCCTACGAAAAAATCAGTTTCAAACAAATGGATAGCAATAACTTAAACCAGACCATCAAAGGTGGTTGGGCAGCCATGATTCAACATTATTTTGTGAGTTCATGGGTACCAGATCAAACAACCACATCGCAATATTATACGCGTGTCACCCAAGACGGGTTGTATACCGTTGGCATGCTTGGACAAAAAATAGAAGTCAATCCGGGTGAGCAAGCCACTTCCAAAGCGAAGTTTTATGCAGGGCCTGCGATTGCCGACCAATTGGAAAAAGTCGCGCCTGGTTTACAATTAACAATTGATTATGGTTGGCTCTGGTTTATTTCTGTCATTATTTTTTGGATGATGGCAAAAATTTATAGTTTTGTAGGCAACTGGGGGTGGTCGATTGTATTCGTTACCCTGTTAATCAAATTGATGTTCTATCACTTATCCGCTAAAAGTTATCGTTCCATGAGCGGCTTGAAAAAACTTCAACCAAAAATCAATGCATTAAAAGAACGTCTGGGTGATGATAAACAGAAATTTACGCAAGCCACGCTTGAACTTTACAAAAAAGAAAAAGTGAATCCCATGAGTGGCTGTTTACCCATTCTGATTCAAATTCCGGTATTTATTGCATTGTATTGGGTACTTATCGAAAGCGTACAATTGCGTCAGGCACCGTGGATTTTATGGATTCATGATCTTTCTACCTACGATCCTTATTATATTTTACCTGTACTGATGGGTTTATCGATGTTGTTGCAACAACGGTTGAATCCACCACCGCCGGATCCGATGCAGGCTAAATTGATGATGGCAATGCCGATCGTATTTACCGTATTGTTTGCTAAATTTCCTGCGGGATTGATGTTGTATTGGTTTGTCAATAACACACTGTCATTTTTACAACAGTGGTACATTATGCACGATCTCAATAAAGCAGAGAAATCCAAGAAATCGAAATGAAAAAGAATAGCGAAACGATTGTAGCAGCCGCAACACCTCCTGGACGCGGTGGTGTTGCAATCGTTCGAGTGTCAGGTCCTTTAGTCAGCGATATTGCAAAACAACTCTTACATAAAAATCCCAAAGCCCGTTATGCAACGTATTCTTCCTTTTTTGATGAAGAGGGAAAGAGTATTGATCAAGGCATTGCACTCTATTTTCCCGCGCCGCATTCATTCACCGGTGAAGATGTGTTAGAACTACAGGGTCATGGTGGTCAAGTGGTTGTGGATAGTTTGATTCGTCGGATTCTTCAATTAGGCTCTCGTTTAGCACGACCCGGTGAATTTTCTGAACGCGCTTATTTGAATAACAAAATGGATCTTGTTCAAGCTGAAGCAGTGGCTGATTTAATTGATGCAGCGTCTCTACAGGCTGCGCGAAATGCATTACGTTCATTACAAGGCGAATTTTCTAAAAAAATTCATGCGTTGGTTGATACATTGATTCAGTTGCGTATGTATGTCGAAGCAGCAATTGATTTCGTTGAGGAAGAAATTGATTTTTTAAGTGGACAGCAAGTGAGTTCCAGTTTAAATAAACTCATCAGTGCGCTTTCAGACATACAAGCGTCTGCCTATCAGGGAAGTTTGTTGCGCGATGGCTTTACGGCTGTTATTGCGGGACAACCCAATGTGGGTAAATCCAGTTTATTAAATCAATTAAGCGGTAAAGAAATTGCTATTGTGACCGATATACCGGGAACTACTCGTGATCTCTTGCGCGAACATATTTTAATTGATGGCATACCCATGCATGTGATTGATACAGCGGGATTACGAAAAAGCGATGATAAAGTCGAACAAATAGGCATTCAACGTGCATTGGATGAAATGGCGAAAGCGGATATTATTTTATTTGTAGTCGATGCCAATCAGCAGGATGCCGTTTTTTTAAGTGATTTTTTACAAAAAATTCCGGAACGCGCAACGCTTATTACGATACGAAATAAAATTGATTTAACAGAAGAAGAACCCGATCTTATTCAAGAAGAAAATAACTTGATTATTTCACTCTCTGCCAAATCAGGTACAGGAATCGATTTGTTGAAAAAGCAGATCAAGCAATCGATTGGCTATCATAATCAGGCGGAAGGCACTTTTTCTGCCCGTCGAAGACACCTGGATGCATTGGCTCGTGCGTATCATTTTTTACTGAATGGAAAAAAACAATTAATGGAACACCGCGCAGGTGAATTATTGGCGGAAGATTTACGTCAGGCTCAAAATGCCTTAAACGAAATAACGGGTGAATTTACATCAGATGATTTATTGGGGCGAATATTTAGTAGTTTTTGTATCGGAAAATAGATAAATTAACAAAGTATCATTAATTACGGAGGATTAATAGTATGACGACGACTCGCGTGCCAGAGCATTTTGATGTTTACATGATTTACGGTGCTTTTAATGGTTCTGAACAGTTAAAAAATAAAATAATTAAGGAAAAGATAAATTTGGCGGAAGAAGCAGATAAAGAAGAAAGGCATCAACAAAATATTTTAACTGACATGCATCATCAAATTTATAAAGAAAGTGAGCGTGGTGCTTTTAAAAAAACTATTATTCAATCTCGTAAGTTACCCTCTTCAGAATTGATGGAAAGAAGCGTGAAAGAACGTCGTTCTTATGATGCTCTTGTTGAAGAAGCAAAAGCCAGAGAAGTCAAAGTGCAATGGAATCAGGTACGTCTTTTTGGAAAAACCATTATTCCTCTTTCGTATGTCAAAATTCATGTGTCCGATTCAACGGATAAAAATTATCAACAAGTTTTCTATCATTTTGATGATTTTGATGAATTTATTAAAAATGGATGTCAATTGACTCAGCGAACTTTCAAAGAAATATTAGACAAAATAGAAGTTACCGAAGTTAGCAGACCGCAGCGTGGTTGTTCTGCTATGTAACGCGTGCAATTCTGTCTCTGATGTCATGCCAG
>CAZEEF010000100.1:0-7637 GCA_964511095.1 uncultured Coxiellaceae bacterium | reverse complement strand
TTTAATATTTTATCTAAAGTTTGTAAGGTAAATGGCTTACAGATATAGTCGTCCATGCCGGCATCAATACAGTTTTTATAATCCTCTTTTAACGCATGCGCTGTGAGTGCTATGATAGGCATGTGTTTATTATGTTGCTCTGAAGCTCTGATTTGAATCGTTGCTTCGTAGCCGTCTAATTCAGGCATTTGACAATCCATTAAAATTAAATCATAGGGAATGTTTTGAATAGACTGTAATACTTCCAATCCATTGGCCACAGCATCTGCTTTAAAACCAAGCTTAGATAACATACGAAGACTCACGTGTTGATTAATTGAATTATCTTCAGCTAACAAAATTCGGATTCCTGAGTGAAAATGAATGGGTGTAGTGCCGGGAATTTGAGGAACAATTTTATTCTTATTATGATGACTACCAATCACTCGAATCAGACCCTCATACAATCTGGAAGCCCGTACGGGTTTGGCAATAGTCATGGCAACATTCAATTGTTTTAATGTATCTGTATTAAGCGCCATACCTAATGATGAAAGTATAATAGCAGGAATAGAGGAAAATTCTTCATGAGATCGAATCAATTGAATGAGTCCAATACCGTCAATATCAGGCATATTATAATCGATTAATAGCAATGTATATGGATCTTTATTTTCAATCGATTGATGAAGTAAAGTAACCGCTTCCTGTTTATTAGAAGCAACATCACAACGCATATTCCAACTCTCAGTTTGATGCTTTACAATTTCACGATTAATCGCATTATCATCGACACACAAAACATGACGATTCTGTAGCAGATATAATTTATCCATATTTGGAAATGATTCAGGGACAGGATGTTCAGTCAAAGGTAAAATAAATGAAAAAATACTGCCTTTGCCTGGTACACTTTTGACAGTAAAGCTTCCACCCAGCATTTCAATTAAATGCTTTGAAATAACTAAACCAAGGCCTGTTCCACCATATTTTCGCGTAGTAGAAACATCGCCTTGTGTAAATGGTTTAAAAAGTTTTTCTTTAACTGAATCTGGTATTCCAATACCCGTATCACTCACCTCAAACAAAATATTAACGTGTTGATTATTTTTGTTAGCCAGCTTGATTTTAAGAGACACTTCACCTTCTTCTGTGAATTTAATGGCATTCCCTAAAAAATTATTTAAAATTTGTCTAATGTGCGACACATCACCAATTAAATGATCTGGAACATCGGATTCAATAAATGCGCCCATTTCTAATTTTTTTCGGCCAATTTGCGCCCCTATTAAATCAATAATTTCATCAATTAATAGTTGCAGCGAAAATTCAACATGCTCGATTTCCATTCGCCCGGATTCAATTTTAGAAAAATCTAAAATATCACCAATCACTGATAATAAAATTTCGCCAGAAACCCGAACAACATCAGCAAATTCCCGTTGCTCTTCGGTTAAATTCGTATCTAATAACAATCCTGTCATGCCTAACACACCATTTAATGGCGTACGCATTTCATGACTCATGACAGCTAGAAAAGCCGCCTTCGCACGGCTTGCTTCTTCAGCACGTTCTGCCAAATCTTCCGCCTTCACTTTTGCTGATTCTAATTCTTTAGTTCGCTCCTTGACACGCATTTCAAGTTCTTTGTTGATAATTTTTAATTCTTCTTCTAAATTTTTTCGATGCGTAATATCAAACAAATAAATATAAAGAGAACTCGTTTCAGGTACGGAAAAAACTTGTTGTTCGTAGATCGTATTAAAATAAACAATTTCTTTTGCAAAAATAATCACTTGCGATTCTGTTGACTTAAATAAGGATACATTGTCCATTAATCCAGAAAAGATAGGATGATTCAATCCTTGTAGCTGTAAAGTTGGAAATAACGCCCTTGCTGTCAAGTTAATATACTCTATTTCTCCTTGATGATTGATCTCAATAATAGGAATAGGATTCCATTCTGTAAAAAAATTATTGGACATACTTTTCATTTATTTTTAATATCCTATTGATTCACTATCAGTAAGAATTGATGTAAAATATTATTCATTCTTTCTGCATCAAAAATAAATACTGCCGAACCGCTAAAATTATTTGCCTGATATCCGAATGATATTTTTGTAGTATTTTTACTATCGAATTGATTTGCAACAGCTTCTCGTATGGATTGTTGAATTTTATCAGCCGATTCAAGTTGATAGCTTGCAGGAAGATGCAATAAAGATTCTGTCAGTAATGATTGAACAAATGTCATTAAATAATTTCCGATAACAATATTGGCTAATTCGATCAAGGCGGATTGTTCTAATTCATTTAATTTTTTTGTATCGCCTTGGGGTTTATGTAATAAGTAATCACATATTGCAAGCGACGATGCTTGGGAAATCAGTAAAAATGCATATCCCTGTAAAGCATGACTTTTAATGATAGAGCTTAAACTTACCGTCTGTGGATACGTCATGCTGGCCAAATGCATGGCTTGACTCGATACAATTTCAACCGGTTTAAAATTGACACCACAAGGTGTGTTTAATAATTTAGACAATGACGTTGTTGCCTTCATGGCAGAAACCTTACAGATTTCTGTTAACACGTCATTAAAACGTTTTTGTAAACTATTCATAAAAATTTCCTTATGCAGAAATGACTTTTTTTCGAAATCTAAATAAATAGGCTATATCTAAAACCAAAACCATTTTTCCAGTGCCAATTAAAGCAGCTCCTAAAAAATAGCGACTTTCTCTAACGGCTCGGCTTAAGGGTTTGATTACCACTTCTTGTGTAGAAAGTAAATAATCAACAATAATCCCTAAGTATTCGCTGCCTTTTCTAATGATCACCACCGCTTGTTTTGACAATGTTGATGGATCATCAGAAAAAAGATCGCTTAAACGTATAAGAGAAATATTTTTATCTTCAAAAATAATTGCTTCGTCATTCATTAACTGTTTTATTTCATGGGAAGAAATAATTAATAAACGTTCGACTGCATCAACTGGAATCGCATAAAGATCTTGATTAACTTTCACAAAAAGCGTTTTGATAATTGCCAGGGTTAATGGAATTTCCATCGTAAATGTCGTTCCTTGTTCGGGTATTGAATTGACCCGAATGGTACCACCAATTAACTCAATATTATGTTTAACGGCTGAAAGCCCAACCCCCCTACCCGAAACCTCTGTCACGACTTTTTTGGTAGAAATTTCAGAAAAAATAAGATCTTTAATTTCCTCCGCCGAGACATTATCATCAATAAGATGCCTTTGTAATGCTGCCTGTTTGATAGCTTTCAAATCTAAACCTCTGCCATCATCACCCACTTCAATAATCGCGGCTTCTTTTGTTTGTCGCGCTGTCAATTTTAATATGCCTTGCGCAGGTTTATTCAACATTTTTCTTTCTGCTGGTGTCTCCAGTCCATGATCAATTGCGTTTCTGATTAAATGCGCTATTGATTCACTCAATTGATCGAGTATCATACGATCTAATTCGATATCACCGCTTTCAATTTGTAAGTTAATTTCTTTTTTTTGTTGCTTGGCCAAATCGCGTGCCATGCGTATAAAACGATTAAAAATAAAATCCACGGGCACCAATCGAAGCTGCATGATATGATATTGTAATTCCGATATACTCCGATCTAAGGATTCGATGGCAGGTAAAAGTTCTGGATAACGGTTTTCTTCACGAACAGCATCAAATTGCATTTTATTCACTAATAATTCTTCAATCAAATTCATTAGCATATCTAATCGTTCTACTTTCACATCAATTGATTGAATTTTTTCTGATGAATCAGACATCATAGAAATATTTGAAACTGTTTCAGCTGAATCGAATTGTTTTGTTGATAATATTTTTTTGCATTGATCAATCAATTGATCCGAATCGGGTTCAGGTTGATTATCACTGATTGCCTTGATCGTTGCGCTCAAGTGATCAAAACACTTAAATAACATATCACTATTTTCACTGATAGCAACAGGTTTGTCCCGTATGGCTTCTAATATATCTTCAATGAAATGACAGAGATTAGATGTTTGTTGATAATTCATCGTAGCTGATAGTGATTTTAACGTATGGACAGCACGAAATATTTTATGGAAATAAGATTTATCATCAGGAGACTTTTCAAGATCTACCAATGCATGGTTCATGTTTTTAATATTGGTTTTAGCTTCCGCTAAAAATGCTTCTTTATGTTTATTTATATCCATTTTTATCCATTGTCACTTAAGTTAAAATCGAATTAACTGCTTCAATCACTTCTTCCTGCTCAAATGGTTTATGTAAATACATAAACACACCACGGTCTTTGCATGCTTTGATTAATTCATTTTGACCCACCGAAGAAATCATAATAATTTTTTTGGGATCAATCATATTTTTAATCTCATCAATCAGCTGTAAGCCTTCTATTTCACTATCTTTCATCACAACATCGAGTAGAATCACATCAGGCTTGTTAGATTTAATTTGTTTTAACGCATTGACTTTGCCATCCGCCTCATAAATTTCGACTGGCTCACTCAGCATATGCCCATCAGGCAATTTGGTTAACAAATCCATCAGCACTGACCGCATAAACGCTGAATCATCGACTATTAATATTTTTTTCATAATCTTTATCCTATTGATCCTGTATTGGTTTATTCAATTTATTATTTTTGAGCAATTCTCTATGTGTTTGTTTATATATTTGAGTAAATTCTTTTATAGATAAAATTTTAGAAATGTCTAATACCATAATTAATCGATCATTCAGTGTCACGATACTCTCGATATATTTTTCATACATTTTAGTAATTAAAGAAGGTGATGGTTGAATATCTTCTTGTCGAATTCTTAATACTTCTACGACTTCATCGACTAACAAGCCAAATAACGTGTCTTCCTGTTTAGTCACAACAACATGCTTTGGTTGTACATTTTTGTTTTTCGATAAAGAAAAACGCGTACCGATATCAATAATTGTTACGATCTCACCTCTAACATTAATAATCCCTTTTATAAAATCAAATACATTAGGAATAGGTGTAATCGTTCCTATTTTAATTATTTCTCTCACAGATGAAATGGGAACTGCAAATTCTTCATTACCCGCATGAAATACAATAAGCTGAATAAGCGGCGCTGCGTCGGTCTTTTCTGCTAACGATTGATATTCGTCTTGCATTAAAATCCCCTTTTAATCATTCCTCAACGCTAGCTACTTTAAATCGTTTGAGAGCAGTTCTTAATTCTTCTGCAAGTGATGATAAGTTTTGTGCTGATGAAGTCATTTGTTGCATGGATACAGTTTGTTGTTGAATGGTTGATGACATTTGATCAGCGCCCACAGCTGCTTGCTCTGATGTCGTTGCAATTTCTTCGGTTGTTTTTGCAACTGTTTGAGCACCCGCTGCTTGTTCTGATGTTGCAGATGAAATTTCTTGTGCTTTAATGGTGATTTCTTCTGCACCTGATCCAATTTGATCGATAATGCCTAACGCTTGGTTAACGATATCGATTGATTCTGTGACTTGTTGAGTACCTGTGGTCATACCACCCACCACTTGTGCAGTGGATTCAACGATGGTGTTGACCATTCCTTCAATTTGCACAGCCGCTTTTTTAGTGCCTTCTGCCAATTTTCTGATTTCATCGGCAACAACTGCGAAACCTCGACCTGCTTCTCCCGCTCTTGCTGCTTCAATAGCAGCATTCAACGCAAGTAAGTTGGTTTGATCTGCAATATCTTTTGTCGTACCGACAATGACACCAATTTCTTTTGCGCGTTTATCTAAATCTTTTACGGTGCCGGTATTTGCTTTCACAATATCGTCAATGGATTGTAAACGGGTTGCAGCTTGTTTACCTGCTTCTGTACCGCGTTTCGATAATTTTGCAGCTTCTTGTGTTACTTCTGCTGCTGATCGCGCTTTTGCAGCACCTTGTTGAATCGAACGCGATAAATCAGTCACAATTCGTGTACTGGATTCCAGTTTAGTTGCTTGATCTTTTGCCCCAACTGCAATTTGCTGCGTTGTTTTTGCAGCTTGTGATAAGGTTTCATTGACTTGTTGCGATGAACTTGCTAATAGACTTGATGCATTTGCCACTTTCATTGAACTGTCTGTTGCTAATCTGATTAAAGCACCTAAGTCATCGAATGATTTATTTAATGCGTCTGATAATGTTTTAATATCGCCTTGTGTGTCAATTGAAACACGTTGAGAAATATCACCTTGAGCCAGTGCGACTGCTAAACGTATGACTTCTTGCACAGGGGTTGCGATAGAGTTAATTAAATTATTCAATGTATCTACAATATCTTTCCAGCTTCCGCCTACCCCTTCTACTTTCGCACGTTCATCTAATTTTCCTTCTTTACCTGCCACTTGTGCTACACGAGATACTTCGATTGCTAACCGATTAAGATCGTCCACCATCTTATTAATTGTTTCTTTTAGTTGAAGTACTTCGCCTTGCGCTTCTACTGTAATTTTTTGTGTTAAATCACCCGCACTAATTGCGGTTGCGACTTTAGCAATGTTTCGCACTTGACTGGTCAAGTTGGTTGCCATTGCATTGACACGACCCGTTAATTCTTTCCAAGTTCCTGCTACACCTGGCACTTCTGCTTGGCCGCCTAATTTTCCTTCAGTACCGACTTCTTTTGCTACGCGAGTGACTTCAGATGCAAATATATTTAAATTATCCACCATCTTATTAATGGTTTCTTTTAATTGTAAAATTTCACCTCTCACTTCTACCGTAATCTTTTGCGCGAGATCACCGTTTGCAACCGCTGTTGTGACTTGCGCGATATTTCGCACTTGCGATGTCAGATTGGCTGCCATCGCGTTTACATTATCTGTTAATTCTTTCCATGTTCCAGTGACACTGGGCACTGTTGCTTGACCACCTAATTTTCCGTCTGAACCTACTTCTTTTGCTACACGAGTGACTTCCGCTGCAAATACGTTTAAGCTATCCACCATTCGATTAATCGTTTCTTTTAATTGTTGTACTTCACCTTGTGCTTCTACTGTAATTTTTTGTGAAAGATCGCCTTTCGCAACACCCGTTGCCACTTGAGAAATATTTCTTACCTGCGACGTTAAATTGGCTGCCATTGCGTTTACCCGGGCAGTTAATTCTTTCCAGGTTCCTGCCACACCCGGCACGTCTGCCTGACCGCCTAATTTTCCTTCAGTACCGACTTCTTTTGCTACACGAGTCACTTCTGATGCGAAAATATTTAAGTTGTCGACCATTTTATTAATCGTTTCTTTTAATTGTAAAATTTCACCTTTCACTTCGACTGTAATTTTTTGAGCGAGATCACCATTTGCAATTGCTGTTGTCACTTGCGCAATGTTACGCACTTGTGAAGTGAGGTTGGCTGCCATCGCGTTGACATTATCTGATAATTCTTTCCAGGTTCCAGTCACTCCGGGTACAACTGCCTGGCCGCCTAATTTTCCTTCCGTACCCACTTCTTTCGCTACTCGAGTGACCTCACCCGAAAAAGATCGCAGATTATCAACCATTTTATTAATTGTATCTTTAAGTGCTAATACTTCGCCTTTTACTTCGACTGTAATCTTTTGTGCAAGATCTCCATTTGCAATCGCTGTTGTCACTTGCGCAATGTTACGCACTTGTGAAGT
>CAZEEF010000099.1:0-7701 GCA_964511095.1 uncultured Coxiellaceae bacterium | reverse complement strand
AACGAATGTGCTTTTACTTCTCCCCTTGTGGGAGAAGTCGCAACGAAGTTGCGGAATTCGTCATCGCGAGCCTCCGAAGGAGGCGTGGCGATCCAGTGTAGCCAATTTCAAAATAATGGCCGCAGTCTGGATTGCCACGTCGCACAAAACGCTCCTCGCAATGACAATGTTGCATTAAAAGTGATTTACGCAACAATGCTCCCCGCAAGGAGAGGTGAATGGCATTTTATCCAATATCAAATTTAATGCCTTGTGCCAACGGCAATGCGTCGCTCCAGTTGATGGTATTTGTTTGACGGCGCATATACGCTTTCCATGCATCGGAACCGGCTTCACGGCCGCCGCCCGTATCTTTTTCACCGCCAAATGCACCGCCAATTTCTGCACCGGAAGTACCGATATTCACATTGGCAATGCCGCAATCGCTTCCTTTTCCTGATAAAAAGGTTTCTGCCTGTTTCAGTTGCCCTGTAAAAATCGCCGATGACAATCCATGTTGTGAATGATTTTGCATGGCAATCGCTTCCTCAAGCGTTTTATATTTCATCACATATAAAATGGGTGCAAATGTTTCGCGTTGTACAACGTCCCAATCATTTTGTGCTTCCACCAGCGTCGGCTCCACAAACGAGCCGGGACGATCCAGTACATGACCGCCAAACAAAATTTTTCCGCCGGCTTTTTTAATATCGGCTATAGTTGATTGATAGTGTGCAACGGCTGCTTTATCAATGAGTGGGCCCATTAAATTTTTTTCATCGAGTGGATCACCTATGGTAATTTTAGGATAGGCATTGGCTAATGCGGAAACCAGTTTGTCGTAAATAGTCTCCTGCACAAAAAGACGACGTGTTGTCGTGCAACGTTGTCCTGCCGTACCCACCGCACCAAATACAATGGCGGGAATTGCGAGTTTCAAATCCGCTGTTTCATCGACAATAATGGCATTGTTACCGCTTAATTCGAGCAAAGAACGGCCTAATCGACGAGCAACCATTTCATTCACCTGACGACCGACGGTTGTTGAACCGGTAAATGAAATGAGCGGTACGCGTTTATCATTGACGAATTTTTTGACGAGTTCATTATTATCTGTGATGAATAAAGAAAAGATTCCCTGCAAAGCATTTCTTTCCATCACGGTGTTACAAATGTGTTGTACGGCAACCCCGCATAAAGGTGTTTTGGGCGACGGTTTCCAAACGACTGTGTTACCACAAATGGCTGCAACAAATGCATTCCAGGCCCACACAGCGACCGGAAAATTAAACGCGCTAATGACACCGACCACACCGAGCGGCTGCCATTGTTCATACATGCGATGCAATGAACGTTCAGAATGCATGGTTTGTCCATACAACATGCGGGCTTGGCCCACAGCCAAATCCGCCATATCTATCATTTCCTGAACTTCACCCAGTCCTTCCTGTTTCGATTTTCCCATTTCGAGCGAAACTAAACTGCCTAGTACATCTTTATGTTTTCGTAATTCATCGCCCAATTGTCGCACGATTTCGCCGCGCTTGGGTGCAGGCATCATGCGCCAATCCAAAAAAGCCTGATGTGATTCAGCGATGACTTTTTCATAGTCCGATTCGTGACAGTTATAAACCGATCCAATAATTTTTTCATCCGCGGGATTGTAAGAAATAATTTCACCCTGACCGGTTGTCGTTGACCACCACGCAGAACCTGTACTGGTTCCGGCATTTTTAGCCGTTAATTTTAATGATTTCAGAATATCCATGATGAGTATCCTACGCGTAATATTGACCGAAACGATTCGTCGTTAAATCTTCCAGCGAAAACTGTTCCTGTTTCACAAATCCTTTATATTTGCCGGGTTGCGTCACGACCATATCCATCACTGCACAAATCGCCGAAGCCGTTGTCAACTGGATGGCTGACCAACGCGTGCCATTAATCGTTTTTGGATAGAATTTTTTGACATAATTATCTTCGCTGTAAAAACCTTCTTGCGTGCCCGTGACTGAGACATAAACCAACACCACATCCTGACTCGTTTTGGGAATCACGCTTTCCAAAATACGTTTTAAGGTATCACGATCGTTATTCAATTGCAGATCATTCATGAGAAAACGCATTTTTTCACAATGCCCTGGATAACGAATGGTTTTGTAACTGATGGTTTTCACTTTATCTTTATAAGAATTTGCCAAACTGCCGATACCACCCGATGTGTTAAATGCTTCATAGGTCAAACCATCGATTTTGATTTCTTCCAAATCATCCAGCGGCATTAAATGGACTTCTTCGCCATTGACAATCGCTTGACACAAATTGCCATATTCGTTGATTAATCCATCTGTCGACCAGGTTAACGAATATTGTAATGCATTACTGATATTGACTGGCAGTGCACCGACGCGCATTTTGACCGCATCCAGCGCAGGAAAACGACGCATTAATTCATTCGCGACAATACTGATGAACCCGGGTGCCAGACCGCATTGCGGCACAAAGGCTGTCGTTGCATTTTTTGATAATTCCGTCACCGTATTAGCTGTTTTGGTGTCTTCCGTCAAATCGAAATAATTTAAATTAAACTCTTTTGCAATGTGCGCAATAACGATATTGCAATAATAAGGCAAACTGGAAATAATCGTATCTACCGGATTTTTGCGTAAAAAATCGCCAATCATTTGAGCCTGTTGCGCATCGAGTTTGACCAATTCCAAGTGGGGTGCTTTTGCAAACAATCGCTGTAAATGAGGCGCATCAATGTGAAGGTCAGAAAGATAAACTTGATAATCATTTGAATTTGACAATAACGTAGCAATTAAAGAACCGATTTTTCCTGCGCCAACGACTAATACACGATGCATAATAAGATCCTTTTTAAGTTCTAAGAAAATTCAGAGGCGAAAGGATAGCACAAATTTTGTGGAATGATAGAGCAGGAAATTTTTTGCTGGATTTGTTTCAACCAATCATATAAGTTGCCGTACCCGTCGCAATCAACACGGATTCCTGATTGTATAATTCCATACGCGTAAACGTCACCCGATTACCCGAATGCGTCACATACGCTTTCGTCATAAACGTTTCGCCTTTACCCGGTCGTATAAAATCAACATTCAAATTAATCGTGCTGGATTTACTTAACACAGCCGCGAGCTTGGTCATATCCTCGGTTTCCCGTTTTTGAATGGCGGCAATCATCGCTGCCGCGCCACCCGCCATATCCAACACGGAAGAAATCACACCCCCATGCAAAATGCCGTGCATGTAATTTCCGATTAAATCTTTTTTCATGGTAAAACCAATGACAATATGGTCTTTTTCAATGGCATTCAGGGAAAGACCCAGGATGCGGTTGAAAGGAATATCAGAAAACACTTGAGCGAATTGCAGAAGTGCCGTATTTTCGGTCAGTTTCATTGTTAACGCCGTGTGAGTGTCGGTGTATTGGAAAATTTTTTATCGATAGCTTTGCAAAAATCTTCTTCATCATCTAAAGCTTCATCCTCTATCTCTTCATCTTGAACCGAATGTTCCATTGTCTCGCGGATGTCTGTTCCGGCTAAAAGATCTGAAGCGAACATTTCCGATAAGGTAATAATTGATGCAGCGACATTTTTAGCTGGAACGGCTACACCTTCTAGTTTTTCGATGACATTTCCGGCTTCATCTGTGATAGCCGCTTCCACAAATTTTTCTTCTTCCGGTGTTTTTTTGGATCGAGCACCGGGTTTCGGTTTTGGCAATGTGTTGGTTAATTCAACAAATGCTTTGGCTTCGTTCGGTTCAAGTTGGGCGTACTTATCAAGCAGTTTGATCATTTCCACTTGTAACGCTTTTTCGAGAGCGGGTCTCGGTGTACCCTCCTGTTTTCCAAAAAGAAGGGTAAAATCAAATTTTTCATTCGTGAATGTAGCAACCAGCGCAGTGACTAATTTTAATTTCATGGCAGGTGTTTTTAACGATGCAACAGAAAGGCTGTCGTCTAAGCCGCCTTTAATATTTTCTAACGTATCATTAATTAATGATTTCCTGTCTGAAACATTTTGTAAGATATTTTTTTTCTCAAGCTCATTCAACACCAACTCCAACACTTGAGCTAATTCGCGATTATCAAGAAATGCGCCTGACATATGATTTAAACTCCTCTGACATAGTTATTAAAATTATAACATAAGGTATTATTACCCGATAATCCGGAATTAGGCTAGTTATGATAAATAAATGTACTATTTTACACATGGCCGTACCGACTCCGTTGCGTCGATATTTTGACTATTTGCCGCCCATTGACAGTGCCATTGAAACGTTAAAACCGGGTGTGCGTTTTCGTATTCCTTTCCAACAGCGTGAATTAATTGGTGTTTTTGTGGGTCTCGCCGATAAATCCGATGTACCTGTCACTAAACTGAAACCGGCTATGGAATGCCTGGATCAAGAGCCCGTTATTTCACCCGATATGATGAAACTCTGTCATTGGGCAGCGGATTATTATCATTATCCGATTGGCGAGGTGATTTTAAATGCATTGCCCGTCTGGTTGCGGCAAGGCAAGGCGACCGATGTTTCTTTTAAAAAAATGCCTCCCATTCCAAAAATCCTCTGCGAACCGTTATCGCTTAATCCTGAACAAGAAGCCGCCTTTTCAGCCATTGAATCCTCAAAAAATCAATTCAAAGTCCATTTACTGGACGGCGTGACAGGCAGTGGCAAGACAGAAGTGTATTTGCAAGTCATTGCAAAAGTATTGGAACGCGGTGAGCAAGTGATGGTCTTGGTTCCGGAAATCGGTTTGACGCCGCAGACGATTCAACGATTTCGTGAACGATTTTCGGTACCGGTGGTTTCCCTGCATTCTGGCATGACAGAAAAACAGCGTTTTCAAGCCTGGCTGTTGGCTAAAACAGGCGCAGCGAAAATTGTCATTGGTACACGTTCTGCTGTTTTTACACCCTTTGTCAAACTCGGTTTAATCGTGATTGATGAAGAACATGATTTATCATTCAAGCAGCAGGATGGGTTTCGTTATCATGCGCGTGATGTTGCCATTATGCGTGCGCATTTCAATGCGATTCCCATTGTATTGGGCTCAGCAACGCCCTCACTTGAAACCTTACATAATGTTCAGCAAAATCGTTATCAACATTTACAATTACGAGAGCGCGCGGGCGGCGCACAATTACCTCAATTTCAAATTCTTGATGTCTGCAATCTGCCATTAGAACAGGGATTATCTCTGCCTCTGATTAATGAAATGCGACAGCATCTGGAAAACGGTAATCAGGTGATGTTATTTTTGAATCGACGTGGTTTTTCACCTGTCATGTTATGCGAACGTTGCGGCTGGATGGCGCAATGTAAACGATGCGATATGCGCATGACTTATCATTACGGTGCGGCGCGTTTACGTTGCCATCATTGTGATGCAGAGCGAAACGTGATAACCCGTTGTGAAAGTTGCGGCGCACGGGATTTGCAAGCCATCGGCCAGGGGACGGAGCGAATTGAAAAAGCATTGTCGCCATTTTTTTCAACCTATTCCATTGCACGCATTGATCGTGACAGTACACGTCGCAAAGGTTCGATGGATGCCATGCTAACGCGCATTCAAAAAGGTGAACATCAAATAATCATCGGCACACAAATGCTCGCAAAAGGACATCATTTTCCGGATGTCACCTTAGTGGTGATCATCGATGCAGACAATGGATTTTTCAGTGCCGATTTTAGAGCGCTGGAACGCATGGGACAACTCTTGTTACAAGTTGCCGGACGTGCTGGACGAAAAGAAAAAGTTGGAAAAGTATTAATACAAACACGTCATTCTGATCATCCTTTATTACTGCAATTATTACATGAAAATTACCAGGCATTTTCACAGACGCTTCTTAACGAAAGAAAACAGGCTAAGTTACCGCCTTATGTTTCTTTTGCGATGTTTCGTGCAGAAGCGCACAAGATCGAATATGCGACACATTTTTTACAAGAAATCAAAAATCAGATAAAAGAACAAGTTGTTGACGTCACAGGTCCTCTTGCCGCGCCCATGCCGCGCCGAGCAGGCAAGCATCGTGTACAATTATTGCTGCGATGCCAAAAACGATCTGAATTGCAAAAGTTATTGAAAAATTTATTATCTTATGTAGAAAATATCCCAGTCAAACATCGCGTGCGCTGGTCTCTGGATGTTGATCCTTTGGAAGTTTTTTAATCCAAACTGTTAAGCCTTTCTTAAGTCTCCATCTATATATTGATATTTTTTAAGGATTAAAAATGCGACGGTCAATGATAAAATCGTTGGTAAGGAATTATAATAATCTTTATGGTGGCCCGGTTAAAAAACCCACGGGAACGCCGCCGCCGGAATTTATTCATGTGCCGCATAATTATAAAGTAAAAAATGCACGCAATATAAAACAAGACTCGAAAAAATTTCCACCTGAATTAAATCCCACTGTCGAATTTTATATTATAGGTTGTGGCGGGACGGGCAAACCCCCTCAAAAAGCCGTCGCGGAATTAATGGATAAAATAGCGAGAGGAGAAATAGCAAAACCTAAATTTATTATTATTCTGGGCGATAATTTTTATGAGCACGGTGTAGAATCTGAAAAAGACGAACAGTTTAAAAGTAAATTTGAGGATGTTTATGAAGATGAAAATTTAACTGGCATTTGCGGCATTCCCTGTTTTCTGATTCCCGGAAATCATGATCATGATGTCCAGTTAAAATCGAATGACGCGTGCGACATCGATTATTTTCGTATTTTGGGACAGATTAATTATAGCCGTCTGGAGAAAGGAAATAAATCGGCTGTTCGTGAAGAAATGTTCAGAGGCCCGGAACTCGATTTAAAAAGTAAACATCTTGGGCCATTTGTTATGCCAAGCCGTTATTATTCTCTCTTAATTGAAAGTGAAGAAAAAAAAGAGAGTGATTTGTTAATCGTTTTTTTGGATACGACGACACTTGTCAAAGATTACTTAAATTATTTAAAATTACGTGCTCTGGGCAAAAACGACCCCAATAATCAGATCAGTTGGCTCATTGCATTAAAAGAAAAACATCCTGGCGCTATTAAATTATCGTGCTCTCATCATTCCCGTATTGCAAAAGATAAACGCGCTTTTCACTCAGACGCCGCTGACTATCTATCAGACAGCGACATAGCGGAATTGGATGTGTTAGGCATTAAAGGTAATTACAACCAAATGCTCGACAGTATTTTTACTAAATTGGGACTCGATTTTGAAGCGAATTTTTCGGCACATACGCATTCGTTATATTACTATAATAAACTGGACACAGGCGGCATTTGTCAAGTTGGCGCGGGCGGTGGCGGAGGTGATTTGGAATATCGATACGATTTTACAGATCGCGATATGACGTATTTAAAAAATCATGGATTTGTAAAAGTCAGTGTTGATTTATCGAAAGGTCAAGAAGACGATTGTTTAACCTTTGATTATTACACAACGAAAAAAGAAGGAACGCAACAAAAAGAGTTGCATCTCAAATTTAAAAGTAATAGTTCGGTTCCGATCAGAGAGTCCGAAAAAGAAACGCTGCAAGTCAAGATATTACGGGAAACGGTGATTCAAGCTTGTCAGACTTATTTATATAGTTCGCCTGCCAGCAGCAGTTTTTTTAATTTTAACAAGAGCCATCATGGCTTATTTGGCATGAATCGTGCGCAGGATATGATTAATTTTTTCAAT
>CAZEEF010000098.1:0-7821 GCA_964511095.1 uncultured Coxiellaceae bacterium | reverse complement strand
CTGAAAGGCCTAAAAGCATTTTGCTGCTTGAAGCATTATCTGACGATTTGAAAAAAACGAATTATTCCGAAGAAGAATGCAAAAAAATAACAGACGGTTGTTTAAGCGTGATTTTATGCGGCATTGAAAATAAATATTATGTTTCATCACCTGAGAATAGTAACCTATATAAATTAATCCAACAGGACTTCGGTTTAGCCAATTCCTCCCAGTATTTTGAAACAACCGAAACCTGTCTCGCTGCTTACAATGCAAAAATCTGTGAAATGGCTATTTCTGAAGAAAAGCTCGATTTTTGGAAAGACCATCCTGCCGAAAGAGCCGCACTGGAAAAAGCGAAAAAAGACATTACTGCCCTTCAAACGGAGATTCAAGCAAGAAAAAATGGTATTCATGTCAGTGATAACCGCAAAGTTGACCAAGTCGTTAATGCATTGGTGGATGCCATTACGAAAGCCATTGCCAATGGTTGCGTGGTCGCAGCCGCGTATGAACTGACTAACTTGATCACAGCCAGCAATGCCATGAATTTTTTCCAGCTATTAACCATGACATCACCGCAAGTCACGCTACTGACATTGAGTGCCATTTATGCCTCGCAACATTTGCCTATCGGTTCAATGCTAGTGAATTTTGCTGCACCGATGCTTAAACCGGCTTTATCAACACCTATCAATGCCGTAGCCTGTTATGCTAAACCCACTTTATTTCAACCCACCAAAAAATTGCTGACAGAAGAAGATTGCCGTCTATTCCTGGCACATTATCATTTATGTTCGCCTAACGAAAAATCAAGGCTGGATGCTTCAATCGATTGGAAAAAATTAGGCGATCCTGTCAGGAAAGCCCTGCCTCAGACAACACAAGAAAGCGCGCTTCAAAATCGCGCATAATCATAATGCACAACGTGTTTAACCGGTTCTGCAGTCGCAAATGCAGATTGATAGTCTGCTTTCGCCAAAAAATTTTCTAAATGATAAGAATAACGCTTTCCTTCATGCATCAAGGCTATGGTTTGTACTTTTTTAATTAAATCTAAAGAAAAGTCGGAAAGCGGAACATATAATCCTTCACCCAATGCTTTAATAATGGCTTCTTTACCTGACCATAATCGATAAAAAACTGGAATTCTTTCCGATTCGGGTAACCTCATCAGTTCAGCATATTCTTTTTCACTGAAAAAACGTTTAGCCACCTCTTCATTAAAGTCCGGTTCTATTTTTTCAATATCAATGCCAATTTCGGCCTGCTGCGTGATGGCATAGACGACCATATCATGCGAATGGGAAACGTTAAATTGTAAATCAGACGTATTGTATTTCAGATAAGGTTTACCGCGAGGACCTAATGTAAAATCGATATGTTCCGGTGAAATCGCCGTATAGAAACTTAAAATACGTCTTAATACACCATGTGCAATAATAAAACGCTGACGATGCGGATCAAAACGAAACCGTCTGGCACGTTCCATTTCATTTTCGTGTAATAGCAGGGTAAAATCCGGAAGTTGTGCAAGTAAATCTGGCACAAAGACTTGCCAAAGATGTACGCTATACGCTTCGATTTTTAATAGGGGTTCCATGGAGACATTATGGCCGGAATGACTGTACATTATCAACATGACTCGCTGTACATGGAAGATGTCAATTTGCTTGACATCGCCAGGCAATATGGCACGCCCTGCTACGTTTATTCAAAAAAAACACTCGTCAATAACTGGCAAGATTTTAATAATGCTTTTAAAGGACATCCACATCGTATTTGTTATGCTGTCAAAGCCAATTCTAATCTGGCTGTCTTGAATTTATTTGCCATGATGCAATCAGGATTTGATATTGTTTCATTAGGCGAATTGGAAAGAGTGCTGGCCGCAGGCGGACATCCCGGTAATATTGTTTTTTCAGGTGTCGGTAAAAAACCGCATGAAATGATGCGCGCACTCGAAGCAGGTGTTTATTGCTTTAATATCGAATCAGAAGCGGAACTCGATCGTTTAAATCAAATAGCGAGCCAACAGAATAAAATAGCGCCCATTGCATTACGCATCAATCCGGATATCGATGCACGTACGCATCCCTATATTGCAACCGGTCTCAATGAAAATAAATTTGGTATCGCTTATCAAGATACGTTGGCGATCATTGAAAAAATTCAATCGTTAGGGCATCTCAAATTAATTGGAATCGGTAATCATATTGGTTCACAGTTAACGGAACTCAGTCCGTTTTCTGAAGCGATTGATCGGTTGTTAGACTTGGCGGAGCAATTGATCGATCGGGGTATTGAATTACAACATATCAATATGGGTGGAGGATTAGGTGTGAATTACCGTAATGAAACACCGCCTTCCATTCAAGACTATGCCAAAACGCTGATACCGAAATTCCAGCGCTTTCCTTTTGAAATTATTCTTGAACCGGGCCGATCCATTGTAGCAAATGCCGGTATTTTATTAACGACCGTGGAATATTTAAAACAGACGGCTCATAAAAATTTCGCTATTGTGGATGCCGCGATGAACGATTTGCTTCGCCCCGCATTATACAATGCATGGCATGATATCGTACCTGTTATTTTACGCAAAAATCAGCCGAAAAAATTATATGATATTGTCGGTCCTGTTTGTGAATCTGCGGATTTTTTAGGAAAAGAGCGTGAACTCGCTATTGAAGAAAATGATTTACTCGCCATTCAATCTGCGGGTGCCTATAGTTTTAGCATGAGTTCTAATTATAATTCGCGGCCGCGTGCCGCAGAGGTCATGGTAGATAAAAAAGACATTCATTTGATTCGGGAAAGAGAAACCATTCAGGATTTATTCCTGCGTGAAAAAATAATTTAATACCAAATTAAAAGGATTTATCAAAAATGCATTTCACTCTCACTGATGATCAACGTTCCTTTCAAAATTTGGCACGCGAATTTGCTGATAATGAAATGGCGCCTTTTGCGAAAGAATGGGATGAAAAGCATATTTTTCCCGTTGACACTCTGAAGAAAGCAGCCACACTGGGTTTAGCAGGTATTTGTGTGCGTGATGATGTCGGTGGCACGCATCTCTCACGACTGGACAGCGCGCTCATTTTTGAAGAACTTGCCACCGCCTGTCCTTCGACAGCGGCTTATCTTTCTATTCACAATATGGTTGCGTCCTTGATTGATGTTTATGGCAGTGATGAACAGCGACAACACTGGCTGCCGAAATTGGCTACGATGGAACTGTTTGCCAGTTATTGTTTAACGGAACCCGGCTCTGGATCTGACGCCGCTTCACTCAAATCAACTGCCACACGTGATGGTAATGATTACATTCTGAATGGCACAAAAGCTTTTATTTCGGGCGGATCAATCAGTGATGTCTATGCCTGTATGATTCGTACGGGAGATCCGGGCCCTAAAGGCATTAGCTGTATTCTTGTGGAAAAAGACACACCCGGTTTAAGTTTTGGAAAAAAAGAAATTAAACTGGGTTGGCATAGTCAACCCACTACCATGGTGTTTTTTGAAAACTGTCGTGTACCCCTTACCCATCGCGTGGGTGCTGAAGGACAGGGATTTAATATTGCTTTATCCGCCTTGAATGGCGGTCGTATCAATATTGCAGCCTGTTCCTTGGGAGGCGCCAAAAAATGCCTTGGCCTCGCACAAAAACACATGCATGAACGTCAGCAATTTAATAAAAAATTACTTGAATTTGAAGCGCTTCAATTTAAATTTGCAGATATGTTGACAGCCTATGAGTCGGCACGTTTACTGGTTCATCGCGCAGCCTCTTCACTGGATCAAAAAAATGCGCTGGCACCCATGCATTGTGCGATGGCAAAACGACTGGCTACGGATAATTGTTTCCATATTTGTAACGAAACATTGCAAATTTTTGGCGGCTACGGCTATATGATGGACTATCCTGTTGAACGGTATGTACGCGATTTACGTGTTCATCAAATATTGGAGGGAACCAATGAAATCATGCGCCTGATTATTGCGCGTCATGCATTGGATGAAAAATTTGTAATCGATTAATCTGTTTCAAACAATTTAATAATCCCCGAAAAATCCATATCCGCGTGACCTTGATTCACAAATAACGTATATAATTCAGCGGCAACGGTTCCTAAGGGAATTGACGCATTCACACTTTCCGCTGCGTGTTGCCCCAAGCGTAAATCTTTTAACATCATATTAGCGGCAAACCCCGGTTTAAATGCATTGTTCGACGGCGCTTTTTCCACTAAGCCGGGCACGGGGCAATAGCTTGTCATGGACCAGCATTGACCGGATGCATTCGAACTGATTTCAAAAAATTTTTTGGGATCCAATCCTAATTTTTGTCCTAACGTAAACGCTTCACTGACACCAATCATGGAAATGCCCAAAATTAAATTATTGCAAATTTTCGCAGCCTGTCCGCTGCCGGCTGGACCTGCATGCACGATTTTTTTACCCATTTTTTCGAAAACCGGTTTCCCCCGATGAAAATTGTTTTCTTTACCGCCTACCATGAATGTCAACGATCCTGATTCAGCACCCGCCACGCCGCCAGAAACGGGCGCATCCAGCATGGCAATGCCTGTTGTTTCAGCGGCTTCATGCAATTTTCGAGTCGTTGTCATATCAATGGAAGAGGAATCAATATATAAAACATTTTCTTTTGCCCCCGCAAATAGGCCTTTTGATCCTAAACACACGTCGGTGACCTGGGAACCTGTCTGTAACATGGTGATAATCACATCGGCATCCTGTATCACATCGTGAATAGAATGCGCTGCCACTGCCCCGTGTGCCGTGAGCGATTGAATGGCGGCTGATGATAAATCAAAAACTTTAACGGATAATCCCGCTTTTAATAAACATTTTGTCATGGGATGACCCATATGTCCCAAACCGATAAAAGCGATTTTTGTCATGCGGAATTCCTTTAATGGGTTGGAATATTAAAATCAGAACCTGTTTTATCTTTTAGCCAACGTTGTGTGACTGTTTTTAATTTTGTATAAAAACGCACACCTTCATGACCATGCATGGGAATATCGCCGAATAATGATCGCTTCCAACCGCCAAAACTGTGAAAAGCCACGGGAACAGGAATGGGAATATTAATACCCACCATACCCACTTGAACTTTTGCTGCAAAGGTTCGCGCCGTATGACCATCGCGCGTAAAAATGGCTGTTCCATTTCCATATTCGTGATCATTCACTAACTGAAGTGCGGTTTCAAAATCAGGAACGCGCATGACAATCAGTACGGGTCCAAATATTTCTTCCCGATAAATGCGCATGGAAGATGTCACTTTATCAAATAATGAACCTCCCATATAAAATCCTTTTGGAAATGCTTTGGATTGATAATCACGACCGTCGACAATTAAATCAGCACCTTCTTTTATTCCCAAATCAATATAAGATTTAACACGCTCCCAGTGTGCATCTGTAATCAACGGACCCATTTCGACATCGGGATCGGTTCCCGGTCCAATTTTTAATGCTTTCACGCGTGGTTTTATTTTTTCAATCAATGCATCTGCCAATGTGTCACCGACTGCCACCACCACTGAAATCGCCATGCAGCGTTCGCCGGCTGAACCATAGGCTGCGCCGACAATCGCATCGACGGTTTGATCGATATCTGCATCCGGCATCACGATACAATGATTTTTTGCACCACCAAAAGCTTGTACGCGTTTACCGTGTGCAGTCGCGGTTTTATAAACATATTCAGCCACCGCTGTCGATCCGACAAAACTGACCGCTTTCACATCCTGATTCGTTAATAACAAATCAACCGTTTCTTTATCGCCTTGTACGACATTCAATACGCCCGCTGGCACGCCAGCTTCTTTGGCTAACTCCGCCAGACGCAACGCACACGAAGGATCTTTTTCCGACGGTTTCAAAATGAAAGTATTGCCGCAAGCAATGGCGATTGGAAACATCCACAAGGCTATCATGGCAGGAAAATTAAATGGCGTGATACCCACACAGACACCTAAGGGTTGACGCATGGAATAACTATCAATATCCGTACCCACATTCTCTGCATAAATGCCTTTCAAATGATCTGGAATACCACAGGCAAATTCGACGACATCGATACCGCGCTGTAGGGAGCCTCTCGCATCGGTCAATGTTTTACCATGTTCTTGCGTGATTAATTGCGCCAGTTCGTCCATGTGTTGTTCGAGTAATACTTTATAGTTAAATAAAATACGTGCCCGCTTAAGCGGTGTCATAGCAGCCCAGCCCGGAAATGCCTGTTTAGCGGCGGTGATCGCCTGATTGACTATTAATTGATCAGCCACGGCAGCCTGCCCACTGATTTCCCCTGTACCGGGATTATAGATGTCTAACTGACGGCCATGAGCGGAAACTGTCTGGCCATTAATGAAATGTGAAACGAGATATGTCGCCATGAATGCCCTTTCCCTGTGATATTTGACAAATTATGCATTTTTTCCATTTATTTTCTCAACAACTATGATAGAGTATGCTTGCAAGTCGCCATATGTACAAGGGGTGGCTTGTAAAGTGTATTTTTTAATTAATTTTGAGGTTTATTATTTTATGGCAACACGCGAAAAAGGAACCGTTAAGTGGTTCAACAATAGCAAGGGTTTTGGATTTATTCAACGTGACCAAGGCGATGACGTTTTTGTTCATTTCAAAGCGATTTCTGGCAGTGGTTATAAATCCTTGGAAGAAGGTCAACGCGTAGAGTTCTCCGTGACCCAAGGACAAAAAGGCCTGCAAGCAGAAGAAGTCACCATTATCGACTAATTCAGTTTTACCTATTCCACGACGTCCGAAGGACGTCATGGGAAGGTAGCTTTTATTCAAGACGTTTCCAAGATTTTTTTCAGTGTATCCAAGCTAATATTTCCGCCACTTAAGACAACGATGACGTTTTTATTTCTAAATTGTTTGGCATTTTTCAACAATGCCGCTAAAGCAACGCCTGCTGCGCCTTCCACTAAAAGATGTTGTGTTTTGATGAGCATCACAATGGCTTTTTTAATTTCATCTTCCGACACTAATAAATAATCATCTAAATAACGCTGACAGATTTCAAAAGTCATGGCACCGTGTTCAATCCCGCCCGCTGTCGCATCCGATAACGTCGGCAATGTATCCATTTCAATAATTTTGCCTGCTTTCACAGATTCCGCCATCACGGGTGAATTTTCTGGCAAACAGCCAATCATTTGTATGTCTGGCGAGACTGTTTTTAAATAACCCGCAATACCCGAAATGAGCCCTCCGCCGCCAATCGCCACACACACAGCATCGATTTTTTTTAACTGTTTTGAAAGCTCCAGGCCGATAGTCCCCTGTCCGCCGATAACGTATTCATCATTATAAGGTGATGCGTAAATTTTATTGTGTTTGCGGGCATACTCTAAAGCATACAATTCAGTCTGCATGGTATCTTTGCCATGCAATTCCAATGGAATATCATAATTTCGAATGTTATCAATTTTAGTGGGCGCTGCATTTTCAGGCACAAATATAATACCGGGAATGTTTAATTGCGTTAAGGCAAATCCCATTGCAGCACCATGATTCCCGGATGAAGCCACGACAACACCGCGCGATTTTTGTTCTGGTGTCAGAGATAATAATTTATTAAATGCCCCACGCGCTTTAAAAGAACCGGTATATTGCAAATTTTCGCATTTTAAATAAACATTCGCGCCGATTAATTTGCTTAATGCCACCGAATAATCCAGTGGCGTTTCGCGAATATGGGAACGAATATTTTTTTCGGCGGCTAATACTTGATTTTTGATGTCTAACATTTTTGTATCCTATCGAACAAGAATAC
>CAZEEF010000097.1:0-7865 GCA_964511095.1 uncultured Coxiellaceae bacterium | reverse complement strand
AGACTTAAGTAGCATTTTTTTGAAGATATCGTGTAGAACTGGCATGTTTCACTCCCCACCACTGATTGTAATTTCATTTATCTTCAATGAGATAAACTTCTTTTGCTGCATTGTAATTGTTCTAATTTTGAACGTCAATTGATTAATAATATTTCATTCCCTAATTTCTCATCTCATATTCGCTCACTCACCGCACAACTCATTCAAAAAATTCAGAAAAATCAACAGAATCTATTGCCTAATGGGTTAAAACTCGTTTTAATAGAGAATTGATCACAATGATGAAAGGAACTCACAATGAATACAGCTCTTCTATTAGTCGAATATCAAAATGACTACTTCTTAAATGGCAGAATGCCATTGGAAAAAAGCTCTGAAGCCTGCCATAAAGCGCAAGAAGCCTTGCAAGTGTATCGTGCCAAACAAATGCCTGTTATCCATTTACAACATATTTCTACGCGACCTGATGCAGTCTATTTTCTTCCCTGCACCAAAGGAGTAGAAATTCATGCGACCGTACAGCCGATTCGAAATGAAACCGTTATTAAAAAACATTATCCCAATAGCTTTAAAGACACCGCTTTATTAAACCATCTGAACAAAAATCACATTCATCACTTGATTATTGCCGGCATGATGACGCATCTGGCAATCGATGCCACCGTGCGAGCGGCTTACGATGCCGGATTCAGTTGCACGGTGTTGCACGATGCCTGTGCAACCAAAAATCTGGAATTTAACAGCATGCTTATCCCGGCTCAAAGCGTTCACAATGCCTTTTTGGCCGCCCTGCAACCCTTATATGCGAATGTCATGAGTGTGAAAGACTTGTTACAGACCATGAGCGGTCGTGCATCGATTAGTGCGTAATTTTTTTGATCTCATTCATTGTCATTGCGAGGAGCGCTTTGTGCGACGTGGCAATCCAGAATGCGGCTATTATTTTTGAAATTGGCTACACTGGATCGCCACGCCTCCTTCGGAGGCTCGCAATGACGAATGACGATATTTGCCGCACTAGACCCTAGAATCCGCCCTGGGAAAAATCACTTAACTTCATGATTAATAAAGAAAATTTTTCATTTTATGTAACAGTTTTCGTGTTTTTTGGCCGAAAAATCGCGTAACCTCATGATTAATAAAACATTTTTTGCATTTTAGGCTATTCTTTTTTAACAAACTCACCTTGTGCATTGAGTTTATAATCATGACCATTATGCGTAAATGCGACAAAATTTTCGAATCGCAAACTGCCTTCGCGTATTTTTAAAATCGGATTACCCACGGCATCTTTGCCCACCGCATTTTTGTTGGAGACAACATCCGCCTGATTAATTTTCACGGTGAGATACGCATGCTGTTGTTTATTCGTCTTAGTTCGAATCAATGATTCAATATGATTTTTTTCCTGGTAAATCGGGCGATTAACACTGTATTCGTAAAAAACACGCGGGGTTAACAACGTTTGCCAAGTGCGAAGGATCGTACCTTGTGCATTGTAAAGGTACACATACACCAGTGTATGATCGACTGAGTGTGTTTCCGATGGCAGCGACCGTTCTTCCTGCTTTTTCAGCGAATTCGCCTGTTCTTCAAGATGCGTTAACAACCCATTCAAACGATCACGCACAAATCGAAATTTGTCAGCGACGCCGTATTTTGTTCTCAAATCCGCATCCTGTTGAATCACGTCGCGAATCAACTGAATTAATTTTTCATATTCCTGGACTTCATTTTCAATCGGCATGGATCAACTCTAACTGATTCGTCTGATGAATTCTCAATTTATAATAACTTTTTTGAAGAATCAATTAATGCTAACTCTTCTATTGATTTGCTCACTTTATTAATTTGCAAAGACGTCTCCAGCAAGTACTGCACCGATTTCGGCGGCCCACTACCCGCTTGAACCGGCGCTGCATTTTGCAAGCCCATTGCCAGGTTATAAGCCTGATTCGCTATCTCATGCAATGTATGTTTCGCAGCATGCATATCGGACTGTATTGACATAAATCCACTCATCATTTTGTTATCTGTTTAGCATAGCATATTGAACGCCTGCTGTCTTAACGCTTCATAGAGAATAACCGCTACTGCATTGGAAAGATTGAGACTTCTTGAACGAGGCCGCATGGGAATGCGTATCACATTGGCGGTAGGAACACTTTCCAAAATCGCTTTCGGCAATCCTCGTGTTTCAGGACCAAACAATAAAATAGCATTCGCCTCATAGTTCACATCGGTATAAAAACGTGTCCCTTTCGTGGAACAGGCATAGAGGGGTTGAGACTGAATCGTTTCCTGAAATTTCAAAAAATTCTGATGATGGGAGACGCGTGTCCATTCATGATAATCAAGACCTGCACGCTGCAACCGTTTATCATCCGGTAGAAAACCCAACGGATGAATCAGATGCAATCCCGCGCCAGTATTGGCACATAAACGAATAATATTACCCGTGTTCGGTGGAATTTCCGGTTCGAATAATGCAATTTGCAACACAACACCCTCTGTTTCTTTTTATCAGGAATTGGTTTCCTGTTTATTTTTTTCGAGATAAGGATCGCCTAATTCTTTGTTCCGTTGAATGAGATAAGCGCGGCGTTGTAAATACGCATCACGCAAGAATGCGTATTTATCGATCGATGCCTGTTCGAGCACATTTTCAAAACTTAAGAGATCCGCACGACGAGCCACGACACCCAATCCATACAATTCATAACGTCGAATCGGCGGTTTAATGTAGGGATAAATAGAAAATGCATAGTAATCAACAGGCAATCCAATGGCATCACGCGGTGTGCTCGGACCAAAGAATGGCAAGACTAAATAATTTGAATTTTTATAACCCCATTGCGCCAGCGTTAAACCAAAATCTTCTTTATTCGGCTCAAGCCCCGTTGCTGTTGCTACATCAAAAAACCCCAATATGCCAACGGTTGAATTAATGATTAATCGCCAACTGTCACTGGCTGTCTGATAAAAATTGCCTTGCAGCGCGTCATTGATCACCGTTGGAATGGTATCGATATTCGCGTAAAAATTCTTGATGCCTTTATTTAATGGTTTAGGCATGATTTTGTTATAAAATGTCGCGACAGGTTTTAAGACGGCATTATCGAGAAAATCGTTAAAATTATACATGACACGATTGAAGGGTTCATAAGGATCTTTTTTTGTGTCCAATTCAGGTTGATCGTCGGGATTCGCGGGTGTTTCCGTTTTATCGGTCATCGCGGTCGTTTCTGTCTTCGGCGTCGATGAACTGGATGTATCCGATGGCTTTAATCCATTATCCGTTACATTCGCATGACTTGCATTAGGGCTGATAGCGGTTCCATCCGATGTTGATGCATTATCGTCTGCCAGAACACAGCCTGCCAAGCCCAGCGCGGCCAATGTACCGAGCATCGCGAACCATTTTTTTCTTCTTAGCACCATAGAAACCACATTGCCTCTTTGCCTGTTTAATAAGTAGTGTAGCCCTCATGAAGCCCGCTGCCAATAAAAGATTTTCTGATTGAAAAATGTTTCACAGGCGAAGTAAGATGAAACGCAATCCTTTCGGAGTCAAATCATGCAACGACCGCGTCCTATGGCCCTCATCATTCTGGATGGTTGGGGTTATCGAGAAGAAACAGAGGCCAATGCCATCGCCAAGGCAAAAAAACCTTATTGGGATACTCTATTGGCGAATTATCCGCATACACTCATTTCAGGCTGCGGCCGTTGTGTGGGCCTTCCTGATGGCCAAATGGGTAATTCAGAAGTCGGTCATTTAAACATGGGTGCAGGACGCATTGTGCATCAGGATTTGACGCGGATTGATCTTGCCATCGAAGATAAAACATTTTTTGTGAATCCTGTGCTCATCAAAGCCGTCGATCAGGCGGTTCAACATCAAAAAGCCATTCATATTCTTGGATTGCTTTCGCCAGGCGGCGTGCACAGTCATGAAAAACAGATTCAGGCCATGGTTCAACTGGCGGCGCTACGCGGTGCGACAAACGTTTACATTCACGCCTTTTTAGATGGACGGGACACGCCGCCTCAAAGTGCCAAATCGTCTCTGGCTGCACTTGAAAAATATTGCAATACCTTGCAGTGCGGGAAAATCGTTTCGCTGATTGGACGTTATTATGCCATGGATCGCGATAAACGTTTCGAACGCATCGAAGTGGTTTACAATTTACTAACGGAAGGTAATGCACTTTACCATGCAACGGATGCGGTGAGCGGTCTTGAACTCGCCTATCAACGCAATGAAACAGATGAATTTGTCAAAGCCACTGTGATCGGTGACACGCCTCATACGATTCAAGAAGGTGATTCTGTTATTTTTATGAATTTCAGAGCGGATCGTGCACGCCAAATCACACGCGCACTGATCGATCCCGATTTCACTGATTTTGTACGAAAAACATGGCATAAAGTGCATTTCGTGACGCTCACGGAATACGATGCGACCTTCCCTGTTCCAGTCGCTTATCCCCCTGAACGCCTGGATAATTTGTTAGGTGAATATATTAGTTCGCTGAATTGGCGGCAATTAAGAATCGCTGAAACAGAAAAATATGCACACGTCACTTTTTTCTTTAATGGCGGAATAGAAAAACCGTATCTCGGGGAAGACCGCATTTTGATTCCATCGCCCAAAGTGGCAACCTATGATTTAAAACCGGAAATGAGTGCCTATGAAGTCACGGATAAACTCGTCGATGCCATTCAGAGCCAACAATATGATTTAATTATTTGTAATTTTGCAAACCCGGACATGGTCGGTCATACGGGAAATTTGCCTGCTGCCATCAAAGCCATTGAAACCATCGACACTTGTCTCGCTAAAATCATTCCTGCCTTATTGGCCGTGGGTGGTGAAGCCTTGATTACAGCCGATCACGGCAATGCCGAAATGATGTTTGATAAAAAAACCGGACAACCGCACACGGCACATACCCATGAGCTTGTTCCTTTAGTGTATGTGGGCAGAAAAGCAGAAGTGGTAAAAACCAATGGCATTTTGTCCGATATTGCGCCTACACTGTTATATCTGCTAGGACTGCCGAAACCGCATGAAATGACAGGAGACACGATTTTTAAATGATGCGATTATTAAGCCATGTTTTTCTACTGACATTGATTTTATTAACACGCCCTGTCAACGCAGAAACCATCGCCGCAAAACAGGCTGAGTTATCAAACGTCAATGGCCAAATTCAATCGTTAGAAAAAACCCTCGTGCAAACGCAATCCGAACGCAACAATTTACAACAACAATTAAAAACGGCAGAAATCGCCATCGGAAAATTAACAGAACAAATTACGCATCTCACCAACGAATTAACCGCCCAACAAAAAATGCTCGATGATTTAACCCTGACCGAACAAAAAACCCAACTGCAATTAAAAATACAACAGGATGCGTTAGCCCGGCAGTTACGTGCGGCTTATCAGCTGGGCACGCAAAATCAATTGAAAATTATTTTTAACCAGGAAAATATCAATGCGGCAAATCGTCATTTGACTTATTACAAGGCACTCAATGAAGCCCGCAGCCAATTGATTACTGACATGCAGCAAAATCTCACGCTGCTCCAAAAAACGCTGCACGAATCACAAAAGCATCAACGCATTTTAAAAAATTTGATTGCCCAAAAACAATATCAACAGAAACATCAGCAGCATGCTTTGGATAAAAGGCAGCAATTAATCATGGCGCTCGGATTACAAACTCAAAGCAAACAACAGCAAATTGAATTATTAATGACTAATCAGCAATTATTACAAGAAACCATTAGTCGTCTAAAACAAAAAGACATTACCTTGAATGGGCAATCTTTTAATCAGTTACAAGGCAAATTAGCGTGGCCAGTGAAAGGGCAATTTGTCACTTCTTTTGGCAGTGTGGTGGATCAGGGAGCGCTGCGTTCGAACGGTGTTTTAATTAGAACGCCCCTTGGAACACCTGTCCATGCGATTTATGGCGGCAAAGTGATTTTTGCCGATTGGCTGCGGGGGTTTGGGTTATTAATCATTATTAATCATGGACATCAATACATGAGCCTGTACGCTCGCAATCAGGCAATTTATGCCAAACCGGGCCAATCTGTTCAAACCGGTGAAGTCATTGCAACGACAGGCAACTCGGGTGGGTATCAACATCCGGGGCTTTATTTTGAAGTGCGTCAAAATGGAACACCCATTAATCCTGCCCTTTGGTGTCGCCAACTTCCCACCCCGTTCACCTGAAATTACGCTATACTGAGAGGTATGAAGGTAATCATTTATCCCTATTAAAAGGAATACATCATGAAACGTTATTCCACTTTTTTAGTAGCGAGCCTCGGTGTAGCCCTTTCTGTTTTATTGTTTGTTAATAATGCCTCCGCTTTCAAAGAAGAAAGCGCAACCGATATCATGACAACCAAAACGACATCCCCCGATGGCAAAAAAAATGCGGATGCTTTACAGGAAAATGATGTATCACGTTTCACGAACGCCATTTCTCAAATTAAAGATTATTACGTACAACCGATTGGTGATAAAAAATTACTGGAAGATGCCATTCGCGGCATGTTGGCCGGACTGGATCCTCACTCAGAATATTTAGATGAAGACTCTTACAAAACGCTGCTCATGACAACCAGCGGCGCCTTTGGTGGTTTAGGAATTGAAGTGACTGGGGAATATGGTGTGTTAAAAGTCATTTCACCGATCGATGATACACCTGCATCAAAAGCAGGCATTAAATCCGGTGATTACATTGTTGCAATCGATAACAAACTGGTGAATGAAATGACGCTCAATGAAGCCGTTGACAAAATGCGCGGCAAAAAAGGTTCGCCCGTCACGTTAACAGTTTTACGTAAAGGACAAAAAACCCCGTTAAATTTTAAACTCATTCGCGATGATATTCATATTGCCAGTGTGAAAAGTAAAATGCTTGAAAATGGCTATGGTTATGTTCGTATCAGTGAATTTCAGGAACCGACGACAGAACTCATGGTCAATGCGATCAAAAAATTACAACAGGAATCGGGTGGAAAATTGAAAGGATTAGTATTGGATTTACGTAATAATCCAGGCGGTTTATTGGAAACAGCGGTTCAGGTCGCTGATGTCTTTTTGAATTCCAAAAAATTGAATCAGTTTGATAATCGTATTGTGTATACGGAAGGACGCATTCCGAGTGCCAAATATGTAGCGAAAGCAACTTCCACTGACATGTTAAATGGTGCACCGTTAGTGGTTTTAGTCAATGAAGGCTCCGCATCTGCGTCGGAAATTGTAGCCGGTGCCTTGCAAGATTATCATCGTGCGATGATTGTGGGTATTACAAGTTTTGGTAAAGGTTCCGTGCAAACGGTGTTACCGCTGGATAATACACATGCCATTAAATTAACCACTGCACTCTACCACACGCCTTCGGGCCGTTTAATTCAAAATAAAGGCATTACACCGGATATCGTGGTGGAAGATTTACAGGTAGCCGGCAATAAGACAGACAACCCCATGATCGCGCCCATTCGTGAATTTGAATTAAAAGGTCACTTGGCCGGCAGTAAAGATTCAGACAAATTAAACACCATTGATGATACAAAAAATGGCGACAATTTGGCCCGTACGGATTTTCAATTGTATCAGGCGCTGGAAGCCTTGAAGACCATGAACATGATTGGCCTGAACAATGGCGTGACTTCTTCTACGACGGAGCAATCTCCCACGGCGATCACTAAAAAGTAAAAAATGAACGCCAATTTTACTTGACTCAGACAGCCACAATCGGTTTAATATCGCCTCTTCATCTCGCGTGGCCAGATAGCTCAGTTGGTAGAGCAAAGGACTGAAAATCCTTGTGTCCCTGG
>CAZEEF010000096.1:0-7983 GCA_964511095.1 uncultured Coxiellaceae bacterium | reverse complement strand
CTGCAATATCTTCATCTGTTTCTAAATAATCGGCGCTGTCGTAATGAGTAAATTCCTTTATCATATGTTAACTATAATTCACACCTTGTAGTTTGTCATTATTTATCAGATTAAGCCTGCTCTAAATGAAAAAAATCTTTATTAATCAGCAAGTTAAGTGATTTTTCGGGATAAAAGAGCAAAAAAGTGTTACACAAAATTAAAAATTCTCTTTATTTATCATAAAGTTAACTCATTTTTCCCAGGAAAAAAGGGGCGTTGTTGCGTCATTCGTCATCGCGAGCCTCCGAAGGAGGCGTGGCGATCCAGAATGCGGCCATTATTTTTGAATTGGCTACGTTCTGGATCGCCACGCCTCCTTCGGAGGCTCGCGATGACGAATGAACAGTGTTGGGCTGGTAGCCCAACAGTCTATATTTTATCTTCCCGGAAAAACAATCGTCGCCTCTGTCTCATTATGATTAATCACAATCCCATCAGAACGGCTCGAAAAGGGCTTCACCATCGGATGTTTAATATAAATCGCCATCACTTCACCATTCAGTTCGACATTGAAAGGAATGGAAATAGACGGCAGCGTTTGGCCGCTTTTTAATACGATATCTTTTGACCGATCGTGCGGATCAACAATATATTTCGCGGCACTATTATTGCCTATCATGACAGTCACAGCGTATTTACGATCGTCTTGAAAGGGGGAGGGGATTTTTGTACCGGTTAAATCACCTAACGTAATCGTCAATGTCGACGGGGACTCACTATTGGGATCATGCAATGTTCCATCCTGACCTAATGCATCATCATAAGCGAATGTATAAATAGGCTGCGAATTATCAAAACTATGTAACGCTTTAGAATACAAATCATACCAGGGACCTTGGGAAGGTTTGGGAAGCAATAATGAATTATCCGTAAAATACATATGCGCCGCTTTCTGTTGAATAAAATACGGTTTTCCCAGAGTTATTCCAGTCGGTGCAGGTAATAATCCCGCAACAAATGCAGCTGTGAATTCTCTGACAATAATGGCACCGGGTGTATTATTATTTTCAAACGGTGCATCCAAAAAACCCGCACCCGCAAAAAAAGGCATGGAGGTGGGTTTATTCATCGTCACTGTGTACGTGTGTGTCTGATTGGTAAAACTAAATTGATTATTAACGATGCTGCCACTAAAAATATAATTATCCAATTTGGGTGCATCTGGATTGCCTTGTAATTCAGAACAATCGATTGTTACGGTATTCGTTTGATAATAATGCCAGATAGTATCGATGTAATTGAAACCATATTCCGGGGCGTTCGAAAGATAATGAGGATCAAATGGCGTGACATCAGGAATGGCAATCATCGCTTTTCCCGTAGCCATTAAACGTAAAATAGTTTTTTGACCTTGATCATCCTGATAATTTAAAAATAAGTGATCCCAGATTTTATGGGACGTTTTATCAAACTGATTAAAAATCGTTTGAACGTGATTGAATATATCAGCGCGTGACCCCGTAAAGCCTGCTTGTGTGAAGCCCGAAGTTGAACCCGGCAACTTTAAACCAATCGGTAATGAAAAGAAATCAACAGCCGTTGGATTAACCCACACCCCGCCATTATTATAGGAAAATTCGATTTTATCGTAGAGCGAGTAATAATTCACATCACGCGGCTTAAAACCGTCTGCATCGATGATGGTAATCGCACCCGGATTGGAAGCATCAATATAGAGATCCATGGGTGAACCCACAGAAAAATAGATTCGGCCTGAGATGACTTTTGGAAGATAAACCACATGATTGTCACCATCGGAAGGTAACGATGATAAGGGATAAGAATAATCCGAAAAATGGGTCAGTGCGGAAACATCTTCACACGTTCCATTTCCGTCTTTGTCAAAACGAATTAAACATTTTTTATTGGTAGAAGGATTGGTTGCTTTAACGACAATATAAACCGCATCATCGTTCGCTATTTTTGTATGATTAATAATTTGAACGGGGAGATTGGCCCATGCAGAAAGCGGTAATAAACTGATGAATAATATAAAGCAAATCAATCGCCTAGCGTTAATCATCTGACCAATCCTCATTATTAATTTATTTAATATTTAATTTAGGAGGAGATTATACACCAGATGATCATTTATTTTGATTTTTTTCGCTGATTTTTTCGAAGTAAAGCATCTTCATAGCGTCTTTTTTCTAATTCTGTTTTAATTTCAAGAGGTTGTACTTTGGTAGGTTTTCCGTTTTCATCTAAGGCGACCATCGTAAAATAACACGTATTGGTATGACGTTTTTGTTGCGTCAATAAATCTTCCGCGACGACACGAATGCCGACTTCCATCGATGAATTTCCAACATAATTGACGCGCGCATGAAATGAAACTAATTCGCCAACATGAATGGGTTCTTTGAAAATCACTTGATCGACGGAAAGAGTTACGATATGTTTGCCTGAATAGCGTGAAGCACATGCATACGCAACTCGATCCAGCAATTTCAGAATATGCCCGCCGTGTACATTTCCATGAAAATTAGCCATATCTGGTGTCATCACTTCTGCCATTACAATCGATTTATTTTCATCAATAGAATGATTCATATAAGTAGTATACCACGACATGACAATATGTTTGAAAGTGACAGGATTGAGTTTAATGGAAGTATTGGTGAGCCTACTGCTTATCTCATTGATTTTGTTTGGGCTGGATGCTGCAGCATTATACGCCATGAAAGAAACCAAAATAGCCTGGTTTTATAGTGTGGCTGAAAATCAATTGAATAATGCAATAGAACGATTGGTTGCATTAAAAAATAATGACGGTTTAGAAGAGCAGTTAAACAATTGGAATCGCGAAAATAAAATAGTCTTACCTTTGGGAGCAGGTACCATTACAGGTTCATTTCCAAATTATAACATTGCCATTTTTTGGGGAAAAATATCGCATAGATGTCAAAAACAAAAATTAGGATCGTCAGGATGTTTGTCAGAAAAAATTGTGTTGGAATCACATTGATTGAATTGATGCTGGCATTGGTGTTGAGTCTATCTCTCATTTATCTTGTTTTTGAAATTTATTTGATTGCTGAAAAAAACAGATTGACGCAAACAGCATTAACAACCATTCAGGAAAATACGCAGGTGGTGACTCAACTGTTAAAACGCCAAGTGAGAGCGTCTACGTATTTTGGCTGTGCAAAATTGACGGACAATTTTCCATTTGTCAATCATACTCATTTTGTGTTGAATGCCAAAAATAAAATCAAAAAATATCAAGATGCAGATATGAAATCGGGAACAGACGGCATTCAATTTTGGCATGCAAGCATTGAAAATACTGTTTTAATTAAAACAATGCGGGGTTATTCAGATTTATACGTGACTTCCAGTTTACCTATTTCCATTCAGGATAATTTAATCATATCGGACTGCAAAACGGCTGAAGCCTTTCAAGTGAAAGAAATCGTACCGTTTCAAGATGGTACGGAAAAAATTATTTCAACCAAACCATTGACGAAATTATTTTCTGTTCATGCTGAAGTAAATAAATTAGAAATAAAATCTTATTATATTGGATCAGAAAGCCAATTAGTTTCGCGAGATAGTTATGGAAATAAAACAGAATTGGCGGACAATATTTCGCAAATGAAAATATTTTTTTCGCGTATTGAAGATAATCAATTAATCGAGCATCCCCTCAATGAGTTAATTGATTCAGATGAAATAAAAAGTGTTTCATTTGTATTGAACTTTGTTGATAAAACATGGCCTGTCTATGTCGCATTATCGTGAGCAAAAAGGTTTTGTACTATTGCTGGTGCTGATTTTTATGCAAATATTACTCTTATTAAATTGGTATGCGATCGAAAATAGTGTATTGCTGGAAAAATTTAGTAAAAATGCGAATCAGCATGACGTATTGTACTATCAGGCTCAAGCAATCCTGGCGGATGCAGGGTTATTGCTGATGTCTCATCTGCCTGACTGTATGATTTCTGTGACGGATTCTAACGAGATGATTTTAAAACCGTTAAGTTGGTGGACAGCAAAAAGTTGTTCTGGTAATTTTCAATCGATTCAGTACTATTACGTGGTCGAACCCTTGGCAACGGATGTGTGTGCCTTGATTGATCAGATTGCAAATGTGAGTGCAGCGTATTTTCGGATAACTGTTTTTTTGTATTCAGCCAAGGATGATTCTCGGTTTTTTTTACAAAGTACGTGGATTCGACCGAATGTTTCACAAGAATCATGTAAAAATTTGCCGCATAGTGTTCAGGCTGGCCGTCAATCGTGGCGGGAATTAACATAAATTTAAAGGATGAATGGCATGTCTAAATTGAAAGATAAAGTGATTTTTATCACAGGCGCAAGCCGTGGAATTGGTCGTGAAATTGCATTACGGTGTGCAGAAGATGGCGCTAAAATTGTGATTGCTGCGAAGACGGATCAACCGCATCCTAAATTGGAAGGGACGATTCATACAGTTGCAAAAGAAGTGGAAGCAGCGGGTGGTACGGCATTGCCTGTGATTCTCGATGTCCGTGATGAATCCATGATTCATGCAGCCGTTGCCAAAACAGTGGCTGAATTCGGCGGTATTGATATTTTAGTGAATAATGCGAGTGCGATTTCTCTGACACCGACACTTGAAACGACGATGAAGCGTTTTGATTTAATTTTCGCTGTGAATGTTCGCGGTACTTTTTTATGTTCACAAGCGTGTATTCCTCATTTAAAGAAAGCCAAAAATCCGCATATTTTAAATTTGTCACCGCCATTAAACATGGAGCCCCGATGGTTCAAAGATCATTTGGCTTATACCATATCAAAATACGGCATGAGTGAATGCACTTTGGGCATGGCTGAAGAATTTAAATCGGCTGGCATTGCCGTTAATTCACTGTGGCCCCGCACGACGATAGCCACAGCGGCGGTCGTTTATCATTTTCCAAAAGAAATCTTAAATGCCAGCCGCACGGCAAATATTATGTCAGATGCCGCTTACGAAATTTTGACGCGTGATAGTCGTCAAACAACAGGTCAATTTTTTGTGGATGAAACAGTGTTGAGAGAAATGGGTGTGACCGATTTTAGTCGTTATGCATTAGACCCAACAATTCCTTTGTTTACGGATTTGTTTGTAAATTAAAATGACATCATCCTGTCAAAAGTACACTGAGAAAGTACAAGTATAATACAAGGATAATTTATTTGACAATAAACTGATCATAAAATAGAATTGGCTCATTTTTCTACCATATTAATAGGTGCCGAAAATGGGTCAAGGTTCAAGCAGTTCCGTGATATTACCACCCGAAAAAACCGTTCAAGACGAAATCAAACTTGAACAGACCGTTAAAGATGAAATCAAGCTTGAACAGGATGAAGTCCTAAAAGCACGTAACGCAGCTTTATGGCATGCTGCGTTTGTTGGGGATCAAGAAGAAGTTTGTAGGTTGGTTTTGGAAGGCGCTGATGTCAATACCACCGGCGGCGTGTTTAATAAAACCGTCCTGATGGCTGCCGCACGCAATGGACATAGTGCTATTGTGGAATTTTTGTTGAATCATCCTGGTTTAAAGACGCTGAATGCAGTTGACCCGAAAAATCGTAATACCGCCTTGATATATGCTGCGATGGCAGGGCATTCCAATATCGTTCAAGAATTATATGCGCATGGCGCTGTAGTTAACATTAAAAATAGAGAGGGTGAAACAGCATTGAGCTTCGCAGCTATGGGAGGCCACGATGAGATAGTTCGTTTTTTACTACTGAAGGATGCAGACCGATATTTGCTGAATAATAGAAAGAAAAAAGCTGAAGATCAGGCAAGAGAGAAAGGACATGTGGCCATTGCGAGATTATTTAGCTTTGTTTATCCTTTGGCGCAAGAAAATCATTTCTCAGAAGAGGTAAAATATATTGAATCAGATCAGCTTAAAAGAAAATGGCTGAGTGAAACTGCTGAGAAAGGCGATGCAGTGTCTTTTAAAAAACTGATTGCTGAGGGTGCCAATATCCATGTTCCAAATCCAGCTGCATACACTTCTCTCCTGAATCAGGCTATACATGGCAGAAGTATCGAAATTATTAATTATGTGATGGATCAGTTGTCAGCTGACATCCATGTAGTTGAACAGGTTTACAATAAGACTTTATTTACTGTTGTTGGACGACGAGAGTTGGATCTTATTCAAATGATGCTTGATCGTGGAGCAATGGTGGATGCTGTTAATGGTCTTGGCTATACCGCCTTAATAACACTATGTTCTGAGAATTGGTATTTCAATTCTACTATGGTGAATGTTTTAAAGTTTTTATTGGAACGCGGTGCAAATCCCTTTCTTTGCAACAATCAAGGAATGACTGTTTTAGATAAAGTAAAGGCAATTGCACAGGAAAATCGCGAAAAGCTCGCACTTCCTCGCACCTCTTTTTATAGAGATCTCTCTGAAGAAAAATCCTGTCGTTACAAAATTGAGTTAGCAGAATCCATCACCGGTTTATTAACTTCCTATTCACAGAAATTGTTGGAAGAAAAAAACATTCCACTTTCAGCGATTCTTTCTCTGCGGACTGAGGCGTCTCAGGAAGAAAAAAATTCCGGAATGTTACCACCTAATGTTGTTCTGAATATTCCTGAACAATCCAATGAAAGAGAATGGCTTAATGCTGAATTAATACAAGCAGCTAGTCAAGGCGATGAAATTCAATTTTGCGAATTGATTGCTGAAGGCGCAGATATCAGAATAATAAATGAAGATGAACAAACGGTTCTCGTGTGCGCAGCTTATGGTGGTAATGCTAAAATCATTTCCTATCTGCTGAGCAGACAATTGGATGTGAATATGGCAGATGTTAACGGCAATACGGCTTTAATATACGCAGCTATGTATGGGTATCTCGAAGCGGTTCGTGTATTACTTGATGGTGGCGCAAGAATAGATGCGCTCAATCGGCGTAGTAACTCCGCGTTGCATATGTTGTTTGAACCAGGATCTACTATTTCTCATGAACTTGTTGCAACAGCAGAGCTTTTGCTTGAACGTGGAGCTAATCCAAATCACCTGAATGAGTATGGAAGAACGCCTCTTGCGGAAGCCCGTTTATTAGAAAGGCAATATACCATAGATGAATTAATCCGTTTATTAACGCCATTGACAACAGCTGGGCCAGAAGAAGAGCAGAAAAATGTCCCGGAAGAGAATGAAATTGAATTGGCGCCCGAAGAGCGGTTGCCTGTGGATTTTGATAATGATCTGGGCATGTTGCCTGCAGATGAAAAACCTCCAGTTTCTGCGGGAAGACCGTATCTTCCCGATCCTGATTTTATAAAACGCTGGAATAAATTACCCGAAAAATATAAAGAAAATGTGCCTGATGAGCATCTCTGTCCCATTAGCAAAGACATCATGCGGCATCCAGTGACGGCACCGTCAGGGATAACATATGATAAAGCTTCACTGGATGGCTATTTTGATGCAAATCGCAATTTTGAAGCATTAAAATGTCCGGTAACCGGAATTTATCTGATACGTGATGTAGTAGATACGTTACAGGATGCTATTTTAGTGAAAAAGGCCATTGATAAATTTATTACAAAACGGGAAAAAGAATGGAAGAAAAATCAGATCAGGCCAGGCGGTTTTTTTGCAAGACATGGAAATGGGCCTGATCAACCAAAACCATCTGAAAATAATGAAAATGCGCATAATACAGTGCCAGGTCGCATGCATTTTAGACGGGCGGGTACATAAAACGAGTAGATCGTTTCACTGAATTTGTCCAGTGAAACGAACTACTAGAGCCTGTCGTCAATTAACCTACTCTCGTCGTCCCGCGGCTTGTCCGGCTTTGTTGCAGACTCTGACACCGACCACGTCGTACCGCGCTTTATGCGCGGTATCCAGAAAGACCTAAGCATTAAAATTAGCGTTACGAACACGAAAAAATTCGGTATAAACTTCAATCTTCGACAAAAGGAGT
>CAZEEF010000095.1:6601-7998 GCA_964511095.1 uncultured Coxiellaceae bacterium | reverse complement strand
GGTTGGGCTACCCGCCCAACAAAATCAAGCTGCACGTTAAACTTGCAGCTAAATACGAAAAAAATCTTTATTAATCATAAAGTTACGTCATTTTTTGCGAAAAAATTCGCAAAACTGTTACACAAATTTCAAAAAACCCTATTATAATCATAAAGTTAACTCACTTTTCCCAGGTGTGTCTTGAACGACGGAATCGTTCCAGTCGGCGCGCCTGAATTATTACCCGGACAAAATGTGATGGTGTAATTCGCATTATTGGGACTTCCATTCGTACAAGTAAAACTACTGCTCTTATCGTCAAATGGATACACATAACTGGACGGGCAAGCGGATTTAATCCATGACACCGTCTGTAAGGCATTCGCCGACCAGGT
This sequence comes from uncultured Coxiellaceae bacterium, assembly GCA_964511095.1. Lineage (GTDB taxonomy): Bacteria > Pseudomonadota > Gammaproteobacteria > DSM-16500 > DSM-16500 > DATIJJ01. Next base: position 7,624 of record CAZEEF010000095.1, on the reverse strand, counting down.
GGCATTCGATGGCGGCTGACATTGTTGCACGCTGCCATTGGAGGGAACCGTCAGATTGGTGGGAGCAGACTGCCAATTCTGACAACCGCAACACGCATTCGTCGCACCATTCGAATAACAGGAATTATTATAAACAGACGGTGAGCCGGCACATTCATACATTTGCGTAAAGGTAGAACCGCCATCGGCTGGACTCGTACAAAAATACGGGGATTTATCATAACTTGAATTCGTTCCACACACTTGATCCGCTGTCCAATAACCTAACCATACACCGCAATAAGTCGTCGATGTGTCATGTTGAATGCTATAGAGACTGAGGCCGCACGCCTGTGTCTTGTCCGATCCACTCGTACAATCACTATTGGTCGTACAGACCGTGGGTGTCGCTCCTTGATCAGATACCCACACATAATTCACAGACGGTACCGTCGTACCCAACGACCAGGAACAACCACCCAGCGTTCCCGTACCGGTTCCCTGATTGCTGGTAATCCCCGCCGAGCCGCAAGTGTAAGGATTGGTGGGACTGGTGGTGCCGCCATTCGGTACCATTGACATGGGCAAGTTGAGACCGTTAATGACTGATAAATCATAACTGTCTGTACTGGGTTCCAGTGTCATTTCAGCTAAGGAAGCTGGTACCTGAAATCCAACGCCCGGCGCACAGTTACCATCAGCAGGCGTTGTGCTGCTACCGCAATAAGCCGTCGCACAGGAACCGGGTGTTGCACTGGTACATCCCGTTCGACCCGACACATTTCCACTCCACACCGCCGTCACCGAACCCGGATTGGGGTTGGCCGGTGTCGCTGGCGGCGTATAAGTATAGCTATATTCCGTCAGGTAAACTGTCGCCGTACCGCCACTTTTGGTTAACACAAAGTTGCCGCTCGTCGGTGACGCATCTTTCCAGAAACAACCGCCCTGCCCGGCATTCGCTGTTGTACCGCATGCGAAGGCACCCGGCAAATTGGTTTTTCTGTCGCAATCGGCATCCGTCGTACAGCCGGCTATTCCAAT
>CAZEEF010000095.1:0-6501 GCA_964511095.1 uncultured Coxiellaceae bacterium | reverse complement strand
GATTTTGCAACAAACGTAAATCCGGTCAGCGGTGTCGATCCATTATTTGAGAAAGTAAATGTCAGGACATACGTAGAACTACTGAGAATGGCCGATGGCAATCCACTCGTCACTAAACCTAACAGTTGTGACGAAGCACCTGCCGTTTGTGACTGAAGCGGTGTCTTCGGTATTTGCACTTTATTTTTGCCATATTCCATGAACACACTGAGTGATTGATTACCTGCGGCCGTTGGTGTCAATACCAGACCGACATCGCAAGTGGCATTGGGTGCTAATTTTAATCCAGAACAACTATCATGCAGTGTGATGGCATTCAGAGGCGAAGAATTGTTGGAAATTTTTAACGGTGTCGGCATGGTAAATGGCAAGTTATTGATAAGCGTAAAACTGACAGAATAACTTTGATTTAACTGTGTCACAGCAGGAATGGTTCCGGATTGCGACCAGCCAATCGGATCTTTTCCAGCATAAACCGTGAAGCTCAGTAAGGATAATACAGTCAATAGCAAAACACGTCGCATCAAATCCATTTGTCTTTCCTCTTCATTAAGCCATTGCATCAAATAAATAAGTCACACTTAACATGACCGTATTAGATTTTATATGGGTTTTTAATCGGTCAGTATCATAATTGGTATCGGTTAATGTCGTTGCATCCACGCCCGTTCCCGTTTGTACCTGACCCAGATTGTTATATTGATAGATTAAACTCATCCAGATATTTTTCTGGATGATGTAATCCAATCCCGCACCCACCGTGTAACTGAACCAGCTGGTGGTATGATTTGAAAAACCCGGGCTAACACGCGGTGTCACACCTGACAAAGGCTGTTCCGTATAATTACCTGCATTATTGAACGACACGCCCGCACCTGCCAACAAGAAAGGCATCCAGCGCTGCCACTGATAAATATCCGCTTTGAATTCTGCGAGCAACGTTTGTGTTTTAATTTTGAATTGATAATTATAATTGGTAAATTCAGGCAAGGAATATTGTTCGACTTGGCCGTTGACTCGAGCTGGAAAACCATACATATAGCTCAAAGCCAGACTGTAAAATGGCAGCCATTTGTTATTGTGTATCCATTGATAACCGCCTTCCAGCGCCAATAAACCCGATGCATCAACATTGGTATTATGCATGGTATCATCAGGCCAATCGGGGCCCGCGGAAATAAATTGATGATTATCGACAGTCAGAAAAGCCGCGCCTGCGCCAGCACCAAGAAACCAGTTTCCCGCCGCATTAGCCGTTGAACTGAAAAGACAAAAGAATAAAAACAAACGACAGACTGTTTTTTGCATAGCGTCATGCATCCTTGCAAATAGAAATAAAAGATCGTGAATAACATATAGTTATCTTGTATTTTATGCAAGATAAAGCCACACCATTGACGATCTATCTTCGGGTTGTTACCATCAGAAATCGTTCAAAACATCTACATTATGAGAGGATTTATGGAAGCAGTGGAATTGACCATTTTGATGCCATGCTTAAATGAAGCCGAAACTCTCGCTATCTGTATTAAAAAAGCTAAAGCATTTTTAGCCCGTGAAAATATTTCCGGTGAAATTCTGATTGCTGATAATGGCAGTTCCGATGGATCGCAAACCATTGCTAAAGAGCAGGGTGCCATCGTCGTCGATGTTTCAGTGCGTGGTTATGGTGCTGCACTCCGTCAAGGCATTCAGCATGCCTCTGGCCGTTATATCATTATGGGCGATGCAGATGACAGTTATAATTTTACGCATCTTTCGCCTTTTTTAACGAAATTACGTGAAGGTCATCAACTCGTCATCGGCAATCGTTTTAAAGGCGGCATCGAAAAAGGGGCCATGCCTTTTTTGAATCGTTATTTAGGCAATCCTGTTCTCTCTTTTCTTGCCCGTCTTTTTTTTAAGAGTTCCATTGGTGATTTTCATTGTGGTTTACGCGGTTTTGAACGCGATGCCATTCTGCAATTAAATTTGCATACGGATGGAATGGAATTTGCCAGTGAAATGGTGGTGAAAGCAACACTTCATCAATATAAAATAGCCGAAGTGCCAACGACACTCTCACCCGATGGTCGCAATCGGAAACCGCATTTACGACCCTGGCGTGATGGCTGGCGTCATTTAAAATTACTTTTGTTATTACGATATGCCAATCGTAAATAATCTCATTTTGATTTTTGCCATTCTTTTTTTTGGCTTTTTGTCTATTTTTTTAGGAAAAGAGTTATGTTGGGATTTGGCCAATTATCATTATTATAATCCCTATGCATTTCTCCATCATCGTGAAACGTTAGATTATTGGCCTTCCTCTTTTGTTCACATGTATTTTTCACCGACGCTCGATTTTCTGTCTTATTTTTTAATTCAGTCTTTTCCATCCATTGTCACCGTATTTTTGTTGGGAAGTATTCATGGCATTAATTTTTGGTTGTTATTTTTAATCGCGCGCCATTTTCTTCCTGCTTCACACTATTTTCTAACAGCCTTTTTATTAGCGGCATTCGGCCTCTATGGACCGACCGCTTTACCCGGCATCGGTTCTTTTCAGGGTGACAATACGATCAGTCTTTTTATTTTGGGATTTGTTTTACTGCAAATAAAACAATTGCAATTTTATTTACAAAAAAATTCGCTCCCTAAATTACTTATTTTTTTATCAGGCCTTTTGTTAGGAATCGGTACCGGTTTGAAATTGACAGCGGGACTTTTTGTACCCGCCGCATTTCTCGCGAGTGTATTGTTGCCGTTTCCCTGGCGTATTCGATTAACGATGGTATTGATTTTGGGTATTGCGATCCTCTCAGGCATACTGATTTCATCAGGGTACTGGATGCTGCTTCTCTGGAAAAATTATCATAATCCTTTTTTTCCTTTACTGAATAACCTCTTTCATTCGCCTGATTTTCCCGCCATCAACTGGCGCGACACCCGTTTTTTGCCTCACGGTCTATTACAATCGTTGTTTTATCCTTTTTATTTTTCATGGACTGGACAAACTGGGGATAGTTATTTTCGTGATTTTCGTTTTGTTTTTGTTTATGTTTTTTTCGTGGTATTCATACTGTCAATGGGGTGGTCTCTCTTACGCAAAAAGACAATATACATTGAAAATAAAATAGAATATTGGTTATTTTTATTTTTTATTTTTTCGTATGTCATCTGGCAATGGTTTTTTTCCATCATGCGTTATGCTGTGGTGTTAGAAATGCTAGCGCCCTTAATTATTTATTTATTAATCCTGCGCATTTTTAAAAAAACAGGCTGGCACACTGCCCTACTCGTACCGACTTTTTTTCTGATCGCGATTTGCATGGTTCCCACCTGCATGATAAGAGCGCCTTGGTATCATTCCGATTTTTTCAATGTCAAAATGCCTTCCTTTGTAAAGCAAACGCCGAATGCTATTGTACTGGTCGCCTACTCTGCCTATGCGCTTTCGCTTGAACCACGACCACAAAATTTTCTGATACCTTTTTTTCCATCGGACTGGCGTTTTATTGGCGTACCTTTTAGAGATAACAAAGCAGATGACTTCGATACAAAAGTCACTCAACATATTGCGACGCTAGTCAATCAACAAACGGGGCCTATTTATCTATTAACATCCAGCACGAGTCTTGAAGAATTATATCGAGCCGTCAAAAAATGGGGTCTTGTTCCACACGGAGAATGCAGCATGATTCCTAGCGACAGACAAAAAATCAGTCATACAGATTCATTGCTTTGTCCTGTTGTTAAAAATACAGTTTCAGCCAAGCATTTTTTCCCATGAATCTTCACGGTATTGATTTTTTAAAAAAGGTTGTATGCCTTCGGGAATCCATTTCAAACGATAATTCTGATTGGCCCTGGAAACATGTTGTCCCGCATCCAAATGAACAAAAGCATCAGGCAATATAATAATATGGTCAAGCTGAACTGGCAGATGGCTTTCCAGTTGATATTGGCCAGTAAACTTGATTTCAACAAAATGATTTCCTTTCATCACAAGCGGCGCGTAAAGATAAATGCTTCCCCAAAAATGTTGATAGTGTGCTATTAAATACTGTTTGATCGGACGCGGTAACGCTTCCATGCGATAATTGTTCACAAATAATTTAATATGCGATCGTTGCAATGCATCAATTGCACCCGGGATACTCGCATCCGGTGTATGATAAAGAGAAGGTAACATACTGGAACGCAATTTTTTATCCTGTGAATAAAGATACAGTAATCCAGGCACATCCAAATGCCTTAAACTCTGTATCGGTTGGTTTTTATCATAAAACAATTCGATACCCGCAATATAATCATCCCCTGTTTTTAGCAATTGATCCGCAAGCTCGAGCATGTTTTTTTGATAAGCCCCATTTTTTACCGGTAAATCTGCCATAAAAAACAAAAAGGGATAAATCAGTCCAATCACAATCACAATAAACCAGAAAAAATAGCGTAACACTGTCTCCTGAAGGATTGTCATGTGATGTAAAAAAACAACCCGGGCAACTAAAACAAAAGGAATACATCCAAAAAATAAATAAAATACAGGAAAATTCAATACGGCTGTTAATAGCACTAATACAAAAAAATAAAACACGGATACTATCCATAAAGACGTTTTATCCAGATAATAGATTTTTATTTCTCGCACTGAAAAAATTTGCAGTATCCAGGAAAAAAAAGCCGCATACAGTAATAAAAATGCAGGCAAGGCGGTGAGCATGTAATAAGGAAAAACCTGTTTGTATGGAATCAGACAAAATAAAATGGTGCTGGCATAAACAATGGCAAACGTTCGGTGTTTGTAAAATGTGTCATTTTCAGGAACGATAAATAAACTGAACCAGGTGACGGGCCATAATATAAAAAAAAGTGGATTGTAAGTCAGAATAAAACACCAAAATGACGCTCTCGCAGAATCATAAGCGTCCAGCTTATACATAATATACGCATCATAAAACATATTTTTGAGAACAATAGACAGGTCAGAAAAACTGGCCCAACAGACGATGTATGCCAATACAACCAAAATGAGAGCGCCATTGAATCGCAAGATGCCGCGTAGATAATTTAAATTGCGCGCATAACATATCCAATAAATACCCAATCCCGCATTGCTGGCCACGATATACCATAAGGCTTTCTGCGATGTTAAAAAACCCAGCGCAAGCAATATGCCCGCCGACATCATTCTTTTTTCAAGGAGACAGAGTGCTGCAAAAAAACAAAACCAATAGCTCAATAAATCGACACGAATATTCGTGGAATACGTTAATACGATTTCGGTAAACATCAACATCACAACACTGATCAACACACCTTCTTTCGAAAAAAATCGTTTTAACCAGAGCGCGGACAGGAAAAATAAAATAGTATTGATCGCTGCGAATGTATTTTTAATGCTGTAGAGCGGTGTGAGCAAATCATGTGAAAAAAGCATGGCGGGAAGAAGAAGGTAATATCCCAATACTGTTTTATAGGGTAAAAAATCGCGATAGGGAATCCCGCTTTTATATTGATAAATCCAATGCGCAAACCAGAATTCATCAACACTCAAAATAGCATATACCGTATAGCATAGCTGAATGCTAAAATAAGTAAGACAGGCTAGACTCAGGAAAAAATAAAATGATCGCTGCATGGTTGTAACTGTCTGAAGTTAATGGATTTTACAAAATTATAACGTTTTTTATCACAATAGTGTATTCTATTCGTTATTAAAATGAATAGGTTAATGAGGAGTATCATCATGAAAGCAAAGGTCGTTTTAATAGCCATTATTGCCCTCTTTTCGTCGCCGCTGGCGCTCTGTGCTAAGGTCGGCGCAGAAATAAATTCATCTCAATATGTGACGATACTCAATCTGTTGAGCGACCCCGCGGCATTCCAATATACCATGACCGATGTCAACATTAATTATTACGATAGCCTCGGAAAATGCTGGTCTTCCCAGCCCATCAATTATTCGACGGATTATACGGCTGGCGCAGGCGGCAATAATGGCTGCAAATATTATCCTCATGTGGGCGGCATTAATAAAATCGATATTCATCCCACCCGAACGGATGCGGGGGGAACGCCATATTATTCAAATTTGGATAATGTCATCATTGACGATCCGTCACAACTTTACACGGTTCTTCTTATCAAACAGAAAACCGCGCCTACCTATAATAGTGAAACGGGGCAGATCGCAACATCTGGCACAATCACTGTTGATCGTTATGTATTAAAAACGTCGGCTCAAAAAAAGAAGTAACGAAGGTTCTACTACGGTGTATCGTCAATTAGCCAACTCATCGTCAATTAATCTACTCACGTCGTACCCCCGCCCAGCCCCCGGGCGCACGTGGGAAGTGATATTGAGCCCCACCCCCCCCGAGCCGCTCCACCCCCCCCCGCGGCGGGGGTGCCAACTCTTTTTTGTGGCGGCGCCCCGCGCGGCGCCCCCGGGGCCGCGCGCCCCCCGACTGGTTGGGTTGGTCCCCGGCGTCAACCAGGTGAGGGCGACGGGCACAA
>CAZEEF010000094.1:938-8028 GCA_964511095.1 uncultured Coxiellaceae bacterium | reverse complement strand
CTTCCTGAATTTTTACCAGTTCATGGGTAGCTTCTATCTGTTCTTGTAGCGAAGCAATGGTCACCGCCGTCGTCACAATATTAGCGGTTAAGGTCAGCCAGGCAGCTTCCAGTTGAAATTGCTGATAATTCACCTGATCACGTAACGCTTCGATTTGACGATGCAACCCGCCAAATACATCCAGTGTATAAGTCACTGGGATCGAGACATTATATAAATTAAATAAACTGGAAGAATTGCTGCCTGTGACAGACGCTTGCGATGCATGATTACGCTGTGCATTCACCTGGAGATTCACTTGTGGATAAAGCGATGTACCGATTTGTGCATTCAAGGTTTCCTGTGCAACACGCAATGCGGCTTCTGCCGCGGCTAAATTAGGACTATTATTCAACCCTTGCTGCACTAACGCATTTAACTTCGGCGAATGAAACAATTTCCACCATTCCGCAGGAATATCTTTTCCATCGACAAAATACTGTGTTTTGCCACCCTGTGGAATACCAGACGTGCTGATTGTTTTTTTAGGGAAAGAGCCTTGTGTATAACTCGATAGTTTAGGTGAGGGCGGCGAATGAAAGTTGGGCCCTACCATGCAGCCTGAGAGAGAGATGCTCGCCAATGAAATTAAAATAACTAACTCATAAATTCGCATTCCGCAATCACCTAACCTGGCTTTTATTATGAATCATATTAATACATAACCTGTTACAAAGAAAGCGAGGGACTGTTCGCCCTGTTTGTAAGAAATTTCTCAACTTTTTTGACCCATTTCACTGATAGTAAAACCCTTTCAACTGTAAGCATAATGTCATCGTGAAGTGTTGCGTTCGAAATGACACCGAAAAAGGGATAAACTTGAATGGCTAACATTATTGACTTTAGCACTTACCAAAAGAAAGAACACGCCCAACCACCACCGTCTGAAGAGACCCAGTCCTCCGAAGAACTCGGTTTGGCGATTCAAACGCTGATTCAACAATTACGCAAAGCACCCCTTCAACGTATTGGCTAACCTACGCCAATGAAATCCTGCACATATCAATCAACGCACTGGGCAACAAACCCAGCGCTAACGCTGCCACGCCATTCACTGTAATAGCCGTCATGGCACCGCGTGTAATCGATAGATGTGTTCCGACAAACGATTCTTTGGGTTCCTCGAAATACATCAGCATCACGACACGCAGATAATAATAGGCACCAATAATGGCAAACAATAATGCAAGCGACGCGAGCCAAACATAATGCGCTTGTACCAATGCCTCCAACAAGCCCAATTTTGCAAAAAAACCAACCGTGGGTGGTACGCCCGCCATCGAAAACATGAGTAAAAGCATCATAAATGCAAGCCATGGATTACGCGCATTTAAACCCCGGAAGTCATCCAGTTGATCAAATTCCATGCCTTCTTGACTCAATAACGCAATAACCGCAAAAGCGCCCGCTGCAACAATAACATAGGTTGCAATATAAAACATGGCTGCCGAATAGCCTTCTGTGTCGCTCGGACCCGCAATGATACCCAATAACATATAACCAATATGAGCAATCGAGGAATAAGCCAACATACGCTTGATATTGGTTTGTGCAATCGCGAGAACGTTGCCCGAAAACATGGAAAGCAATGCAATCACAATCAATACATTTTGCCAGGGAATATTCAAACCAGGCATCGCTTCAACCAGAATACGCATTGTCACGCAAAAGGCGGCAATTTTAGGCGCACAGGCAATAAACAATGTGACTGACGTCGGCGCACCCTGATACACATCAGGCACCCACATATGAAACGGTACCGCGCCAAATTTAAAAATGAGACCGCACAGAATAAAGACTAAGCCAACGAGAATGGCTGCCTGCTCATTGTGTGTTGTTTGTTGTAACAAATGGGAAACTTCTGTGATATCAATGGATCCTGTTACCCCATAAATCAGGGAAATACCATACAACAATAATCCAGAGGCCATCGCACCCATCACAAAATATTTCATGGCCGCTTCCACTGCCAGTCTGGATTCTTTTTGTAATGCAACCATGGCATAGAGTGAGAGTGACAATAATTCCAAACCGAGATAAATCGTCAGAAAGCTATAAGCCGATGACATCACCATCATGCCTATGACTGAAAATAGACCCAGCACATAATATTCGCCACGGGGAATATTTCGGTCTTTGATATATTGTCTCGCATAAATAAAAGCAAATACCGTCGTCATCAAGACAAATAACTTGGTGAGCACGGCCAATTTATCCAACACATAATTTCCACTGAAAGTCACAATCGGATTCGGATAATCATCGTATTGCGCTGCCACTAAAATAAAACCAATGACAAGCGTCAGCTGCGTTAACGCATAAGTGACAACACGAAAACGTTCCGTGAGAAAAACGTCAACGAGCAAAATCAGGCAGGCTGCGCACAAGAGAAAAATGTCTGGCAGCGCAACCGAAAAAATAGGCATTTCAAAATTCATATTTCATTTCCAGTTAAAGGGTGAGTAAAGCGCAGCATGCCCACCATTTTATTTCGGCAAACTTTGTAACAACAAATGTCCAACCGTTTCATGCAATACATTTAAAACAGGCGCCGGATAAAGACCTAATCCAAACACACCTATCGCTAATAAAATATAATTGGTTTTTTCAATCCAGGTAATATCCTCCATTGCTGCCACATGATCGTTGGCAACAGGACCAAAAAATATGCGTTTATACATCCATAACGTATAAGAAGCCGCTAAAATTAATGTTAAAGAGGCAACCACACCTACCCAAAAATGGGCTTGAAACGCGCTCATGATCACCATGAACTCACCTACGAAACCCGCCGTGCCTGGCAAGCCCACGTTTGACATGGCAAACAACATAAAAAAAGCAGCAAAAATAGGCATTTTATTAGCAACACCGCCATAATCCCGAATCAGGCGGCTATGATTATAATAGCGATCTGCCAACATGCCTACACCGAGGAACATAGCCCCTGAGCCAAACGCATGTGCGATCATTTGCACGACAGCGCCTTCAAGACTCATATAAGCATCTTGATGGGATCCAAAATGTTGAATAATGTCATACACCATAAAACAACCGAGTGTCGCAAATCCCATATGGGCGATGGAAGAATAAGCAATCAGTTTTTTCATATCAGTCTGCACAATGGCAACCAGTCCTATGTAAACAATTGCAATCAATGACAAGGTAATCATAAACCAGGCAAGTTCTTCACAAGCCAGCGGAGCAATAGGCATACTGAAACGTAAAAATCCATAAATACCCAACTTCAACATGAGTGCTGCCAACACAACAGAACCGCCTGAAGGTGCCTCAGTATGCGCATCCGGCAACCAGGTATGCACAGGCCACATAGGCACTTTCACCGCAAAAGCCATCAGAAAGGCGAAGAACAATAATTTTTGCGTAGCAAGACTTAAATGCAATCCGTAAAATGCTTGAATATCGAATACACCTGTTTGAGTATATAAATACAACAAGGCGACCAACATCAGGATGGATCCCAAAAAGGTATACAGAAAAAATTTAATGGATGCATAAGAACGATTTGCACTGCCCCACATACCAATACTGAGATACATCGGAATTAACATGCCTTCCCAGAATACATAAAACAAGATCGCGTCCGTTGCAGCGAATACACCAATTGTCATGCCCTGCATCGTTAAAAATGTCGCCATGTATTGTGCTACACGCATTTTAATCGCGTGACAACCCGCCAAAATGACTAACAAACCTGTAAAATTGGTCAAAATAACCATGGAGAGTGAAATGCCATCGATACCGAGGGCATAATGAATTTCATAGGCGCGAATCCACAAATGATTTTCCTGAAATTGCATGGCATATTGACTGGTATCAAATCCCAAATAGAGTGGAACACAAAGCAGAAGATTCACGATACCGACGATGGCTGCGATAATACGTGCTGCATTCGCATTTTCATCTCCGCCTGTGAATAATACGGCGATAGCCCCTAATACGGGCAGCCAAATTAACATACTTAATAATGAAGATTGCAGCACCATAATCTAAAATCCTAGCAAGAGCCAACCCATAAATACCGCCAAACCGATCACCATCGCTAATGCATAGTGATACATATAGCCCGTTTGCAAGCCTCGAGAAACACGTGCTAACCAACGAATCAATTGACCGGAACCATTCACGAACAAACCATCAATCAATAGCAAATCACAGGTCTTATAGAAAAAATGCCCTATTTTTCGAGTGCCATGCACAAATACAATTTGATTAAAATCATCAAATCCATATTTCTTGACCATGATGTGATACAAAAATGCAAAACGTTTTTTCAACTGATCGGCCCATTGCGGATAGCCTAAATTAAATAGCCAGGCTGTCACGATCCCCGCCAGCGCAAGCCACAATGTGAATGAGTGACCGGCCTGCAGTGCCATCTGATCCGCACCCTGAAAATCTCGTGCTAACAAAGCCAGGACATTATGTTGTGAAAGTATGAAAATGCTATCGCCCAATAGTTTTGGATGCGCAAACAAGAGGGGACCGATTAACATTCCGCCTGCGACCATACTGGGAATAGCTAAAGCCAGCAATGGAATTAACATCACCCAGGGCGATTCTTTCACATGTGCTCTCATTTTTTCATCCATTTTACATGTGCCATGAAATGTCAGAAAAAAAGCACGAAAAATATATAAAGGCGTCACAAACGCACCGGCCAATACACAAAAATAAGCGTAACGTGCGCCCGGTAAGGTCGATAAATTGACGGCTTCGATGATGGCATCTTTGGAATAAAACCCTGAAAAAGGCGGAATGGCAGCCAGCGCTAACGCACCAATGGCGAAGGTTAAATACGTAATTGGCAAATACTGTGCCAGGCCGCCCATCTTTCGCATATCCTGTTCATGATGCAATGCAATAATCACGGAGCCTGCCGCGAGGAAAAGCAATGCTTTAAAGAAAGCGTGTGTGATCAAATGAAAAATCGCGGCGTCATAAGCAGACACACCAAGGGCCACCGTCATATAACCTAATTGTGATAGTGTCGAATAGGCAATAACCCGTTTTATATCATGATGAAATACGGCCAAGAGTCCCATGAAAAAACAAGTGGTCGCACCGATTGTCAGGATTAAACTCAATGCAGTGTCAGAATATTCAAATAACGGTGAACAACGTGCCACCATATAAATACCCGCCGTCACCATGGTAGCTGCATGAATCAATGCGGAAATAGGCGTTGGACCTTCCATGGATTCAGGTAACCACACATGCAGGGGGACTTGAGCGGATTTACCCATTGCACCGATGAATAACAAAATACAAATAACAGTAATGACATTCACTTGCACACCGGGAAAGAGTTGCATTGTTATATTTGTGACAGACTGAACATTTGCAAAAACCGTTTGATAATCCACGTGACCAAAATACATCAAAATAGCAGCCAATCCTAAAATAAAACCGATATCCCCTATACGATTCACCAAAAACGCTTTCAAACTACCGAACACAGCCGCTTCACGCTTAAACCAAAATCCGATTAAGAGATAAGAAACTAAACCAACCCCTTCCCAGCCAAAAAACATTAATAAAAAATTATCGGCGAGAACCAATGCGAGCATCGCAAAAGTAAATAACGACACATAACTGAAAAATCGTTCATAGCCGGGATCATCCGACATGTAGCCTATCGTATAGATGTGTACCATCAATGAAACAAATGTCACGATGAATGCCATGGTTGCACTCAACCGATCCAGCAATAAGGCAACATCAAAATGAAACGATCCTGAGCTCACCCATTGATAAATGACACCGTCTTCGGCCGGAGAACCTTGAATGACGATGACTGCAAATAAATAACTGGCTAATAAAAATGAAATACCGACCAGTGAGATGCTAATCCAGTGAGTCGCCTGCCGCCCTATTTTTTTGCCGACTAATCCCGCCACTAATGAGCCTAATAAGGGCAAAAGCATCATCATCAAAGCGAGCGATAAAAAATGTTTTTCCACGTTTTATCCTTTTAAGAGATCCAGTTTTTCAACTTCAATCGTGCCTGATTTTCTAAATAGCACTACCATAATGGCTAAACCGATGGCTGCTTCAGCCGCCGCCACAGTCAAAATAAAAAATACGAATACCTGGCCAATGTTATTATTCAAAAAATGGGAGAAAGCAATGAAATTGGTATTCACTGCCAATAACATCAATTCGATTGACATCATCATCACGATAATATTTTTACGATTGACAATAATACCGGCGATACCAATACCAAATAACAGTGCTGCAAAAATTAAATATTGGCTGAGTGATATCATTTCTTTTTCTCCGACGGCATTTTTATCAAACGAATGCGTTGATCGCGCTGCACAGCGATTTGATCACTCGCATTTTGTGATTTACGTCCTTCGGGTCTTCGATGCGTGAGTGCAATGGCCGCAACGATGGCCGTCAATAACAACACCGCTGCTACTTCAAAAGGATAGGCATACTTTGTGTAAAGCACAGAACCGAGATCCGCTATATTGCTATAATCCGAAGGAAGAGCGGCAGGCGCAGAAACCACTGCCAGGCCAAAATGGTCGGGGCTGACAGCCATGACAATCAGTCCGACGACCAACAAAACGATTAATGCAATAAAAGGCATATAACGCACGAAACCTTCCTGCAGATTTTCTATTTTCATACTCAACATCATGACCACGAATAAAAATAAAGTCATGACAGCGCCGACATAAACCAACACTAAAATCAGTGATAAAAATTCTGCGTTGAGCATCATCCAAATGCCGGCTGAGGCAAAAAATGTCAGCACCAGAAACAATACACCGTGCACCGCATTTTTTGCTGCCACAACACATAAGGCAGAAAGCACTGCTAGGGTGCTGAACACATAAAAAATAATTTGTAATGCCATCATTAAATACCTGTTTACTTTTATACATTCTCTCAATTAACACTGCTACGTCGTCCCGCGGACAAGCCGCGGGACGCCGTGGGAGGGTGTTTTTATTAATTTTATATTTAAATAAAATTGGAGACGGCAACCCCCCATATAAAGGGCCTATATGAAGGAAGA
>CAZEEF010000094.1:0-928 GCA_964511095.1 uncultured Coxiellaceae bacterium | reverse complement strand
TCAATTAAATAAAGACTTTTTTTTTTTAAAATTTTCTATAAATAACGATGTCCCCGCCGCCCCGCGTCACTGCCGCGGGACGACGAGGATGGTGTATTTATTTAATTATCTATATCTCTCATCTGTCAGACGATCCGCCGCAATATTCGGCTCATATTTATCGCCAATCGCCAACAATTTATCTTTCGTCAAAATATTTTCGCCCCGATTTTCCATGTGATAATCATTAAATCGCGTCAGAATAATCGAATCAACCGGACAGGATTCTTCACAAAATCCGCAATAAACACATTTGAATAAATCAATTTCATACAATGTAGTACGCCGCGAACCATCCATTCGAGGTTCCGCTTCAATTGTAATGGCCAATGCCGGACACACTGCTTCACATAACTTGCAGGCGATACAACGTTCTTCCCCATTGGGATAACGACGCAATGCATGCAATCCACGAAATCGCGGAGAAGTCGGTGTTTTTTCTTCGGGGTATTGAATAGTGATTTTCGTTGCAAATAATAAACGTCCCGTCAGTTTCAACCCTTTCAGCAAATCCCAAAATGCAAAACTTTTAATGTATTGAATGAAACGCTGCATAGTTATCCCTCGCCCGTAAACCATGGACTTAATTGAAAATGTATTGCCAACGCGAGTACAACAATCCATACGATGGTGACAGGTATCAACACTTTCCAACCTAATCGCATGATTTGATCATAACGATAACGTGGGAAAGTTGCTCTGAACCAAAGATAACAAAATACAAAAAAACTTAACTTAGCCAATAACCAGACGATACCCGGCACCCACGCAAAAAGCGATTCGAGATAAGGCATTCCCTGAAAAGGAGACAACCAACCGCCCATAAACATAATGGCAGCGAGTGCTGAAATCAAAATCATATTGGCATATTCTGCCAGAAAAAATAAAG
>CAZEEF010000093.1:0-8219 GCA_964511095.1 uncultured Coxiellaceae bacterium | reverse complement strand
CGTGTCACTAAATCTAATTTATTAAATGCATTTTTCAGTAACGTATGAAAATTTTTTTCGATATCTTTTTTAAGCAAGCGTGCGCTCTCGGGTAATGCATCGCATAATTTTTTATTTAATTCATCTAAAAATTTTAATTTATCCATCGATTTCTTCCCATTTTTCTCGCATAAATTCGGGCAAGGCAAAAGCAGCTTTGTGCATGTCTAAATTGTAATAATCCGTTGTGAATGATTTATTGAAAATATCTTTTTCACGCGGACGTTTGATCGTACCTTCCTTGACTGCCATGATGGCGCCGCGCCAGCCGGATGCAAACTGGGGCTGCGGAAAATTAAGCGGCAAAATATCGGCAAATCCAGTTGTTTTAAGTTGTTGCTGTGTGTTTTTTAAAATGGCTAAATCAAAAAATGATTCAGAAAGTTGAATCAAAATTCCATCGGGATGTAATGCCTGCATGCAATGATTAAAATTGACGGATGTGATGCTGCCGATAATGACAATATCCAGCGAATTTTTTTCTGTGTGCATGAGAAATTCATTCATGCTGTGAGTGACTTGTTTCATTCGCGGATCCGTCAGCGGCCCTGTTTGCCAGACGGTCGTCACCGTGGCATGTTTGAGAATTTCCTGTGTTAATCCACGATCGTGTTCATCCCATAACGCAATTTTTTGCGGGTTACGATGCGCAAACAGCGGAACATGTGTCATCATTTCACGGTATATCATCGCATCCCGATCTTTTAGAGCGTCAGACATGGTAGAATTCCTCGAAAAAAAGATGATTCTATTCTGACGCAAAATAGCCATGTGCGGAAAGGTATTTCTGCTAGAATAGCGATGTTATTCCTGGGGAGTCGTTGAACCGCATGAAAAAAAAGACATTGACCATTGCGACCCGTAACAGTCCGCTGGCTTTATGGCAAGCCAATTGGGTGAAATCCGCACTCGAAAAAATGCATTCGGATCTATCAGTCAGCTTGTTGGGGATCACAACGGCGGCCGATAATCTGTTATCCCTGCCGTTAGACAAGATTGGCGGTAAAGGTTTATTTGTCAAAGAGTTAGAACAAGCTTTATATGATAAACGGGCTGATATGGCCGTTCACTCCATGAAAGATGTCCCGATGTTATTGCCGGAAGGGCTTTGTATTGAAGTCATGTGTGAACGCGAAGATCCGCGCGATGTTTTTATCTCTAATCAGTATACTTCTCTCACCGATTTGCCTGAAAAGGCCGTCGTGGGGACATCCAGTTTACGGCGACAAAGTCAGTTGTTGGCGAAACGCCCCGATTTAGTGACTGCGTTCTTGCGCGGGAATGTGAATACACGCTTAGATAAACTGGATCAGGGCGATTACGCGGCGATTATTTTGGCCGCGGCTGGATTGAAGCGATTGGGATTGGCTGAACGCATCCGTTCATTTATACCGACTGATCACCTATTACCGGCTGCTGGACAGGGTGTGTTAGGCATTGAATGCCGTCTGGAAGATGAAAGAGTCAAACAGTTAATCGCTCCCTTGAATGATTTAAAAAGTTATCTGGCGGTAACGGCTGAACGTGCGCTCTGCCGCTCTTTGAACGGCGGTTGTCATTCACCGATTGCAGCGTATGCAGAATGTGTCGATGACGAGTTAACGTTACAGGGATTAGTCGCTGATCTGAAAGGCACAACAATGCTGCGTAGCATTTCAAGCGCCAAATTCCACGAGGCAGAAACGCTTGGCATGACGGTCGCGAACGATTTATTGAATCAGGGTGCCCAATCCTTGTTGGATAGCGTGAATGAATAATCTGAAAAATATCACCGCTCTGGTCACGCGTCCTCATGCACAGGGAAAAATATTGTGTGAACACATTCGGGCTGAAGGCGGCCAAGCCATTGCATTTCCAACCATTGCGTTTGAACCAGTCGACTATGATTTAAACCCGATCATCAATCATTCTTATGACTGGATTATTTTCATCAGCCGCGAAGCGGCAGAACGTGCAGACGCTTTGATCAGGCGGCTTCCTGAAAAAACACGTATTGCAGCCATTGGAAAAGGTACGGCAACTGTTTTACACCAAATGGGTGTGGAAAAGGTTGTTTATCCAGACAATGAATGGACGAGTGAAGGGTTATTGGCTTTGCCATTATTTAACAATATCAATCAACAACAAATTTTAATTGTTCGGGGGGAGGGCGGGCGCGAATGGCTGGGTGAAACGCTCACCGCTCGGGGAGCGTCTGTCGATCACTTGCCTGTGTATCGCCGGACGGTGCCGATTTATTCTGATATCGGCCCTTATACGGCATTATTGCGAGAAAAAAGAGTCAATATAATTGTTTGCACCTCAGGCGAAAGTCTGCATAATTTAATGAATATCCTGGGCGCAGACAATCGATCGCTCATTGTGAATATAGCCATACTCGTCGTCAGCCAACGATTGGCGATGTTAGCCAAAGAATATCAATTTCATGCTATTTTGTTGGCGAAAAATGCGAGTCATGAAGCCATCATGGATACCTTAAGCCTTATTGGAAGGAAGGATTATGTCAGAAGACAACAATAAAACAGTCGTTCCCAGGAAACCTCGATTTTTTTGGGGGCATCTCGGGATTTTATTTTCGGGGGCAGCCGCTGTTATTTTGATTATCGTGGTGATTCTGGCAGGGTATGCCTTATTAACGATAAATAAGCAGTTTGCGGCCTCACTGAATAATTTAACAAACCGTTTTGAAGCAGCACAAAACAATACGGTCAGTGCCGAACAATCCATCCAACAATTGAATGATGCTTTCAAAACACAATCACAACAGCTTGCAGATATTCAAAAAACAGAAAAAACCAACAAAAATGATTTTATTCTCATCGAAGCTTTTTATCTCGTTAAAATGGCAAATGATTATTTGCAATATGAAAATAATATTCCAGCGGCTATTCGATTATTGCAATCAGCCGATCAGGATATTGCAAAATTAACCGATCCAAAAATATACCCCATTCGTCAGGCGATCGCTTCGGATGTGGCTGCATTACAAGCGACACCCCAAGTGGATGTGGCAGGCCTTTATCTGCGTTTATCCGCATTAAATGGACAAGTGAACAAACTGCCTTTGATAACGCAATTACCGGCGCATCCTGCTGAAACAACGACGCTCTTGAATAATCAATCATTGCCCTGGTGGCGTCGTGGTTTGAATTCGGTGCAACAGGCATTGGAACGCATTGTGGTTGTTCGTAAAATTTTACCGAATACACCACCGTTTATTGCACCGGATCAGCAACTCTATTTATATCAAAATTTACAGAGTGAATTGGAAAAAGCACAATGGAGTTTACTGCATCGGCAGCCTGATATTTATCGATCCAGCTTGTCGCAAGCGACCGACTGGATTAAGCAATATGCAGTGTCTGATTCATCGCTTACCCAACAACTGCTGCAAAATCTCGCCCAATTACAGCAAATAGATATACATCCGGGTGTGCCAAATTTAACAGCGTCATTGCAGGCGCTGCAAAAATATATGGGCAACGCCAGTCAGTAAGGAGAAACGCATGCGACGATTTGTCATGGTAGTTGTCATTTTATTTTTTTCGGTCTGGCTTGGATTAGAAGCAGCAAAAGATCCGGGCGTGGCATTGTTTACCTACCACAATTGGTCAGTTGAAATGCCGCTTTGGTTTGCCTTACTGTGTTTCATCATGGCTATGATCGTTCTCTATTTTATTGTGCGACTGGCAGATGGCATTGATAGTTCAGTGTATCGCTGGCGAAATTGGCTGCGCTGGCGTCGTAAAAATAAAGCGTATAGCAAAACGAATCGTGGATTGCTGGAATTGATCGAAGGGCGTTGGCGTCATGCTGAAAATGATTTGCTGGATGGTATTGATCAGTCGGATGCGCCGCTGATTAATTATTTGGCCGCGGCAAAAGCCGCGCATGAACGCGGTGCGTTTGATAAACGCGATATGTATTTGCATCAGGCGCATGATTTGGCACCGCAGGCGGAAATGGCCATTGGATTGACTCAGGCGCAATTACAGTTTGATCAAGGCCAATTAGAACAGGCGCTGGCGACACTCAATCATTTGAAAACACTGGCACCTCTTCATCCGGTGGTTTTAAAATTATTGGAAAAATTATATGTTCGTTTGGGAGACTGGAAAAATTTATTGAAATTAATTCCCAGTTTGCGCAAAGCAAAAATTTTTACGCTAGAACAAATGGATCATCTGGAACAAACGGTTTATCAGGAATTATTAAATGCAGCAGCCAATAAAGCGGAAGGCTTGAAAAGCTTGCAGGCATGCTGGGCCATGATTCCGCGTAAATTAGAAAAAAATCCGCGTATCGTGTATTTCTATACGCAGTATTTATTACGGTATCCCGAAGCAGCCGGTGAAATGGAAGAACTCATCAATAAAACAGTTAAAAAAACCTGGGATACGGATTTAGTGAAATTGTATGGCCAGCTCGTTACACAGGATCCTAAAAAACAATTAGCCCATGCTGAAAAATGGTTGAAGCTTTATCCGCATCAAGCCATTTTATTTTTGACATTGGCGCGCTTGTCATTGCGTTGTCAATTGTGGGGAAAAGCGCGAAGTTATTTAGATGACAGTTTAAAATTAGCGGCGATTCCTGAAACTTATGTGGAATATGGAAAATTGTTCGAACAATTGGGTGATATGTCATCCGCTGCCGGACAATACCGTGAAGGATTGTTGTTAGTGAATGGTTCGTAGAGGATGTAAACGTGCATCATAAAAAAAAATTCGCCATTATTTTTGCCGGAACACCCGCTTTTTCTGTCAACACATTATCAGCATTAATTGAAGCAGGACATGAGGTGAAAGCCGTTTACACACAGCCTGATCGTCCAGCGGGTCGAGGTCGTCATGTGACTTTCAGTCCGGTTAAAACATTAGCCATCGAAAAACACATTCCTGTTTATCAACCACAGTCATTACGGGATGAAAATGAACAAAAAACCCTGAGTGCTTTGCAGGCGGATATCATGGTTGTCGTGGCTTATGGATTATTGTTACCACTGCCTGTTTTGCAAGCACCCCGCTATGGCTGCATCAATGTGCACGCCTCATTATTACCGCGTTTGCGCGGGGCTGCTCCGATTCAGCGTGCCATTTTGGCGGGAGATGACAAAACGGGCATTACAATCATGCAAATGGATAAAGGGTTGGATACCGGTGATATCCTTTATAAAGTCGAATGTCCCATTCATCCTGATGATACAAGCGCGACATTGCATGATCGATTAGCTACGCTTGGCGCGGAGGCTTTATTAACAACACTCGATCAGCTGGATTCGATCAAACCTGAAAAACAAAATAATGCATTGGCAACGTATGCACATAAAATTTTAAAAGAAGAAGCCAGATTGGATTGGAATAAATCGGCGATTGAATTGCATCATCACATTCGCGCCTTTAATCCTTGGCCCGTCGCAGAAACACGCTGTGATGAAATGATTTTGCGAATTTGGCAAGCAGAATGCCTGCAACAGGAGACCAATGCCAAAGCCGGTGAAATTTTACAAGTCTCCCGACAAGGCATGGATGTGGCGACAGGCAATGGTCTATTACGATTGTTAAAGATACAGCTGCCGGGCGGGAAACCCTTATCAGTCGGTGATATTTTAAATGCGCGATCCCATCTTTTTTCAGTAGGTAAACAATTCACATGAATATCAGAGCAATGGCAGCAACGCTTCTTTGTGAAGTGATGGACGGTTCATCGCTTTCTGACATCTTACCCAAACAAATACAAAAATTGAAAGACGCGCGCGACCAGGCTTTTTTACAGGCATTATGTTATGGCGTATGCCGCTGGTATTTTCGGCTTGATGCAATTTTAAAAATAGTATTGGATAAACCGCTTAAAACAAAAGATCAGGATTTGTATTGCTTATTACTCGCTGGATTGTATCAATTGATTGAAATGCGTGTTCCCGAGCACGCGGTAGTCGCCGAAACAGTGGATGCTGTCAAACCATTAAAAAAAATATGGGCAAAAGGATTGGTGAATGCGGTATTGCGAAATTATCAGCGTTCTCATTTCGAAATCAATCAAAAAATTCAACAGAATGTCAATGCAGTTTATTCACATCCCGGATGGATGATTGATAGGCTGAAACAAGACTGGCCAGAAGACTGGCAAGCTATTTTGACAGCAAATAATCAACATCCGCCTTTTTCGCTGCGAGTCAATCAGAAAAAAATAACACGCGAAAAATATATGGAAAAATTAGCGGCGCAACAAATGGAAGCGCATTTGATTCCTGAAACATTGTTTGGTATTACGCTGTCAGTTCCCTGTAACGTGGATCAACTGCCGCAATTTTCGGAAGGACACGTTTCAGTACAGGACGGGGCTGCACAATTGGCGACTGAATTGTTATCTGTCTTGCCGAATCAACGCGTGCTGGATGCGGCAGCAGCACCCGGTGGCAAAACGACACATATTTTGGAATCACAACCGCTACTGGAAAAATTGATTGCGGTGGATCGTGATCCCATTCGTTTAGATTCCGTCAAAGAGAACTTGGACAGATTGCAATTGAAAACGGATTTAATTTGCGCGGATGCAGGCAATGCCAGCGAATGGTGGGATGGTATTTTATTCGATCGTATTTTATTGGATGCGCCGTGTTCAGCGAGTGGCGTTATCCGTCGCCATCCTGATATAAAATTATTGCGCAAGGCAGAAGATATTGTTCAATTGAGTAAAGAACAGAGTCGACTTTTATCCGCGTTATGGCCTTTATTAAAACCCAATGGATTACTTGTTTATGCCACCTGTTCTGTTTATGCTGAAGAAAATGCACGCGTTTTAACTGCTTTTATCGCAGCCAATCCCGATGCAAAGGAAGAAAAAATCAACGCAGCCTGGGGTAAAGCCTGTTCGATTGGCAGACAAATTTTACCCGGCATGCACGGTATGGATGGTTTTTATTTTGCCTGTTTACGGAAGGAATGAATAATGCGTATTGAAAATGATATCAAGCTGGATTTTAAAGATGTATTGATTCGTCCGAAAAGAAGTGTTTTGAAATCCCGATCGGAAGTGGCGCTTGAACGGGAATTTCATTTCAGAGATTCCGATGCTGACTGGAAAGGCGTGCCTATTATTGCAGCCAATATGGATCATACCGGGACTTTTGCGATGGGCACCGCCTTGGCGCAGCATGGATTGCTTACCGCGATGGATAAATTTCATGAATTGAACGATTGGAAAGCTTTTGCAGAAAAACAGCCATCGGCATTGTCTTCTTCTTTTATTTCAACGGGTATTTCGGAGCACGAATTTGAAAAACTTCAAGCCATTTTAAAGGTCGTTAATATTCCCATGATTTGTCTGGATGTCGCGAATGGTTATACGGAACGATTCGTCAAATTTTTGGAACGCTTACGTCAGAGTTATCCCAATAAAATTATCATGGCAGGCAACGTCGTGACGGGCGAAATGGTGGAAGAACTTATTTTGTCGGGTGCAGATATTGTTAAAATTGGTATTGGTCCGGGTTCTGTTTGTACCACGCGTGAAAAAACGGGTGTGGGTTATCCACAATTGTCGGCCATTATTGAATGTGCCGATGCGGCGCATGGTTTAGGCGGCCATGTTTGTGCGGATGGCGGTTGCACTTCCCCTGGCGATGTCGCAAAAGCGTTTGCGGCGGGTGCTGATTTTGTCATGTTAGGCGGGATGTTATCGGGGCATGATGAATGTTTGGGTGAAATTATTGAAGAACAGGGTGAAAAATATAAACGTTTTTATGGGATGAGTTCTTCCGAAGCCATGGAAAAATATCATGGCAATGTGGCAGAGTATCGCGCCAGTGAAGGACGTTCTGTCAATGTGCCTTATCGCGGTCCTGTGAAAAATACGGTGCTGGATATTTTGGGCGGTATCCGTTCAACCTGCACTTACGTGGGGGCACAACGGTTAAAAGAATTATCGAAACGGACAACGTTTATTCGTGTGAGTCAGCAATTGAATGAAGTGTTTGTGCCGTATAAAACAAGTACACTGAAATAATCGAAAAGGACTTGCTGTGTCATGCCAGCGCGCTTCAACATAGGTATCAACACAACTAAACTGTCATTCCCGCGAAGGCGGGAATCTATTTATCCGCTAGTACTATTCCAAATGGATTCCCGCCTTCGCGCACTGTCGTCCGGTAAATCGGTATGATAATTACACACAAAAAC
>CAZEEF010000092.1:0-8253 GCA_964511095.1 uncultured Coxiellaceae bacterium | reverse complement strand
GCCGTTCGTGATGAATTACTCGGCCGCGAAGTCAAAGAAAAAGACTGGGTTGTTGTCGGGGCAACGCCAGAAGAAATGTTGAAGCTCGGGTATCGTCAGGTCGGGAAAGATTTTCCTGTTTTTTTACATCCAAAAACACACGAAGAATATGCCCTGGCGCGCATGGAGCGGAAAGTGGGGCGCGGATATGCGGGATTCGAGTTTGATACGTCGCCTGAAGTCACGCTGGAAGAAGATTTGATTCGGCGGGATTTAACCATCAATGCGATTGCAAAAAAAGAAAATAATTATATCGATCCGTATCACGGTCGCGACGATATCAAAAATAAATTACTGCGACACGTATCCCCCGCATTTGTTGAAGACCCCGTGCGTGTCTTGCGAGTGGCGCGATTTGCTGCGCGTTTTGCAGAACGCCATTTTACCGTGGCGCCCGAAACAATGAGCTTGATGAAACAAATGGTTCATTCGGGTGAAATCAATGCGTTAGTTGCCGAACGAGTCTGGAAAGAATTAGAACGGGCGCTTTCTGAAAAAAATCCAGAACAATTTTTTGCAGTGTTAAATCATTGCGAAGCGCTGCCTGTTTTGTTTCCGTCAATCAAAATAACGGGACAAGGTGTTAAAGCATTGGAGCGCGCAGCGAGCTTAATAAAAGATCCGCAAGTTCGTTTTGCAATACTACTCCATGAGTTAGATTTAAAAGCGATTGAAAATCTGTGCGAACAGTATCGTGTGCCGAGTGATTATCGTGATTTGGCTTTATTGCTCGCAAATTATCTTGATCGATATCGTCATATTGATCGTGAAAAAAATGTCGTTAAAGTTTTTCGTGAATTGGATGCGTTTCGTCGCGAGGAACGATTCCAGAAATTCCTGTCGGCATGTCGAATTATTACTCAAAATGAAGCAGCGGCCGAATTATTTAATGCTTATCTTAAAGCGGCGAAAACAGTGGATGTTAAAAAAATAACGGCGGAGTTTAAAGGGAAAGAAATTGCGGACCAATTGGATTTGGCGCGAGAACAGGAAATTGAAAAAATTCGTCATAGCCGTCAATGAACGATGCGTGACAATTTGAGCCAATCTGTTATCCTAACGGCCTACGTCATTTTGGAGGATAGTGTTGTGAAATTAACTCGAATGGTTGCAAGCCTGGCTGCGGCGGGTTTGATGATGATAAATATGACAGCGCAGGCAGCCGATATGTCTGCAGCGCAAAAAAAACAGGTTCAAGATGTGGTACGCGATTATCTCGTACAAAATCCGGATGTGATTATTCAGGCGCTACAAAATTATCAGCAAAAGCAGATGGATGAAGCAAAGAAAACAATTCAGAAAACACAAGATACGTCTCCGCAATATGCCGATGCATTATTTCATCAAGCCAATGATCCAATGGCTGGCAATCCCAATGGTAAAATCACGGTGGTCGAATTTTTCGATTATCAGTGCCCGCACTGTATTGATATGACGCCTATTATCGAAGGATTAATTAAAAATAACCCGGATGTGAAAATTGTTTTCAAAGAATTTCCGATTCGTGGACGAATTTCTGAAATAGCGACGCGCGCTGCATTGGCTGCCAATGAACAAGGTAAATATTTTGAACTCCACAAAGCGTTAATGACATCCAAACAGGAGCCTTTAACAGAAGAAGCGATTTACCAGGCAGCGAAATCCGTTGGGATCGATGTAGACAAATTAAAAGCAGCCATGAAATCCGGCAATGTTGAGCAGCAAGTGAAGGCTAATTATAAACTGGCACAACAACTTGGATTGCTGGGGACTCCCGCATTATTTATCGCAAAATCGGACATTTCAAAAACATCACCCGCCACGGCTATTGTGTTTATACCGGGCCAGGCAGATTCAGCTCAGATGAGTCAGGCGATTGATAAAGTTTCAAAATAATATAGTCAGTTTAATGACATACGTCGTCGCGCTTCTTTAGCGCGATGACGAACGTTTTAGACAACGAGATTATCTTATGAATCGTTATGGCATTATGGGTCACCCCATTCAACACAGCTGGTCTCCCGAAATCCATCAATTATTTGCAAAACAAACCGGGCAAGAACTCATCTATCAACCCATTCTTGTTCCTCTGGATGGCTTTTCACAAGCATTAGATGCTTTTCAGGCTGGCGGCGGTCAGGGATTGAATATTACGCTTCCTTTTAAGCAGCAAGCTTATCAATTAGTTGATCAATTGAGCGAACGGGCAAAACGTGCAAAATCGGTGAATACGATTCAATTCAATGCGGATGGCAGTCGATGGGGTGATAATACAGACGGCGTCGGATTTATTCGCGATGTTATTCATCATCATGCCTTTCCCCTATTAAACAAACGCGTGCTGATTTTAGGTGCAGGGGGTGCGGTACGCGGTATTCTCGATCCTCTTTTGCAGGAAAAACCTGCAAGGATCGTCATTGTTAATCGGACCCGAGAAAATGCGGACGATCTGGCAGCCGAATTTTCCATAGAAGCCCATGATTTCGCTGCATTAACGAATGATCAATTTGATTTGATTATCAATGGAACAAGTGCAAGTTTAATGCAGGCTGATATGGAATTGCCTTCCAATATGTTGAGTGAACAGGCTTATTGTTACGATATGGTCTATGGAAAACGCAGTACACCCTTCATGACATGGGCAGAAACCCATCATGCATCTCTCGTCAGTGATGGATTAGGCATGCTGGTTGAACAGGCGGCGGAATCTTTTTTTATATGGCGCGATGTTCGGCCTGAAACGCAATCCGTTTTAAATTATTTTACATCCAGGTATCAATAAACTTGAATGTCCCGCCATTTTTATTATAGAATGCGTCCTTCATTGCGGGGTGGAGCAGCTTGGTAGCTCGTCGGGCTCATAACCCGAAGGTCGTTGGTTCAAATCCAGCCCCCGCTACCACAAATTGAAAAAAATAAAAAAGCCCCGGTTGGGGTTTTTTGTTTTTTGGGGTAAAAAAATCGATGGCAAGCACGGAGACATTGCGAGACCGCCTGGCTGCACTTATCGAAGCCATGGGTTATGAGTTTGTAGGCGTTGAATTACAACGTCAAGGACGGTTTTCAGTGCTACGGATTTATATTGATAATGAACCGGGTATCACATTGACAGACTGTTCAACCGTCAGCCATCAAGTGAGTGCCATGCTCGACGTAGATGACCCTATTCAGGGAGAATATCATCTGGAAATATCGTCGCCTGGCCTCGAGCGACCCCTATTTGAGATTGCGCAATATAAAAAATTTATTGGCAGTCGTATTAAAGTACGTATGTGTAACCCACTCAACAATCAGCGAAATTTTGTGGGGATTTTGCAGCAAATAGATGATATGAATGATATCCATCTATTAACAGATACTGAAAAAGTGATTTTGCCTTTTTCAGGTATTGAGAAGGCGAGAGTCATTCCTGATCTGGAGTGAAGCTTTAAATTGGAGCTTATGTAATCTCGAATGAGGCTGATACTATGAGTAAAGAAATTTTATTAGTTGTTGAAGCAGTATCGAATGAGAAAGGCGTTGAAGCCGATGTCATTTTTCAAGCTATTGAAGCGGCATTGGAAATGGCTACCAAAAAACGGGCCGGTGAAGAGATTGATGTCAAAGTCACTATTAACAGAAAAACAGGCGAATACCAAACTGCCCGACGCTGGTTAGTGACAGAGGATGCTGTCGATGAAGACGAAGGTGATGGTGGTATTACCCGGCTTTCTCTGACCGAAGCGCGCAAGCGAAATGCCAGCATTCAATCCGGTGATTATATAGAAGAACCGATGGACTCTGTCGAATTTGGCCGTATCGCTGCTCAAAAAGCAAAACAGGTTATTGTGCAAAAAGTTCACGAAGCAGAGCGTGCTCAAATGGCGAGTGCATTCAAGGAACGTTTGGGCACTTTGATGAATGGTGTTGTTAAAAAAGTCACGCGTGAATATATCTTGCTGGATTTGGGCAATAATGCGGAAGCGATTTTGCAGCGCGCTGAAATGATTCCGCATGAGGCAGTACGCGTGAATGATCGTTTGCGGGCTTATTTATATGAAATCCGCTCGGATGCGAAAGGTCCGCAAATGTTTGTCAGCCGCACACGTCCTGAAATGTTAATTGAATTATTTAAAATTGAAGTGCCTGAAATTGGCGAAGAATTAATTGAAATTAAAGGGGCTGCGCGCGATCCGGGTTCACGAGCCAAGATTGCTGTTAAAACCAATGATGGGCGCATCGATCCCATCGGCGCGTGTGTTGGCATGCGCGGTGCGCGTGTGCAAGCCGTATCCGGTGAGTTGGGCGGCGAACGTGTTGATATTGTTTTGTGGGATGATAATCCTGCGCAGTTAGTTATTAATGCCATGGCGCCCGCTGAAGTTGCATCCATTGTCGTGGATGAAGATAGTCACACGATGGATATTGCGGTGAAAGAAGATCAATTA
The DNA here is from genome assembly GCA_964511095.1 of uncultured Coxiellaceae bacterium. Lineage (GTDB taxonomy): Bacteria > Pseudomonadota > Gammaproteobacteria > DSM-16500 > DSM-16500 > DATIJJ01. The sequence goes on along the minus strand of CAZEEF010000092.1, from coordinate 3,808 downwards.
TCGCAAGCCATTGGCCGTAATGGTCAAAACGTGAAGCTGGCGGCCGAATTGACGGGGTGGCGATTAAACGTCATGACGGAAGATCAGGCTAAAGCGAAATCAGCGGCGGAAGAAGAAAATGTCTTGCTGTTGTTTAAAGAAAAATTGGGTATTGATGATGATATGGCGCAAGTATTGACGGAAGAAGGATTTACTTCTTTAGAAGAAATTGCTTATGTGCCGCTGAATGAAATGCTGGAAATTGAGGGGTTTGATGAAGATTTAGTCGAAGCGCTTCGTGAGCGCGCAAAAGCGGTATTATTGACCAAGGCCATTGCAGAAGAGCAGGCATTGGAAAAGACTGAACCGGCGGAAGATTTATTGGAAATGGAAGGCATGGATCGTCATCTCGCCTATATACTGGCAAATCATGGTATTATCACGCGCGAAGATCTTGCTGAGCAGTCTGTGGATGACTTGCTGGAAATTAATGAACTAAACGAAGAGAAAGCTGCCGAATTAATTATGACAGCTCGTAAACCATGGTTTGATTAAGCAAATCATGCTGACTGAGGAGGCTCGATGCCAAAAGATCAGGTATCTGCTGTAGCTGATAAAAAAGATTCAGTGAAAAATGTGAAGTCGCAAGGTGTGTCAGTGAGACAACTGGCTATTGATATTAACTTTCCCCTGGAACGGTTAATGACGCAATTTGTTGATGCGAAAATCAAAATTTCAGGCCCTGATGCTGTTGTGAGTGAAGAAGAGAAGCAAAAGTTGCTTCGCTATTTACAACAGCATCACGGCGCGAAAAAAGCCCCTGAAAAAATCGTTCTACGCCGTGCAAAAACCAGCGAAATTAAAGTGGCTGGATCGCAGGGCGCACGCAAAACGATTAGCGTGCAAGTCCGTAAAAAACGGACTTATATCAAACGTCCGCTGGAAGATCAGGCTAAATCAGATGCATCTGCTGAATCACAGGAAGCGCAATTGATGGATGCCTCTTTGGATTTAACATTGACAGCTGAACCTGTTACAGAACAGGCGCAGCCAGTTATTTTAGAAGAAGATGTTTCTGTGGAAGTTCCCACAACGAGCGAACCACTCATTGAATTGCCTGTCACAACCCCAGATGTCGCCGTTGAAAAAGAAAAATCAGCGACAGAAACGGCAACGAAGCGTCCTAAAGAAAAAGAGAAAGAGAAGCGTCCCGCTAACGCGCGGCCCGAAATGGAAGATGAGCGGCACAAAAAGAAAAAGAAAAGCCGTGGCGGCGATAGAGATAATAGCCGTCAGTATGAATCACTTATCGGCAAAAAAGTGGCACCCATCAGTTCGGCATTCCGTGAGGAAGATGATTTTGATACAGGTGATCGAAGGCGTCGCGGCAGGAATAAGTCACGTAAATTGGCACAACAAGTTCAAGTACAGGCATTTACGCGCCCAACGACTCCTATTATTCACGAAGTGACTATTCCGGAAACGATTACCGTTGCTGATTTAGCACAAAAAATGTCAGTGAAAGCTGCCGAAGTGATTAAAGTGATGATGAAAATGGGGGCGATGGTCACTATTAATCAAGTCATCGACCAGGAAACAGCGATCCTGGTGGTTGAAGAAATGGGTCATACGTATAAATTAGTCAGTGCTTATGCATTAGAAGAATCCTTTACCAAAGACACTGAAATCCGTGGAGATCTTTTACCTCGAGCGCCTGTTGTCACCATTATGGGACATGTCGATCATGGTAAAACATCCTTACTGGATTATATTCGCCGCACGAAAGTGACAGCATTGGAAGCGGGCGGTATTACACAACATATTGGCGCTTATCATGTCGAAACCCCCAAAGGCGTGATTACCTTTTTAGATACGCCCGGTCACGCTGCATTTACTGCCATGCGTGCTCGCGGTGCGAAGTTAACGGATATTGTTGTGTTGGTCGTTGCAGCAGATGATGGTGTCATGCCACAGACAGTTGAAGCGATCAATCATGCCAAGGCGGCTGAAGTGCCTATTATTGTTGCAGTCAACAAGATTGATAAACCCGAAGCCGATTTGGATCGTGTTCGTAATGATTTGTCAAAACATGGCTTGATTCCAGAAGAATGGGGTGGCGACACCATGTTCGTTCCCATTTCAGCTAAAACGGGACAACATATTGATCAGTTACTCGATTCCATTTTGATTCAGGCAGAAGTATTGGACTTGAAAGCGATTGTCGATAGTCCAGCGCGCGGTGTGGTCATTGAATCACGTTTAGATAAAGGCCGTGGCGCTGTGGCAAGTTTATTGATTCAGCAAGGGACGTTATGTAAAGGGGATCTCGTGTTGGCTGGATTTGAATATGGACGTGTTCGCGCACTGTCTGATGAAACAGGCAAACAGGTTGATAAAGCGGGTCCTTCTATCCCGGTTGAAATTTTGGGGCTATCCAGCACTCCGAATGCAGGTGATGAATTTACTGTCGTGATCGATGAACGGCGGGCACGTGAAGTCGCACTTTTCCGTCAGGGAAAATTCCGTGAAGTGAAGTTAGCGAAACAAAATGCAGCGAAGTTAGAAAATATATTGCAACGCATGGGCGATGACAAAGATACGCGTGCACTCAATATCGTATTAAAAGCAGATGTACAAGGATCTGCAGAAGCTTTATCGCAAGCTTTAGCGGAATTGTCTACGGATGAAGTCAAAGTGAAAATGGTTTCGGCTGGCGTAGGCGGTATCAGTGAATCCGATGTAAACCTCGCTCTTGCATCAGGCGCCATCATGATTGGTTTTAATGTTCGTGCCAATAATGAAGCGCGCAAATTGATTGAAGCGGAGAGCGTTGACTTGCATTATCACAGCATTATTTACGATGTGATTAATGAAGTAAAACGCGCTATCAGCGGATTTATGGCGCCTGAAATTCATGAAAAAATTGTGGGCCTTGCTGAAGTACGGGAAGTTTTCCGTTCATCCAAAATAGGTGCCATTGCAGGTTGTATGGTGTTAGAAGGCGTTGTGCGCCGCAACAATCCTATTCGTGTGTTACGCGATAACATTGTCGTATTTGAAGGTGCTTTGGAATCATTGCGTCGATTTAAAGAAGATGTTTCTGAGGTTCGTAATGGTATGGAATGTGGTATCGGCGTGAAAAGTTACAATGATATTAAACCAGGCGATCAAATTGAGATTTTTGAACGAGTTGAAGTGAAAAGAGCATTGTAATGACGAAAGGTTTTAAGCGCGAACAGCGCATAAATGATTTAATTCAAACCACGTTAGCGGAAATTATCCAAAGACAGGCGAAAGATTTACGTTTTGGTATGATCACGCTAACAGGCGTCAATGTGTCTCATGATCTTGCTTATGCCAAAATTTTTGTCAGTGTATTAGAAGAAGATAAGGCAACTGAAACGCTGACTGCCTTGAATAAAGCGGCTAAATTTTTACGTTATGAACTGGCGAATGCAGTCGAATTGCGTGTGACACCGGAGTTGAAATTTATTTATGATGATTCGAGTGTGCGCGGTAGTCGTATTACATCGCTCATTAATAATGCCTTAAAAAATAAAATTAAATAATTAAAACGACATAAATCACATGAAACCCATCTTAAAAAAAATCAACGGCATTTTATTGCTTGATAAACCATTGAAGATGACATCCAATGGCGCGTTGCAGTACATCAAACGATTATTCGGCGCAAAAAAAGCAGGGCATACCGGGAGCCTGGATCCCCTGGCAACGGGCATGTTGCCCATCTGTTTTGGTGAAGCGACTAAAGTGTCGCAATTTTTACTGGATTCCGACAAGTACTATCGTGTTGTCGTCAAATTGGGTA
>CAZEEF010000091.1:0-8366 GCA_964511095.1 uncultured Coxiellaceae bacterium | reverse complement strand
GACTGCTTAATGCTTTATCTTCATACGCTTTTAATTCAGGCGTAATAAAACGTTCGGCATTTTTTAATGTTTGTCGACGCATATAATCGGCAGGTGCGTGTTCCGCCTGCATTCGACTGATTTCGATATAAAAACCGTGCACGCGATTATAACCGACTTTTAAGGTCGACAATCCCGTGCGATTTTTTTCACGCTCTTCCAGTTCAATTAAGAATTGCCCTGCATTTTCACTTAATGCCAATAATTCATCTAACAGGGCATCATACCCTTCTGCCATCACACCTCCTTCGCGCAGAGTAACCGGTGGATTTTCGACAATGGCTTTTTGTAATAAATTTAATAAGTCGGGAAATTCGTTAATAGAACGTCTGAGTTGTTGTAACAACGGTGCAGAAAAATTTTTTAATTGTTGTTTAATGTCGGGCAATGTATTGAGCGTATGACGAAGGCCAATCAAATCACGCGGTCTCGCTGATTTCAAAGCAACACGCGCCAGAATCCGTTCCAGGTCTTCTATTTGATTTAAAGTCGCATGCAAAGCGAGATAATGCCGGTCTTCCAACAAATTTAGAATACTTTCCTGACGTCTGAGCAAAATAGCCTGTTGACGCAATGGACGATGCATCCAACGTTTCAACAAACGACTGCCCATGGCCGTCGCCGTGCGATCCATGACAGAAATTAATGTATTTTCCTCTGTCCCTGTCAGGTTAATTGTCAATTCCAGATTTTTGCGCGTCGCTGCATCCAGAATAATGCTGTCTTCGCGTCGTTCGACATGAATCGCACGAATATGCGGCAACTGTGTGCGTTGCGTTTCTTTGACATAATGCAATAAACCACCGGCAGCCGATAGAGCCAGAGGCATATCCATACAGCCAAAACCCGCTAAATCATGTGTTTGCATTTGCTGTGTTAATAAACGCAGAGCGGTTTCCAATTCAAATTCCCAGGGCAGACGCCGACGTAAACCCTGCAGGGTCATCGTGAGCGTGATGTCTTCGCTCATCAATAATTCCGTGGGTTTTAAACGTTCGAGTTCACTTTGTAATGCTTCAACGCCCTGCACTTCCAGTAATTGAAATCGGCCGCTGCCCACATCCAGTGTGGCTATTCCGAAACGATCTTGATGCTGATGTAATGCGGCTAATAAATTATCGCGATTGTCTTCTAGAAAAGCCGCATCGCTAACCGTGCCCGGCGTCAGGATACGGACAACCTGGCGTTCAACCGGTCCGACGCTCGTTTTGGGATCCCCCACTTGTTCACAGATGGCAATGGATAATCCCTGGCGCAATAACTTGGCAATATACGATTCTGCCGCATGAAAAGGCACACCTGCCATTGGAATCGGTTTGCCGCCGGATTGTCCACGCGCTGTTAGCGTAATAGCCAGAAGACGTGACACTTTTATGGCATCATCATAAAATAATTCGTAAAAATCGCCCATCCGATAAAATAAAAACGCGTCGGGATGATTGGCTTTGATCCGCAAATATTGCTGCATCATAGGGGTATGTTGTTTGAGTGTCTCTTGAACTTCTGTCATATTAGGATTTCCATTTTCTTTTTTTTAGAACCTTACCGCAGGTCTTTCCATGACACAAATCATTTATCAACTGGCTTTGACGTTGGGACAACGGCTCAAAAAACGTGGGTGGAAACTGGTCACAGCGGAATCGTGTACGGGCGGCGGTCTGGCTTATTTTATAACCGACATTCCCGGGAGCTCTGACTGGTTAGAGCGAGGGTATGTGACCTACAGTAATGCGGCAAAGCAGGAATTATTACATGTCCCATTAAACACGTTGAAGCACTCGGGTGCTGTCAGTCGGGAAACAGCCGAAGCGATGGCAGAAGGCGCCCTGGCACACAGTGAAGCCCAACTCAGTGTGGCCATTACCGGTATTGCGGGCCCCACTGGCGGATCGCCTGAAAAACCGGTGGGCACGGTCTGGTTTGGCTGGGCGGGTATCCATGCGGATACGGTAACAGAAGTGCAACATTTCTCAGGCGATCGTCATGCCGTTCGCGAACAATCCATTTGTTTTGCATTGGAAAGATTGATTGATTTTATAGGATAAAAACACTTAGACTAGTGATGATTCGTGAACACATAAATCTCTCCCCACATTTTTTTATTCAATGAAACTAATAACGATACAGAAGGACACTCAAAATGGAAGAAAACAGGAAAAAAGCCCTGGGCGCAGCATTAAGCCAGATCGAACGCCAATTCGGTAAAGGTTCTGTCATGCGTTTAGGCGATTCAACCATCGAACGCGATTTAGAAGTCATTTCAACCGGTTCTCTGGCTTTAGACATAGCGCTCGGCGTGGGCGGATTGCCACGCGGCCGAATTGTCGAAATTTATGGCCCAGAATCATCCGGTAAAACGACGTTAACATTACAAGTCATTGCAGCCTGTCAGCGACAACAGGGTACTGCCGCCTTTATTGACGCTGAACACGCATTAGATCCCGCTTACGCCAAACGTCTGGGCGTGAATGTCGATGAACTACTCATTTCCCAACCCGATACGGGCGAGCAGGCACTTGAAATCGCTGATATGTTGGTCCGATCCAGTGCGGTCGATGTTGTCATTATCGATTCCGTTGCCGCGCTCACACCCAAAGCGGAAATTGAAGGTGAAATGGGCGATTCTCACATGGGACTCCAGGCACGTCTGATGTCACAGGCTTTACGCAAACTGACTGCCAACATTAAACGTTCTAATACATTAGTCATTTTCATCAATCAAATTCGCATGAAAATTGGTGTCATGTTTGGCAATCCGGAAACGACCACTGGCGGTAATGCACTGAAATTTTATGCCTCCGTCCGCCTGGATATTCGCCGAGTGGGTAATGTTAAAAATGGCGATGAAGTGGTGGGTAGCGAAACACGCGTGAAAGTCGTTAAAAACAAAGTGGCTCCGCCCTTCAGACAGGCTGAATTTGATATTTTTTATAATGAAGGTATTTCACGTGAAGGGGAAATCATTGAATTAGGCGTATTGCATAATTTAGTGGATAAAGCTGGTGCGTGGTTCAGTTATAAAAATCAACGCATCGGCCAGGGTAAAGATAATGCCCGCAACTTCCTGAAAGAACATCCGGACATGGCCCAGGAAATTGAAGGATTGATTCGTGCAAAACTCTTGACCACCCTCCCCAAAGTCAAAGCTTCTCGTGAAGAACCAGAGACAGAGGAAGAAGTGGTTTGAGCGAATCAAACGACGACTTGAAAGAAATCCGGCGTGCTGCCATGAATTTGTTGGCACGCCGTGAACACTCTGAAACAGAAATGTACCGCAAACTACGCAAAAAAGGGTTTATTGAAGAACCGGTTCAACAAGTTATCACGGCACTTGTCTTTGAAAAATTACTCAGTCATGATCGGTTTATTGAAAATTATATCTATTTTCGTCGTGCCAAAGGATTGGGGCCATTGCGCATTCGGGCTGAATTAATCGAGCGCGGAATTCAGGAAGAACTCATTGATCAGCACTTGAAGATCACAGATAATGCATGGTTTGCCGAAGTCCATGACGTATGGCGAAAACGCTTCAAAAATGAGATGCCTCGTGATTTTAAAACCCGTGCGCAACAGATGCGTTTTTTGTACTCCCGTGGATTTACTGCAGAACAGATTGATCATATTTTTAAAAAATAAACTGGATTGCATATGCTAACCGCCAACCAAATTCGAAGCCTGTTTTTAAATTATTTTCATGACCGTCATCATGAAATCGTACCCAGTAGTTCACTGGTACCCCAAAATGATCCAACGCTGCTATTTACCAATGCGGGCATGGTTCAATTTAAAGATGTTTTTCTTGGCAGGGAAAAACGTTCCTACCAACGCGCAGCCTCTTCCCAACGTTGCGTGCGCGCCGGCGGAAAACATAATGATTTGGAAAATGTCGGCTATACCGCGCGCCATCATACTTTCTTCGAAATGCTCGGCAATTTCAGTTTTGGTCAATATTTTAAACGTGAAGCCATTCAATTTGCCTGGGAATTTCTGACAAGCGTATTAAACATTCCCAAAGAAAAACTCTGGATCACTGTTTACAAAGACGATGATGAAACGGCCGATATCTGGTTAAAAGAAATTAAAATAGATCCCGCCCGTTTTTCCCGCTGTGGCGAAAACAGTAATTTCTGGTCCATGGGCCCCACCGGTCCTTGTGGTTCCTGCACCGAAATTTTCTATGATCATGGCGAACACATCGAGGGCGGACCGCCAGGCACGCCTGAAGAAGACGGGGATCGTTACGTCGAAATCTGGAATTTAGTATTTATGCAATATGATCGCGCCGCGGATGGTTCACTCACGCCATTGCCGAAACCTTCGGTGGATACCGGTATGGGTTTAGAACGTCTGGCTGCCGTCATGCAAGGTGTTCACAATAATTACGATACTGATTTATTCCAGTCTCTCATCAAAGCTGCCGCAACATTGGTTAATACAACAGAACTCACCCACACTTCTTTGCGCGTCATTGCAGATCATATTCGCTCATGCGCATTTTTGATAGTCGATGGTGTTCTGCCTTCCAATGAAGGCCGCGGTTATGTATTGCGACGCATCATTCGCCGTGCATTACGTCATGGAAATAAGTTAGGCTTGAATGAACCCTTTTTTTTCAAACTCGTGCAACCGCTCGTTAAAGAAATGGGTGAAGCGTATCCTGAATTAATCAAATCACAATCTCTTATTGAAAAAATATTACGTCAGGAAGAAGAGCAATTCAGTTTGACACTGTCACAAGGCTTAAAATTATTTGAACAGGTTGTCAAAGAAGTAAAAGGCACTGTTATTCCAGGCGCGACTATTTTTAAATTATATGACACTTACGGTTTTCCTGTGGATTTAACGGCTGATATTGCACGTGAACGCCATTTGCAATTAGACCTGGAAGGTTTTGAGACGGAAATGACAAAACAGCGCGAACGTTCGCGGCTTTCCAGTCAATTTGAAGCCGATCATTCAGCGGGCGCCCAAATTGAAGCCTCGACTGAATTTTTGGGTTATGAAGAAAATACAGAGCAGGAAAATGCAAAAATCATTGGACTCTATCGTGAAGGAAAAACGGTGGATCAATTACACCCGGGCGACAAAGGGGCTGTCATATTGGATCGAACACCTTTTTACGCTGAATCAGGCGGACAAATTGGTGATCAAGGCAAATTAAGTGTGAATGGAACTGTTTTTCGTGTATTAGACACGCAAAAACAGGGACAGGCTTATATTCACATTGGCCAATTGGAAAAAGGCAATTTACAAACAGGTGATGAAGTACTCGCTGAAATCGATGCTGAACGTCGTGCAGCCACTGTATTGAATCATACAGCAACACATTTGTTACATCGCGTATTGCGAATAACGTTAGGCGAACACGTTTTGCAAAAAGGATCTTTGGTTGAGCCGGAACGATTACGGTTTGATTTTTCGCATCCTCTGCCTGTCACGCCAGAAGAACTTAAATTAATTGAACAAAGCGTCAATCGTGAAATTCGTTCCAATCATGAAGCCATCCTACGTATTACCTCTCCAGATGACGCCTTAAAAAGCGGCGCCCTTGGATTATTTGAAGATAAATACGGCGATGAAGTTCGCGTGATTCGTTTTGGGGATTCCGTTGAATTATGCGGTGGGACGCATGCACACCGTACGGGTGATGTCGGTATTTTCAAAATCACATCCGAATCAGGCGTGGCGGCGGGTATCCGTCGAATTGAAGCCGTCACGGGGGATGGCGCTCTGCAATGGATCGAAAAACGTGAAATGGACTATAAACAAAAATTACAACAATCCGATGAAAAAATTCGTTTAATGGAAAAACAGCTTGAACAGTTAAAAGGAAAATTCGCTCATTCATTAAGCCAGGATTTGGTTTCAAAGACGAAAGAAATCCATGGCATTCAAGTGCTCACAGCAAAACTGGAAGGCATTGATAACAAATCGTTACGAAACACAGTAGACCAGTTGAAAAATAAGTTAGGCAGTGCCGTCATTGCGCTGGCCATTGTCAAAGAAGGCAAAGTCAGTGTTGTGGCAGCGGTGACGGACGATTATCTGGACCGTTTGAAAGCCGGCGAACTGGTTAATTGGATTGCTCTGCAAATCGGTGGTAAAGGAGGCGGTCGTCCGGATATGGCAGAAGCCGGTGGCAATCAACCTGAAAACGTGGATAAAGCGCTGGAATCCGTTTATCACTGGGTGAAAGAGAAACTCGATAAAAAATAATCCCAGACTTTTGTGGACAGAATATAGGCAATGTAGGATGATATGCATATCCGATAAGGGTTTTTAAAAAACTCTACAAAGATGAAAAACTAGGAAAAACAATAATGGCACTGATTGTACAAAAATATGGTGGTAGCTCTGTAGGTACTTTGGAACGCATTCAGCACGTTGCATCTAAAATTATTCATACTAAACAGCAAGGTCATGATGTCGTCGTTGTCGTTTCTGCCATGCAGGGTGAAACAGATCGACTGATTCAGTTAGCACATGCATTGACGAGCGAGCCTGACCCGCGTGAATATGATGTACTCGTTGCCACAGGCGAACAAGTGTCGATGTCACTTTTATCGATGGCATTGAATTCAAAAAATCATCGTGCCCGTTCGTATACCAGTTTACAAGTCGGTATTCAAACCGATGACGCGCACACGAAAGCGCGCATTTTAGATGTCAAAACCCAAAAAATTCACCATGATCTGACAAAGGGACATATCGTGATTGTTGCGGGCTTTCAAGGCGTGAATGCCAATGGAGACATTACCACATTAGGTCGCGGTGGCTCCGATACAACCGCTGTTGCTCTCGCGGCTGCACTGAAAGCCGATGAATGCCAAATTTACACCGATGTGGATGGTGTTTACACCACAGATCCCCATCTATTGCCAGAAGCCGTTTTATTACCGCAAATCAGTTTCGAAGAAATGCTGGAAATGGCAACACTGGGTGCCAAAGTCTTACAAATGCGTTCCGTCGAACTGGCGAGCAAGCACAACATTCCCATTCGAGTCTTGTCTACCTTTACCGATAGTCCCGGCACACTCGTTACACTAGAGGAGAAAGTCATGCAAAAGCGTCTCGTCTCAGGAATTGCATTTAGTCGCGAAGAAGCGCTATTTTCACTGATCGGTGTGCCAAACCGTGTCGGTATTGAAGGTCATATTTTGGCTGAAATCAGTCAGGCGAACATTGAAGTCGATATGATTGCCCAAAATGCTTCTGATAAGGAAATAACTGATTTTTCATTTACGGTACAACGCAAAGACCACGATAAAACATTACATCTTATTGAAAAATTGGCAAAAGATCTGGGTGCCGCTTCGATAAAAAATGATATCCAGGTCGCCAAACTTTCTTTGGTTGGCGTCGGAATGCGCTCACATTCAGGGGTCGCAAGTACCATGTTTAATGCACTGGGTGACAATGAAATTCCTATCCAAATGATCACAACCTCTGATATCAAGATTTCTGTCATGATTGATGAAAAAATGTTGGAAAAAGGCGTACGAGCCATCCATCGTGCTTTCGAACTGGATAAGCTCGCCTCGAATGAACAGACTGTTCATATGGAATAAGAACGATTCACCGCTGTCATGTTGATGGGATATAAGCTAAATTCGGTGAATAATTTGTAAAAAAATGCAAATCTTGTTTGCACAACAGTGTCATATTGTTTACCATTGCTGACTTTAAAGATACACCTTTGATCGAAAGATCTGATGTGATATTTAGGAATAACATACATAAAACAAGGTAGTTTTAAGGAGATGGCTAATGCTCATTTTAACGCGACGTGTGGGTGAAACATTAATAATAGGTGACGACGTCATCGTGACCGTGCTTGGTATTAAAGGTAACCAAGTGCGTATTGGTATCAATGCGCCTAAAGATGTATCTGTACACCGTGAAGAGATATATCAACGTATTCAACAGGAAAAAAACACGACTGCTGCACCTGAAACTGAAACAGTGGTGGTAAAAGAAAAAAAAGAAAAGAAAGAAAAAAAAGAAGAGTAGACATAATCTGTTGGGTTCCGATTTACATAACACTGTATATACGGAGAGATGGCCGAGAGGCTGAAGGCGCTCCCCTGCTAAGGGAGTATGGGGGCTTAAACCTCCATCGAGGGTTCGAATCCCTCTCTCTCCGCCATGTTATTTTTAATAAATGAATAAATGAGCGGAAGTAGCATCTTTCTTCACTCTAAAGATTGCGTCTCTATTTCATTTTATATAAGCTATGCCGCTCTTGTTTACTGATAAATCGTTTTATTCTGATATGTGCGCCCGTAGCTCAGTTGGATAGAGTACCTGGCTACGAACCAGGGGGTCGG
>CAZEEF010000090.1:0-8397 GCA_964511095.1 uncultured Coxiellaceae bacterium | reverse complement strand
CGGGAATGACAAAACTCTCCCTATCGTTCTATCGTTATTCATTCAATTCAAGTACAATAACCAACCATTTTCCAACTGAATTGAATACATTATGTTTGATTTAAAACAACCATTTGATGTGATTGTCGTCGGTGGCGGTCATGCGGGGACAGAAGCGGCTTTGGCAGCTGCTCGCATGGGTGTCAAGACGTTATTATTAACCCATAACATCGAAACATTGGGCCAAATGTCCTGCAACCCCGCCATTGGCGGAATAGGCAAAGGGCATCTGGTCAAAGAAATCGATGCGTTAGGCGGCGCGATGGCTCGTGCGATTGATCAGGCAGGCATTCAATTTCGCCTGTTGAATGCGAGCAAAGGCCCTGCTGTACGTGCCACACGCGCTCAAGCGGATCGCGTGCTGTACAAACAAGCCATTCGTCACATGCTGGAATCCCAGCCGAATTTATGGATTTTTCAACAGGCAGTGGATGATATTTTAATCGAACAGGAACGCGTGACCGGTGTCATGACGCAGATGGGATTGACGTTTAAGGCGAAAACCGTTGTGTTAACAGCGGGCACTTTTCTGGCGGGTAAAATTCATATCGGATTACAACAGTATGAAGGCGGTCGGGCAGGCGATATGCCGGCGAAAACGCTGGCGCATCGTTTGCGTGAATTACCACTGCGTGTTGGGCGCTTGAAAACCGGCACACCGCCCCGTATTGATGGACGTTCCATTGATTTCAGCGTGTTAGAAAAACAAGAGGGTGATACGCCCACCCCCGTTTTTTCTTTTTTAGGTAACGTGGAAGAACATCCCCGGCAAATTCCCTGCTATATCACGCATACCAATCAAAAAACGCATGACATCATTCAAGCCGGTTTGGGTGAATCACCGATGTACACAGGGGTGATTGAAGGGGTGGGGCCGCGTTACTGTCCATCCATCGAAGATAAAATTGTGCGTTTCGCTGATAAAACATCGCATCAAATTTTTGTCGAACCAGAAGGATTAACCACCACTGAAATTTATCCCAATGGCATTTCAACCAGTTTACCTTTTTCCATCCAAATCGAATTTGTGCGAACCATGAAAGGCTTCGAAAAAGCGCATATCACACGCCCCGGGTATGCCATTGAATATGATTATTTTGATCCGCGTGATCTGAAACCATCGCTCGAAACCCGTTATATTTCCGGTTTATTTTTTGCAGGTCAAATTAATGGAACAACCGGTTATGAAGAAGCCGGTGCGCAAGGATTGATTGCCGGCATGAATGCCGCACGCTTCACGCAGGAAAAAGAATCCTTTACACCGCGTCGTGATGAAGCCTATATGGGCGTGTTGATTGATGATTTAATCACGCGCGGGACAACCGAACCCTATCGCATGTTTACGAGCCGTGCCGAATATCGCTTATTACTTCGTGAAGACAATGCCGATTTACGTTTAACCCCCAAAGGCTTTGAATTAGGTTTAGTCAATGAAGAACGTTTTCGTTATTTTGAAACGAAACGAGCCGCCATTTCAGACGAACAAACCAGATTATCTTCTACTTTTGTACGACCGGGAACGACGATGGCGAATGCCATTGAAATCTTGATCGATCAACCGCTGACACGCGAATATCGATTGGAAGAATTGTTACGAAGACCCCATGTAACCTATCAAAATCTGATGACCGTTCCCGACATTGGTCCGGGTATTTCAGATGAAAAAGCCGCCGAACAAATTGAAATTCAAATCAAATATGCAGGCTATATTGATCGTCAGCAAGATGAAATTGATCGTCAGTTACGAAACGAAACATCCAAAATTCCAAGCCATTTCAATTACGACAAAGTGATTGGATTATCCACCGAAGTACGCCAAAAATTAATTCAGGCTCAGCCGGCCACCGTCGGGATGGCCTCTCGCCTGCCAGGCGTGACGCCGAGTGCGATTTCTTTATTACTGGTCTATATGAAAAAATCAGCGGTGCCTGTCGAATGAACACGCTCAAATCCTTTTTACATGCCTCACTCATTGCCAATCAGCATCTGCTTTCCGATGAAACAGAAGAAAAGTTAATCGCTTATCTCACCTTGTTACATCAATGGAATCGTGTTTATAACTTGACGGCCATTCATGATTTGAAAGAAAGCGTGATGTTACATATCATCGATAGTTTATCGATTAAACCTTATTTAAACGGCACGAATCTTATTGATATAGGAACAGGTGCGGGTTTGCCGGGTATTCCTTTAGCACTGACCTGTCCCGATAAAAAAATGACTTTGTTAGATAGCAATAGCAAAAAAACCCGCTTTTTATCGCAAGTCATGTATGAGTTGCAATTAAAAAATATTGAAATCGTGCAGGCGCGTTGTGAAGATTTTAATCCAGCGCAAAAATTTGATAGCATTCTATCTCGCGCTTTCGCCAGCATTCAGGTAATGTTGGAATCGACTCAACATTTAGTATCGGGACAAGGTCAGTTTTTGGCAATGAAAGGCGTTTATCCTACAGCTGAAATCAAAGTGATATCGCCACCCTTTCATATCATTGCCATACATAAATTATTGATAACAGGATTGGATGCAGAAAGACATCTGGTGTGTATCAAAAAAGGAGCTACCATTGGGTAAAATAATCGCGGTTGTGAATCAAAAAGGCGGTGTGGGAAAAACAACTACCAGTATTAATCTGGCGGCTTCTTTCGCTACCCTGAAACGCAAAGTCATGCTGATTGATCTGGATCCTCAGGGTAATGCGACCGTCGGTAGCGGCATCAATAAAGACGATTTTACGATTTCTGCCAAACAGGTTCTGTTAAATGAATCAGAAATCACTGCAGGATTGCTTCACACACAAAGCGGCTATGTTATTTTGCCAACGACACATGATTTAATTGTGGCGGAAGTTCAACTGATGCAAGCGTTACAGCGCGAAATGCGGTTGAAAACGGCATTAGCCGCCGTGGTGGATGATTATGATTATATACTCATTGATTGTCCGCCCTCTTTGAATATTTTGACATTAAATGCCTTAACGGCTGCAAATTCCCTATTAATACCGATTCAATGTGAATATTATGCTTTGGAAGGATTAACTGCCTTATTAAATACAGTCCAGCAAGTTCAAACAACGATTAATCCGGCCCTGCATATCGAAGGTTTGTTACGCACCATGTACGATGGCCGAAATCGTTTAGCGCTGGATGTCTCCGCTCAGCTGATGCAACATTTTCCCGGACGCGTCTATCGAACTGTCATTCCGCGTAATGTGCGTCTGGCTGAAGCACCGAGTCATGGGTTATCTATCATGCAATATGATGATAAATCGCAAGGGGCGGTGGCTTATTTGGCATTAGCGAATGAAATGCTGCAGAAAACAGATGAAATAAAACATGACACTACGAGAGAGAAAATCCATGCTTGAACAGGAATCAATAACATTATCGCCATTAGGTAAAAAAACAACGTATGTTTCAGCGTATCAACGCGATTTATTATGTCCCATTCCGCGAAAAGGAAAACGTGATGAAATTCATGTGCCTGATATCCTACCGTTTAAAGGTGTCGATATCTGGAATGCCTATGAACTTTCCTGGCTAAATGCAAAAGGCAAACCCGTTGTCGCTTTAGGCGAATTTATTTTGCCGTGCGCATCACCGAATATTATCGAATCCAAATCGCTGAAATTGTATTTGAATTCATTGACCAATACGAAATTTGATTCCGTAGACTCTGTTAAAAAAATCATTCAACAGGATTTATCTGACTATGCCGGCAGTCCTGTCGCAGTTAAAATGATCCCCATCGAACAATTTTCAGAAAATCACATTCAATCATTCAGTGGTATTTGTTTAGATGCGTTAGATATCACATGCGACACTTATCTGATTGATACCGGATTTTTGCAAACAGAACACACCGTCGTCACTGAAACAGTTTTTTCCAATTTATTAAAATCAAATTGCCTGGTCACCGGTCAGCCTGACTGGGGCAGCGTACAAATACACTATACGGGTCCAAAAATTCAGCATGAAGGATTACTCAACTATCTGATTTCCTTCCGTCATCATAATGAATTTCACGAGCAATGCGTTGAAAGAATTTTTATGGATATCCTGCAAAAATGCCAACCACAGAAGTTAACCGTTCATGCGTGTTATACACGTCGGGGTGGTTTGGATATTAATCCATTTCGCTCAACGGAAAATGATTTTCCTCTGGAAATGGGAAGACAGTGTCGTCAATAAATCGGTTATATGAGGGTTCTGAATATGTTAGCAAGAATGATAGGTGCTGTTTTATTAATAGTAGGTTCAGCGATTGGCGGCGGTATTTTAGCGCTCCCCATTGCCACATCGGAATTAGGATTTATCAATTCATCCATTTTATTATTTTTTTGTTGGTTATTGATGACGATCAGCGCATTACTTATTTTAGAAATAACGCTGTGGCTGCCTAAAAATACCAATATCATTTCGATGGCCAAAGTGACACTCGGGCCATTGGGTCAACTCATTGCCTGGGTTACCTATTTATTATTACTGTATTCGTTATTGGCTGCTTATATTGCCGGCGGCAGTGATTTTTTTCAAAATCTGTTTGATTTGGCGCACATTCATTTACCGCATTGGATAGTAGCCGGATTGTTTGCACTGGTGCTCGGATACGTGGTTTATTTAGGCATTCATGCGGTGGATTATACCAATCGCGTCTTAATGACAATTAAATTCATTACATTCTTTTTGGTAATTGGTTTGATTTTTTCGCATATTTCACTCAATAAATTAGCCGGCGGTCACTTCACTTATGTGACAAACGGCGTGACCGTTGCGATCACTTCATTTGGTTATGCGACGATTATTCCCAGTTTGCGAAATTATTTTCATGACGATGTCTCAAAAGTACGCAAGGTCATTTTGATTGGCAGTTTGATTCCCCTGATTTGTTATATTGTGTGGGATATGACTGTCATGGGCGTTATACCTCGGGCGGGCAGCGATGGTTTAATCAGCATGCTGCATTCTGGCCGCTCGACGAGTGATTTTGTGAATCAGTTAAGTTTGATTTTGAATCGCGAATCCATTACGTCTCTCGCACATATTTTCACGTCCATCTGTTTGTTGACTTCTTTTATCGGTGTTGCACTGTGTATGGTCGATTTTTTGGCTGACGGTTTTCAAGTTGACAAAAAAGGCAAAGTCAATTTCCTGGTTTGTCTTGCAGCGCTTGTCCCACCCTTATTAATCGTGTTAGTCGATCCAGGCATATTCATCGCAGCACTCGCCTATGCAGGTATTTATTGCGTGATTTTATTAATTGTCTTGCCAGTATTAATGGTATGGCGTGGTCGTTATCATAAAAAAATAGCGAAGGGATATGAAGTTTTTGGCGGCAAACCATTACTCTTTATTTTACTGGTTGTTTCAGTGTTAATTATTTTACAAAGCCTGGCAGGCTCTTTTATCAAATGAATCCATTAACAGAAAAAGACGTGACGCACTTTGGATTTACCGAAGTGCCCGTCAATGAAAAAGCCGAACGCGTCGCTTCCGTGTTTCATTCAGTCGCTTCCAACTATGATCTCATGAATGATGTCATGTCATTTGGATTACATCGTCTCTGGAAGCGTTTTACGTTGGCTGAAAGCGGCGTACGGTCTGGGCAATGCGTATTGGATATCGCGGGTGGTACCGGTGATTTGACGCGGGAATTTTCTCAATTAACGGGTAAAAACGGTTACGTTATTTTAGCGGATATTAATGAAAAAATGCTGCAGCACGGTCGTGATCGTTTAGTGAATCAAGGCATTGTGGGTAATGTCGGTTATGTACAAGCTGATGCTGAAAGGCTGCCTTTTCCTGATAATCATTTCGATTGCATTACCATCGCGTTTGGCTTGAGAAATGTGACGAACAAAATGAATGCGTTGCAATCGATGTATCGTGTTTTAAAACCCGGCGGTAAATTGCTCATTCTGGAATTTTCCAAACCCGTATTACCTTTGTTAAATTCACTGTACGACACGTATTCATTCAAAATCATTCCCAAACTCGGTGAATGGATTAGCAAAGATGCCGCCAGTTATCAATATCTTGTCGAATCGATTCGCATGCATCCTGATCAGGAAACGTTAAAAGACATGCTGTTGCAATGCGCATTTGAAGATGTTGCATTTCATAATTTAACAGGCGGCATTGTGGCATTGCATAAAGGATTTAAATATTAATGAAAGCGATGCTTGAAAAGGCTATTAATCGTTATTTAGCGATGGATTCAGAATCGAAACGACGCATGGCATTATTAGACAACAAAATAGTGACGCTTGAACTCGCCGGTATTGCATTAACCACACAACTTGTTTTTACGACAAATGGCATTCAACTCAAATGGGATCATTTTATCGAACCTGATTTAATCATTCGCGGAACACCGCTTAATTTATTGCATATGAGCCTTTCGACTGACCGCAAAAAATTTTTTGCTGACGATGTCATTGTTGAAGGCAATATGGAATTAGCCCAACAAGTGTTGGCTGTATTTGATGATTTGGAAATGGATTGGGAAGACACTTTTTCGAAATATTTGGGTGATGTGCCTGCTTACCAAACGGGGCGTTTACTGCGTCATCTAAAAAATATGAGTCAACGATTTCGAAACATCCTGTCATATAACTTGAATGACTATGTACACGAAGAAATAAATGTCGTTCCGACGAAAGAAGCGTTACAACATTTTTTTCATGACATTGATGAATTACGCATGGATGTTGATCGTTTAGAAGCACGCATTGAAAAAATTAAGGAAAAACGGTGAAACCACTCTCACAACTTTTTCGTTTGATGCGCATTAATTTTATTTTAATGCGATATAATTTAGATGAATTCATTTTGAAAACACCGTTGTTTTATCCTTTTCGATTTCTCGGTTATTTCAACCCATGGCATTGGATATTAAAAAATAAATTATCGCGTGGTGAGCGGCTAAGACTCGCACTGGAAGAACTGGGACCCATTTTTATCAAAGCGGGGCAAGTACTTTCCACTCGACGTGATTTGTTGCCGGATGATATCGCAGAATCCCTGGCAAAATTACAAGATCAAGTGCCGCCTTTTCAGGGCGAGCTTGCGAAAAAAATGATTGAAGAATCACTGCAATTGCCTATTGAAGCTATTTTTCAGGAATTTGATTTAACAGCGCTCGCTTCTGCTTCCGTTGCCCAAGTGCATGCAGCGAAATTATTAAACGGTCAATCCGTTGTCGTCAAAGTATTGCGTCCCGGTGTCGGTAAAATAATAGATCGTGATATTGATTTATTAAAAACGCTCGCGAAGTTAGCGCAGCGGTATTGGCCGGAATCCAGACGATTTAAACCCAAAGAAATGGTTGAAGAAGTTTCCCATACTTTACACGATGAACTGGATTTACAGCGTGAAGGCGCCAATGCTTCGCAATTACGAAGAAATTTTCAACACTCTGATTTGTTGTATATTCCCGAAATTTATTGGACTTATTCGCGAGCAGATGTATTGGTCATGGAGCGTATCGAAGGTATTCAAATTCATAATATTCAGGCATTAAAAGCATCCGGCATTAATATGAAAAAATTAGCCGAACGGGGAATAGAAATATTTTTCACGCAAGTTTTTCGTGACAGTTTTTTTCATGCTGACATGCACCCTGGCAATATTTTTGTGAATATCAAAAACCTGGAAAATCCACAATATATTGCTGTTGATTTCGGTATTGTCGGTTCATTGAATACAAAAGATCAGCGGTATCTCGCAGAAAACATGTTAGCTTTTTTCAAACGCGATTATCAACGTGTGGCGGAATTGCATGTGGCTTCCGGCTGGTTGCCGCCGGATACACGTATCGATCAATTTGAAGGCGCGATTCGCGCGGTTTGCGAACCGATTTTTGAGCGACCACTGAAAGACATTTCCTTTGGACAATTGTTATTACGATTATTTCAAACCGCACGGCGTTTTAATATTAATATTCAACCGCAACTGATTTTATTACAAAAAACCTTATTAAATATTGAAGGGGTTGGACGGCAACTCTATCCGGAATTAGATTTATGGACAACCGCCGCACCTTTTTTAGAGCGGTGGTTAAAAAAACAAGTGGGAATAAAATCCTTTTTGCATCGCGTTCGGGAAAATATTCCATACTGGTCTGAAAAATTGCCGGAAATTCCGGGATTGATTTACACTATATTGCACCAAACCCAGGAGCAAAATGAGCGTGTCCGTTTTAGCCGACCCCTGATTGCATCCTCTCAATCAAAAAAATCAAAATGGGGTTATTTTTTGTTGGGAGTTGCCAGCACAGTGTTTGTGTGTGGTTTGGTTTTATTATTGTCAGGCAAATGAAACGATCAACGGGGTCAAGTATAAACTTAATACTTAACAA
>CAZEEF010000089.1:0-8421 GCA_964511095.1 uncultured Coxiellaceae bacterium | reverse complement strand
GTTTATGTTTTATTCCGTTTGCAGTCGCAAAGTTGATTATTTGACCTATAATTTAAAAATAGGGTCAAAAATAAACGGTGTATTATGGCATTAACAGACAAGAAATTACATGAAAGGCTTTTGGAGTTAAAACAACAATATGAGCAACTGCGTCCTGCCTCGAAAGGTCTTAGTTTTTTAGGAAATATTGGTATTGAGACGGTCGCTCATAAACTGGATCAATTGATTGAATCTTCTTCTCGTGTCATGGAAGCAGCAAATAAGCTTGAGCTCGCTAAGGGTGAAGCCGAAAAAGCCCAGATTGATTGTATAGCTGCTGAGAATGAAACGAATTTCCCAAGCACTTCAATTATGACCAGAACTGCAGCACTGGGTAAAGCTGCAGCTGCCAGGAATAACTATAACAAGAAAGAGAACGAAGTCGCTATCGTTAAAGAGGAATACAAAAAGTTGTCTGGACGTGTTATTTATAAATTAATAGAAGACTTTCGTCAAAAAGCACGGGAAGAATGTGGCGAAGGACCCAATTGTGTTTTTCACTACGTTGAAAAACTCATGAAACCCGAAGAGAGTAATAAAAATATTTTTTATCGGGGTATTGGACAGATCATATGCGCTTATTTTCCGAATGATCCTGATTATGTAGACTATCAAGGTTTGCAGCAAAAATCGCCAACTTATGCAATCTTGCAGCCATCAAAAAAACCAGGCAAAAAATAAGTAATCATTCATGGCTTATAGCCGATTAATTTTCTATTTTAATCCGTAACGCATGAATTTCCCCCGGAATCAAATCAGCTAGTACATCATAGATTTCCCGATGAATCGCAACTCGCGATTTGCCTGCAAAAGAAGTCGCTGCAATGATAACGGTAAAATGCCCCGCCCCGTCTGTACTTCCCGGATGGCCTTTGTGTTTTTCACTGTCATCCAGCACTTCCAATCGCATCGGAAAAAATTTTTTTTCCAATCGGTCTTTAATGAGATCAACACGTTGATTTATCATCCTGTTTTTTCCGCGAGATAACGCGATAAACAAATCGCCTGCAATACACTGAAAAAAAGTAACAAACCCAGGATGCCATAAAATTTAAAATTCACCCACGTATCCGTACTGAAATAGTAGGCAACAAAAATATTCACTGTACCCAGAGTAAGAAAAAACAAAGCCCAGGATAAATTGATGCGTTTCCAGATGGCAGCCGGAAGTGTGTGGCCTTCTAACATATGTTCCATCATGCGCTGGATAATGACTTTTTTTCCAATGAAATGACTCGATAAAAATATCAGCCCAAAAATCCAGAAAACAATACTCGGTTTCCATTTCACAAAAATAGGATTATGAAAATAAAGTGTCATGCCGCCAAATACGAGAAATACAACTAATGTAATACACTGGTTTCGATCCAATTTCTTTTTCCACAATGCCGTGACAATCACTTGAATGGCGGTTGCTATAATACCCACCGTGGTCGCCACATAAATACCATACCACTTGAACGCAATGAAAAATAACAGGACCGGAATAAAATCATATAATAAATTAAGCATCTATTAATTCCTGAATGGATGGAGCTAATTGAGTCATTTTATTTTTTTTCCTTAATCGGGCAAACGCGACATAGGTGACAGGCACCACGATTAACGAAAAAAAAGTCCCTAACAATAAACCGCCGACAATCACCCAACCAATGGGATGTCTTGTTTCAGCGCCCGATCCGGTAGCAAATGCCAGAGGCAATGCCCCCAACATCATCGCAGCCGTCGTCATCAAAATCGGACGCAGACGCAACTTGGCAGCATGAATGACCGCTGCTTTGGCTGATAGACCCATCCGCATTTGATGGTTCGCAAATTCCGTGATAAGTATGCCATGTTTTGCAATTAATCCAATCAGCGTCACTAACGCTATATTACTATAAATATTCAAACTACCGCCCGTTATTTTTAATGCCAGTAAGGCACCTATCATGGCAAAAGGAACGGTTAACAAAATAATAAAAGGATCAAGGAAATTTTCAAATTGCGCAACCAGCACCAGATAAATGAAAATGAGTGCCAATATAAAAGTGACATTCATTTTACTGCTGGAATCCAGATAATTTTTCGCTTCCCCTTCAAATTCGTATTTCGCATTATCCGGCAAAATATCGTGCGTCATTTTTTGCAATGTTTTCACCGCATCGGCAATCGTAAACCCTGGTTTCAAACTGGCGTGTAACGTATCCGATCGCAATCTGTCGTAATGCGGCAACACTTCCGGACTAGTGGTTTCTGTCATCGTGACCAAATCGGATAAAGGCACCATCGTGTTATTGGCATTACGCACATATAATTCGGAAATAATATTGGGATTTGACAAAGCCGATTTATCCATTTGAACAATAATGTCATACAAGTTGCCATCGTATTCAAAATGACCGGTATTTCGACCGGCTAAAAAAGTTGAAATCGTATTCGTCACATCTTGCATGGACACTTGTGTCGCCGCTGCTTTTTCCCGATCCACACTCACTTCAAATTGAGAACCGTCCCATTTCAGACTACTGTCCACCCGCGAAAAACCCGGATAATCACGCGCTTTTGCAACCAATCGCTGCATGATTTCATGCAATTTTTTGTAATCCATCGCAGACATGACACGCAAAGAAACACTGGAACCATCCGAACCTGAAAACCACATCAATGGCGACGTTCCCGGCGACGTATAGACATTCACACCCGCCAACTGTTTGGATTGCAAATCAATGGATTGCAAAATGTCCATTTCAGTCCGCGACCGTTTCTCGCGTGGCGTTAAACTGATAAATTGCATCCCTTTCGATGCGGCAAAAAAACCGCCTTGGGAAACATACGATTCAATATCAGGGATTTTTTTATAAATCGCTTCTAACTGACGAATGTAGGAATCCGTATACTGAAAACTGGCATCGCGCGGTGCGCTGATATAAACATCGATTTCATTCATGTCTTCGGCTGGCGATAATTCCGATGGCAGCGAACGGTAAAGCAGAACACCCGTTATCCCAACAATACCCAAAACAACCAGCAGTAGCATTTTTTTTGTGAATAGCCTGATTAATAATTGTTGATAGTTGTCTTGCAATACACTGAATGACTGATGCAGCCATTGACTGTACGGACTCTCTACCGTTTTTTTCAGTAATCGTGCCGACATCATGGGTGATAAAGTCAACGCGACAATGCCTGATATCAAAACAGCAGAGGCTAACGTCATTGCAAATTCCCAAAAGACGGATCCCAATAGTCCTGAGGTAAATGCAATCGGTGCATACACCACCACAAGCGTCAATGTCATTGCAATGATGGGCACCACAATTTCACGACTGCCTTTGATCGCCGCCATAAAAGGTTGCATACCGGATTCAATGTGACGACTGATATTTTCCAGCATGACAATGGCGTCATCGACGACTAAACCAATCGCCAGTACAAATGCCATGAGTGTGATGATATTGATGCTGATATTAAAACAATACATCACAGCACAAGTGGCGATTAAACAAATCGGTATGGTCACAATGGGAATTAACGCCGCACGAAAGCTCGCCAAAAATAAATAAATCACAATCAACACTAAAACAATGGCTTCGATCAACGATCGATAAACATGCTGAATCGATGACTTGATATACGTTGTCTGATTGAAAGCAATTTTGCCCTGCATGCCTTCCGGCAATGTTTTTACCATTTGATTAAATTCGTGAGTGACAGCGTTGGCGACATCCAATGGATTAGCCGTGGATTGTGGAATAATCGCCAGTGCGACGGCTTCATTACCATTGACTCTGAAAATACTGTCTGTATTCGCCGCATCAACGACGGCCTGTCCAATATCTTTTAGACGAATGATTTGATTTTGATTATCACGAATAATTAAATTATTAAATTCATTGGCGGATTTCAGTGTTTCATTGGTGACGATACTATAAAAACGCGTCGCACCCCGAATTTGGCCGCTGGGTAGTTGAATATTTTGTTGAGTCAATATTTTGTTGACATCATCGACTGTGATATTTGAGGCTGCCATTTTCATGGGATCTAACCAGATATGCATGGCAGAGGCACGTTCGCCATAGGTTGACACCGTAGAGACACCATCGATGGTTTCAAAACGCGGAAGCAAAAATTGCTTCACATAATCACTGACTGCCTGAGCTGAACGGTGTGAATCTGAGAATGCAATAAACATGATGGGATTGGAATTAGGATCTGCTTTTTCAATTTCAGGCATTTTTGCATCGGTTGGCAACGCACCCGCAATATGCTGCAACGCACTACGCACATCTTCGACAGCCGTATTGATATTATGACCGAGTTTGAATTCAATATTAATATTACTGGTATTCTCTTTGCTGTTGGATGACAAGGTTTCAATGCCATCGACACCTGACAAAGCGGCTTCGATCGGTGTTGTGATTTGTGTTTCGATTAAATTGGCACTGGCGCCGGGATAGGATGTATAAATCGATACAATGGGTGGATTGATGTTCGGAACCCATCGTACAACTAATTGTTTGTAACTGATGATGCCGACGATCAACAAAACAAGGCTAATGACAATCGTCAAGGCAGGTCGGCGAATAAAAAACTCTGTGAATCCCATAAAAACCTCTATGTAGCCAGTCGGGATGATGCATTGATCTGCACCAAGGCCCCATCCCGCAATTTTTCCTGCCCCGCTGTTACAATTTTGTCACCCGCTGATAACCCCGATATAATTTCCACCGAATTTTGTATACGCTGGCCAATCGTCACCGGTACCGCCAACACTTTATCATTGATAATTTTATACACTTGCTGTCCATCAATCGTCGGCACCAGTCCCGCCTCTGAAATGATCAGTGCATTCTTTTCAATGCCTAATTCCTGCGTCACATTCACAAATAATCCCGCGGTCAATAATCGCTGATCATTTAAGAGATCCGCATAGACCGCAATCGTATGATCTTCCGTATTCACCGTCGGTGAAATGAAGGCGACCGTCCCCGTAAAGCGTTTTTGCGGATAAGCATTCGTCGAAACAGTCACAACCTGGCCCAATTTTAATTGCGATAAATATTTTTCCGAGACTGAATATTCCACACGCAAATGCATCACATCTGTCAGCGTCACTATCTTTTGACCGACCGTCACATAGTCGCCTGGACTCACATTCAATTTACCCAGCACGCCATCAAACGGTGCCACCAATAACATTTTATCCACTTCCATCTGACTTTGTTCGACGGTGGCTTTTTTCGTTGTTAAATCCGCGACTGCCTGATCAATCGCCTGTTCTGAAATCGCACCCTTTTTTCCCAACCATGTTTTTCGACGATAATCCATTTCGCTATAAACTAAATTCGCCTTGTCTGACTCTAACTTAGCGCGATAAGCGGTATCATCCAATTGCACTAACGGCGTACCTTGTTTCACAAACACACCGCCATTCTGGAAAAAGAGTTTTGACACGTGTCCCGCCATTTCGGGTGTAATTTCTACATTTTTCGAAGCAGTCAGTGTGCCGATCACATGGGCTTCAATCGGAATGCTGCCAGATTTTACCTGTTCCATTTCAACGGCTATTTTATCTTGCGATAATGGCGCTGTATTATGATGATGCTTCATCAGAAAAAAAATGACTAAGGCAATCATTATCATAACAACGGTTTTTTTGCGGCGTTTCATCAAACGAATCATACTGTCACCTAATGCACTTCTGTCGAGGAATCGGATCGTCCCTGTCTGAAAATTCTTGCCACATCCACGCGGTCAAATTCATAGGCTTTGTTGCAAAATTCACACGTCACTACAATCATTTGTTTGTCATGCAGCTCTTGTTCAATTTCATTTTCATTCAATAAACGCAATGCATTTTCACTGCGTTCCACTGAACATTTACAACGAAATATCACCGGTTGGGGTGAAAATAATCGAACATCGTCTTCCACATATAAACGATGTAATAACGTTGCATTATCCAGATTTAATAATTCATGTGGTGTAATCGTTGCTGCGAGCTGTTGAATATGTTCCCAGTCAGTGTGTCCTTCGATGGATTTTCCTGATCGTTTCGATTCTCGCGGCATGACTTGTATTAAAAACCCCGCAGCGCGTTCTTCATTCACTGCGAACCATAATCGGGTGGGAACTTGTTCGGAATGGCTAAAATACCCTTCCAGTGACTCCGCGAGTGAATCGCCTTGCCAAGCGACAATGCCCTGATAGCGCTGTCCGCCTTCTTTTTCGGGATCCAGGGTGATAGCGAGCGTTCCCTGTTTTAATTCGTCGATTAACGCATCCGGCGTCAATTCACCTTGCCATTCTGCCAATCCGCGCAATTCCAGTTCGTGATTGCATTGCGCCAATAAAAGCCGCAATGTATTTTTACCCTGAAATTGTACCGTGATACGCCCTTTAAATTTAATACTGGCACTCAATAAGCTTGCCGCGACCAGCATTTCGCCCAAACGCTCTTGAATCAGGGGTGGATAGGGATGTTGCTCAATAATCGTTTTGAAACTCGTTTCGAGTCGGACGATTTCACCGCGAACCGATGCATTTTCAAAAAGAAAACGTTGTAATATATCGTGATTGTTCATAGCGTTAAGATACCTAAAGCGGGTAACCATTCGGGAGGCGGTGTAATCAGTTTACGTGTAGAGAGATCAAAAAACCCGA
The DNA here is from genome assembly GCA_964511095.1 of uncultured Coxiellaceae bacterium. GTDB lineage: Bacteria > Pseudomonadota > Gammaproteobacteria > DSM-16500 > DSM-16500 > DATIJJ01. The sequence continues at coordinate 1,737 of CAZEEF010000089.1, read as the reverse complement.
CGACAATTTCAGCCTGGCAACACACTTCTTCTCCCCGAATCATTTTTTGCAGCATTTTACCAATTTTTTTTTCATAAGAAATGATTTGTGTTTCAATCGTAATATGTTCGCGTAATCGCAATTCTTTAAAGAAATTGAGTTTGATTTCAAGGATGGTGGGACCGAGTCCCTTGGCTTGAATGGCTTGTAACCCAAAGCCATTCTGGGTTAAAAGATCCCAACGGGCTTCTTCAAATAACATGAGGTAGGTTGCATTATTAACATGGCCAAACGTATCCAGATAGCTTTCTTTAATCATAATGGGATAAGAATAAGTTTTTGCTTTCATTTAACTGCCTTCTCTTGAATATCCAGTGACGTCATGGTAACAGATTTTTGGTAAAATGAACGCATGATGCAGTGAATTGGGCGGCCATGACAAAGTCAAAAAAACCGGATCCAGACGATGAATCCGTTATTTTTCAAGAAGCCATGCGAGGGGTGACCCCTTTGACGCATACCAAAATCCCCTCTGTGAAAGGTCAGACGCCTCTAAAACGCCGGGCCAAACCCGAGGAATCGACAGAAACGGGATTCGTTTTTTCCGACTATGACCGTTTAGACCCGGTCAAAAGTGAGGATTTCCTGACATTTTCCCGCTCAGGTCTTCAACAGACAGTGCTTCGCCGTCTCCGTCTGGGTCAATATCCTGCCGAAGCAATCCTCGATTTACATGGAAAAACAGCCATAGAAGCGCGTGAATCTCTGTCAGCATTTCTGCTACAATGCCAGCAGGAAGGTTTAAAGCATGCGTTGATTATTCATGGCAAAGGCCGCAATCATGATGCACCTGTTTTAAAAAATAAATTAAATAACTGGTTGCGTCAAACTGGACAGGTTCTTGCCTTTTGCACGGCCTTACCGAAACACGGTGGTCATGGCGCGTTGTATGTATTACTGAGGAGATAACTGTGAAACAGAAAACAATTATTATCGGAATTGCAGGCGCTTCTGCCTCTGGAAAAAGTTTATTGGCCAATACCATTGTCAATGAATTGGGCTCTGACCGGGTCGTGGTCATTTCAGAAGATTCTTACTATAAAGACCATAGCCTTATCCCTTTCGAAGAACGTACTCGCATCAACTATGACCATCCTGACTCGCTCGATCATGAATTACTCCATCAACATTTGCTGCAATTACAACAAGGCAAATCCGTTCAGGTGCCTGTCTATGATCATTCAAAACATATTCGTGAAAAAGAAACGCGTACGATTGGTCAGCATACGATTATTGTACTGGAAGGCATTTTACTCTTTGTTGAGCAGAAACTGCGGGAATTAATGGATATCCGCGTTTTTATGGATACGGCGCTCGATATTTGTCTGATTCGTCGTATGAAACGGGATATGAATGAGCGTCATCGTTCATTGGATTCGGTTATTTTACAATACGAAGAAACGGTTCGGCCGATGTATCTTCAATTTATTGAACCGTCCAAACGGTATGCTGATTTGATTGTACCGCGTGGTGGCGGTAATCGTATTGCGATTGATATGATTAAGGCGAAGATGCGGGAATTGTTGGATAAGAGTGATTTGCCGGAATAGTATCAAACATGTCATGCCAGCATGCTTTTAGCTGGCACCCAGTGTCACTTTGAAGAACGCTGGATGCCAGTTAAAAACATCATAGGTATCTACACAACTAAACTGTCATTCCCGCGAAGGCGCACTAGCATCCGGTAAATCGGTATGA
>CAZEEF010000088.1:0-8493 GCA_964511095.1 uncultured Coxiellaceae bacterium | reverse complement strand
GATCTTGTTGAACAAACGGGCGGCATTATTCGTAATCTGAATGATGTGATTTATGAAACCACGATTGCGAGTCAACAAATTGAATCGGCCGTCAGACAGGAAGGTGCGGGTATCGAACAAATCGCAGCGGGCATGAATGAAATCAATCAAGTGACACATTCATTTGTCGAAAGTGTCAAACAGACGACAGAGGCCATGAATAATTTGGCAACCATTGCCAAAAATTTGAAAGCCTATGTTGATATGTATAAGTTATAAAAAGGGGTCATCTCAATGACTAAAACATTTTTTGGCATCCGCACAAAACTTTTCATCGGATTTATTTCGATCAGTGTTATTGTATTGTTGTCAGTCGTCACGAGTTTATATATTATTTCATTTACTGAAAAGAATGCCAAAGAAGTGATTGAAACAGAATTACCGGTTTATAATATTTTAGTCGATCTATCAGGCCGCATTTATCTTGAATCGTATTATATTCAATTATGGAAAATAACAAACGATGAAAAATTTAAAAATGAATTTATCAATGGATGGCAAAATGTTGAAGCGATTGAAAATAAATTGGATGGTTACATCAAAAATTCAAAAAACAGTCAATTAATTCAAAAATGGTATGAGGTTAAAAATTTTTCAGAGGAATTTAAAACAGTCGGGCTAAAAGTATTGGATCTACAAAATAGTGATCTAGCCAAAAATGTCATGCAATCTGAATTTTTACCTGTCGTGATGAAATTATCACTCAGTTTGAATACATTTGAAAATCAATCAGCGAATATCGGTATCATGGATATTCAATATGATTATTTAAACCAGGGTTCTCAAAAAATATTAATTCAAATGTCACAATTGAGACAATTTGAATATGCGATATTAGTGATTATTTTATTGACTTCCATTTTTATTACGTTAACGACTTCGAAAATCATATTAACACCACTCAGAAGAGCCATTAATGTGGCTAAATCCATTGCCAATGGCCAGCGAAAAGTCAAAATAGTGATTCAATCAAATGATGAAACAGGAGAATTATTGCAGGCACTGGACATTATGCAAAAATCGATACGAGAAACAGAGCATAATTTACAACAGACTGAATCTAAAACACGCAACCTGTTTGAAAATATTGTTAAATCAGCCAATGCATTCAGTCAACATAGCAGTAAAGTGGCTTCGGGCGATTTAACACAGCATTTGGATACACAGCATAGCGAAGATGTCATGAAACAATTAGGTAATGATCTTAATAAAATGACTGACAATCTTGCGACGATCACAACAGAAATAACACAAGCCTGCCAGCATATGGTGACAACCGTTGAAGAAGTGCGGCATGCAGTCGATACGCAATCAGCCGGTGCCTCTGAGCAGGCATCATCAATCAATGAAATTTCTGCATCGTTAAGTGAAATTGAAAAAAGCTCGACACAAACGATGGAAAAAGCCAAGACATTAGGTCAATCCGCTGAACGTACGCGCGAAAAAGGTCAACAAGGTCTTGAAGCAGTTGATCAAAGTGTTGATGGCATGACAAAAATACGCGATAAAGTTCAAATCATCGCACAAACGATTTTAGATTTGAGTCATCAAACACAACAAGTCGGTGAAATTACGGCTGTCGTCAATAATCTTGCACAGCAATCTAAAATGTTAGCATTGAATGCCTCGATTGAAGCGGCTAAGGCCGGTGAAGCCGGAAAAGGATTCGCAGTCGTTGCAGTGGAAGTCAAAAATCTGGCGGAACAGTCAGAACAGGCCACCACACAAGTTCAAAAAATTCTGGAAAGCATCCGCTATGCGACTGAAAAAGCGGTGATGGTGACGGAAGAAGGCACAAAAGGCGTGGATGAAGGCACTGCATTGGTTGAGCAAACAGGGGATATTATTCGAAATTTAAATGATGTTATTCATGAAACAACCATTGCCAGCCAACAAATTGAATCAGCCGTCAGACAGGAAGGTGCGGGCATCGAACAAATTGCAACGGGCATGAATGAAATTAATCAAGTCACAGCGTCATTTATAGAAAGTGTCAGACAAACAACAGAGGCCATTAACAATTTGGCTGATATTGCAAAAAATCTTAAATCATATATTGATACATATAAAATATAGGATAATTATGCCATTAGATCCAGAAGTCTATAAGCAATTAATCGAATCCTTTGGTACTGAACTGGAAGAACACACTCAGGCCATCACAAAGGGTTTATTGGCATTGGAAAAAAATAATCTTCCCGAAGCGGAATATCGTAAAATCATTGAAATTATATTTCGTTCTGCGCATAACATTAAGGGGACTTCCTATAGTTTGGGAATGGATTCTCTTGGAAAATTAGCCCATTCCATTGAATCCCTTTTTTCTGAAATACAGAAAAAGTCACAATCAGTCAATCTTGAAACGATTGATCACTGTTTCAACGCAGTTGACCAAATGAAAAATGAATATCAATTATTTCTGAAACACGACAATCCATCAGCGGAAAAAAAAGTGGATCAAAAAAATATCACTCAAAACACTGTATTGAATGATACACATGAATACGATTCCATTCGAGTCACTGTTCAACAAATTGAAAAACTCTCCAGTGTATTGGAAGAAATGCAAATCAATAAAATCGTCATGGAACAGCAAAATGCACAGAAATCACATTTTATTGAAGCCTTAAAAAATTTTTCAATCCTGTTTCATACTCTACAGGAAGAAGTGGCTCAATTACGCATGGTTCCCATTGGAAATTTGTTATCGACTTTTCCACGCTATGTCAGGGATCTGTCGCATGAATTAAATAAAAATGTCGAATTCATTTCCAGTGGAGAAGATGTCAAAGTCGATAAAGCGGTTCTGGAAGGATTAAAAGATCCTATTATCCATTTATTACGTAATGCAATTGATCATGGTATTGAACCCGAAGCGATTCGAAAAAAAATGGGGAAACCTGAAAAAGGAAGCATCACCCTAGAAATCAAAGAAGAACAGGCGTTAATTAAAATCATTATTACAGATGATGGCGCTGGTATGGATGCCAATCAATTAGCTGAAATTGCATTGAAAAAAAATATCGTCAAGCCATTTGAATTAAATCAAATGACGGATGACAATAAATTGGAACTCATTTTTCGTTCTGGTTTTTCGACGAAGGATATTATTACGGATGTTTCCGGACGAGGCGTTGGTCTGGATGTCGTCAAATCCAACATTGAAAATTTAAAAGGACAAATTACCCTTTCTACCATTCCGGGAAAGCAAACGACTTTTACCTTAAGCGTACCGTTATCTATCGCAACTGACCGCGGTTTATTAATCAAAAGTGCAGGGCAACCATTTGTTGTCCCGACGTCATCTGTCGAGCATGTCATGTTGATCCGCCCTGAACAAATTGTCAATGTTCAAGGCAGTCAGGCGATTATCCTCGAAAACAGAACGATTCCGTTTCGTATCTTGTCTGATATTCTCCGCATGCAAAAAATCCCGATGCCGGATGAAACTAAATTATCTGTCATGATCATTAAACGCGCCGGCTCATTATTAGCCTTTCTGGTGGATGAAATCATAGGTGAAAAAGAAATTGTGATTAAATCATTTCATGCACCTTTAACTAAAATTCCTTGCGTCTCCGGCGGCACATTACTGGAAAGCAATCAAGTTGTATTAGTATTGGATCCGGGTGATTTAATGACATTTGCGTTTGAAAAAACACAGACGAGCCGCGTGACGATACAGGATGAAAAAACAATAGAACCTGATAAAAAACATATTTTGATTGTCGATGATTCAATAACGACACGCACGTTAGAAAAAAATGTACTGGAAAGTAAAAATTATCAGGTGACTGTGGCGGTGAATGGCAAAGAAGCGTTGGACATGTTACATAAAAAGAAATTTTCGTTAGTGATTACCGATGTCATTATGCCGGTGATGGATGGATTTACTTTGACGGAACAGGTGAAAAAAAGCGAAAAATTACGTCATTTGCCGGTTATTATCGTAACCTCTTTAGGCAGTGATGCGGAAAAACAACGCGGAATAGATGTCGGTGCGGATGCCTACATTGTTAAAAATGAATTTGAATCCGGAAAATTATTATCAATCGTTTCACAATTAGTGTGACGATCATGATCACTATACTTATCGTAGATGATTCGAAAGTCGAGACGGAATTATTCAGACACATTCTCGAATCGCAACCGGATATGAAAGTCGTTGCCTGCGCTAAAGACGGTGCAGAAGCCGTTATGATGGCGGCTCGTTATTCACCTGATTTAATTACAATGGATCTTGAAATGCCGGTGATGGATGGTCATACGGCGACGCGTTTAATCATGTCACAATGTCCGGCGCCGATCGTCGTGATCAGTTCAAAATTGAATGAAACATCGCGAGATATGAGTTATCTGGCGTTGGAAGCCGGTGCTGTCAGTGTGCTTGCTAAACCTGCCGATGGCACGCCAAAATCCATTGAACAATTTCGTTTGCAGTTGATTGATACGGTTCGAAGTATGGCTGAAATTAAAGTCATTAAGAGACGTTTCGGTCAATTGAGGCAAGCGAACCCTGTCAAACAATTACATGATCACACTGTCACTTATCAATCGGGACAGTTTGAAATTGTGGCGATAGGGACCTCCATTGGAGGTCCACAAGTGTTAAAAAAGATGATTTCACAATTGCCGTCGTCTTTTCCGGTTCCTATTGTGATTGTTCAACACATGACGAAAGGATTTATGGAAGGATTCACGCATTGGCTCAATCTCAATTCCAGCTTGAGAATCAAAAATGCTGAAAATAACGAAGTGTTACGAAGTGGTGTGATTTATTTTGCTCCCGATCATTTACATTTTACGGTGGAACGTACGACGAAAGGGTTGACTGTCAAATTAATACAAGGCGAACCTGTTTCAGGATTTTGTCCATCCATTACAGTCTTATTGCGATCCATCGCGAAAACCTGCAAAAACAAAGCGATTGGCCTATTATTGACGGGTATGGGAAGTGATGGTGCAGAAGGATTATCTGAATTAAAAAAAGCAGGTGGCCATACGCTTATCCAGGATAAAAAAAGTTGTGTGGTGTTTGGTATGGCAGCCGTCGCGCAATCCATGGGCGCAGTGGATAAAACGGTCGAAATAGATCAAATGGCAAACTATCTTACTAAAATGGTACAACCCGCAAAAAACGGAAAAAATACATTATAATCAATAAGTTACGTTATTTTTCGGACTAAAAAATAAAAAACTGTAACACAAATTAATAAAATTGTTTTATTATTCAATAAGTTAACTCACTTTTCCCAGTGCGGGAATGACGGACAAGCTCAGTCATCTTTCTTGACTGAACAACTTATGTTACGCTCGACGGAATGCTATTTTAGTGTGTATCAAGAGACAATGGAATGTTAAAAAAACTTATTAAATACGGTTTATTTTGCGTGCTGGTATCCGTATTGGGATTGATTCATTCACGCGTCTATGCGGCTCCATTAGGGATTCCATTTGCAGTGCCCAATGCATTTGATCCTGGACAAATGCAAAAAAATCTCCAAAAAGAAAATTTTAATCGAAAAAAAACCGCTCAGGCTCCCATCTCCAATGAAGTGAAACCGCATGCGCCCATTCCGGGGGCAGAAGCGATTAAATTCAAGCTAAATCAAGTCATTATTACAGGTAATACCATTTTCACTGAGGCGGAGCTTCAATCGATTTTTACCTCTTCGTTACACAAAGAAATTTCAGTGGCTGATTTGCAATCGCTGGTTCAACAAATATCGACTTATTATCGGAATGCGGGCTATATCTTGTCGCGCGCGTTTTTGCCGCCGCAGGAAATTAAAAATGGCGTTGTGAAAGTGGAAGTCATCGAAGGATTTATTGGTTCAGTGACAGTGACAGGGCATCCCGGCGGTGCGAGAAGACTCATTGAATCGTATGGTCAGCATATTCAGGCGTCAAAACCTTTAAAATTATCCGTCATGCAACGAGAAATGTTACTGGCCAATGACTTGCCGGGTATGTCGGTTAAGGCGGTTCTTGTGCCATCAAAAACCATACCGGATGCAGCTGATTTAACGCTCATTGTTGAAAATAAACTCCTGAATGCAGCGCTGGAATACAATAATTATGGAACACGTTATCTTGGGCCCGTTCAGTCATCCGTCTCATTTGCGGCCAATTCGATATTTGTCGGCGGTGATACGACAGGCATGAATGCGACGGTGACTTCCAAAGAAAGCGAAATGCAATACTATAATTTGTACCACACCGAACCGTTAACCAGTAATGGACTCAATTTAACAGTGGGGACCAGTTACACGGCGACACAACCGCGATTTTTATTGGCACCTGTCGAAATTGTGGGTATGAGTGCCTCTATTTATGGTGGTTTAATCTATTCACTGATTCGTTCTCGCGAACAAAATGTCACATTGCATGCCATGGCAAATTATCAAAATGTGACATCTACCATTTTGGCGGCACCGCTTTATCAGGATCGCATTCGTTCGCTGGATTTAGGTGGAACGTATGATACGACGGATCGATGGAATGGATCGGATAATCTGGGACTCGATGTGATACATGGATTTCCCATATTGGGTGCGCAGATGCACGCAGAACAATCGAGACCGGAAGGACGTGCGCAATACACAAGAATGACGGCTTTTCTGTCGCGATTACAACAACCCTTTTATAAAATGATATCGCTCTATACTTCTTTTTCGGGACAATATTCTTTTCAACCTTTATTGGCAACCGAACAATTTAGTGTGGGCGGTCCGCTGTACGGTCGGGGATATGGCCCTGCGGAAATTGTGGGTGATGAAGGGTTGGCAGGAAAAGTGGAATTGCGTCTCGATACACAACCACAAAAATCTTTTTTACAGGCAATCGAATACTATGTTTTTTATGATGCAGGTGTTATCTGGAATCGTGATACGTTCCATAATCCGTCAAGACTGGATTTAACGTCAACCGGCGCTGGATTGCGGTTACTTTTTACCCAAAATGTGTATGGTGAGCTCTATATTGCCAAGCCGTTGAGTCGTAAGGCAACCACCTTAACCCCGCTCGATCAAAACCCCCAACAGGCCAGAGGATTCTTCCAGTTAATCGCAAGAATTTGAATAGACTGTAAAAATAAAAAGCCCATCCAGTGGATTTTTCTACCGCCTATCCTATACTTATATAGACAACCGTAACAACTGTGTCACAACTAAAATGAAAATCATTTATGGTAATAACCATAATGAGGAAAGCAATACACAGCCGGGAAGACACGTGCGAGGAACAATAAAACAGTGTTTTGTTTTAGTGTTTGGTTTAGTGTTTTCGTTGTTCGCGATTTCAGTGAGTTCAAATCCACAAGGCGGCCAAATCACGGCAGGGAACGCCAACATTACTAACCCCAATGCAACAACCGTACAAATTAATCAAACAAGCGACAAAGCGATCATCGATTGGAAAACATATAACATTGCACAACACGAAAAGACGCAATACGTTCAACCTTCCAAACAATCCATTACACTCAACCGAATTGATCCCAACATGGGATCTTCCATTATTCAAGGTGCGATCATTGCGAATGGAAAAATTATTTTAATTAATCCAGCCGGCATGTTGTTTACCTCGACGGCCAGAGTGGATGTCTCCGGTTTGCTTGCTACCACCGCCAATATTTCAAACAGTGATTTCATGATAGGCAATTTCCATTTTGTACAATCGCCTTTGTGGAATGGTGCGATTATCAATAATGGAAAAATCACTATTCGAAATGAAGGCATGGCGGCTCTTGTTGCACCCGGTGTTGAAAACAATGGGATCATCATCGCCAGAATGGGAAAAGTGATTCTGGCTGCCGGTACAGAATACACGATTGATTTTTACGGTGATCAAATGATTCAGTTTGGTGTGAACTCGGCTGTGTCAAAACCGGCGGTTGCCCCCGATGGACGCACGTTAAAATCTGCGGTGAGTAATAGTGGAACGATACTGGCGAATGGTGGAAAAGTTTTATTAGCGGCGAGTACTGCCGGCAGCATTCTGGATCACTCCATCAACATGTCAGGTCGTATCGAAGCGAATACGGTTGAACAACATGGTGGTACGATTATTTTATCCGGCGGCGGTGGATCCGTGAGAGTCTCAGGCAAGATGGTTGCAATGGGTAAACATAAAACGCAACACGGTGGAACCGTTAAAGTATTGGGTGACAATGTTCAACTAGTGGATAACGCATCGATTGATGTTTCAGGCGGTAGCGGCGGGGGAACCATTTTAATCGGCGGCAATTTCCATGGTGCAGGTCCTGAACAAAATGCCACGCATACTTATGTAGCACCTACCGTGACACTGAGTGCAAATGCTTTATCCAATGGTAATGGCGGTAATATTGCTGTCTGGTCAAATGCAGGTACGCAGTTTTATGGCAGTATTGCGGCACGTGGCGGACCATTGGGCGGCAATGGCGGATTTGTTGAAACGTCCGGTAAAAACTTT